>NZ_BBPH01000018.1 GCF_000787695.1 Paracoccus sp. PAMC 22219 | reverse complement strand
TCGGGCGGCAACCAGCAAAAGGTCGTCATCGCCCGCTGGCTGAACCACCAGATGCGGGTCCTGATCTTTGACGAACCCACGCGCGGCATCGATGTCGGCGCCAAGGCCGAAATCTATCAACTGATGCGCCAGTTCACGGCGCAGGGATACGCCATCATCATGATCTCGTCAGACTGCCGGAAATCATCGGCATGGCCGACCGGGTCTGCGTCTTTCGGTCCGGCGGCATCGTCGCGACGGTCGAGGGGGACGCCATCACCTCGGAACGGATCATGACACACGCAACCACGGGAAAGGTCCACCATGTCGCATGACGCAAACACCGCCAGGCATCGCGCCTTCGACTGGCTGCTGCATTCGCCGCTGGCGTTGCCTCTGGTCGGGCTGATCGTGGTGTCGGTCCTGATGGCCTTCGCCAGCGACAACTTCTTCACCGTGAACAACATCCTGAACGTGCTACGGCAGGTGTCGGTCGTGGGCATCCTGGCGGTGGGCATGACCTTCGTCATCCTGACCGGCGGGATCGACCTGTCGGTGGGCGCGGTCATGGCGCTGGCAGGCACGGTCGCGGCGGGGATCATGGTCAACATGGGCCTGCCGGGCGGCGTGGGCATCGCCGCGGCGCTGCTGGTCGGGCTGGGGCTGGGCCTGTTCAACGGCGCGCTGGTCGCTTGGGGCAAGATGCCCGCGATCATCGTGACGCTGGCCACGATGGGCATCGCCCGCGGGCTGGGGCTGATCTATTCGGGCGGCTATCCGATCAGCGGGCTGCCGTCTTGGGTGTCGTGGTTCGGCGTGGGCCGCGTGGGCATCATCCCCGTGCCGGTGATCATCATGGTCATCGTCTATGCGCTGGCCTGGGTGCTGCTGCAGCGCACGCCCTTTGGCCGCCACGTCTATGCCATCGGCGGAAACGAGACCGCCGCCCGCCTGTCGGGCGTGCGCACCCGGCGGGTCAAGCTGGCGGTCTATGGCATTTCCGGGCTGACCGCGTCGCTGGCCGCCATCGTGCTGACCGGCCGCCTGATGAGCGGCCAGCCCAACGCCGGTGTGGGCTTCGAGCTGGACGCCATCGCCGCCGTCGTCCTGGGCGGCACGCCATCGCGGGCGGGCGCGGGCTGATCCTGGGCACGCTGATCGGCGCGGTGCTGCTGGGCATCCTGAACAACGGCCTGAACCTGGTGGGCATCAACCCCTACATGCAGGACGTCATCAAGGGCCTGATCATCCTGCTGGCGATCTATATCGGCCGGGAATGGCGCTGATGGAGCGGTATCTGATCGGCATCGATGTCGGTACCGGATCGGCGCGGGCGGGGGTCTTTGACGCCACGGGCGCGGCGCTTGGCACCGGGAAAAGCGACATCGCCATGCACCGCCCCGACGGGGTGATCGCCGAACAGTCCAGCGCGCAGGTCTGGGACGCGGTCTGCACCGCGACCCGCGCCGCCGTGGCGCAGGCGGGGATCGAGCCGGCCCACGTGGCGGGCATCGGCTTCGACGCCACCTGTTCGCTGGTGGTGGTGGGCGACACACCCCTGGGCGTGGGCGACCCCGCCCATCCGGACCGCGACATCATCGTCTGGATGGACCACCGCGCGGTCGATCAGGCGGCCCGCATCAACGCGGGCGGGCACGACGTCCTGCGCTATGTCGGCGGCCGCATCTCTCCCGAGATGGAGACGCCCAAGCTGCTGTGGCTGCGCGAGAACCGGCCCCAGGTCTTTGACGCGGCGCGCCATTTCTTCGACCTGACCGATTTCCTGACCTGGAAGGCCACGGACAGCACCGCGCGGTCGACCTGCACGGTGACCTGCAAATGGACCTATCTGGCGCATGAGGCCGATGGGACGCGGATTACTTCCACGCCATCGGCCTGGGCGTGCTGGCGGACGAAGGGTTCGCCCGCATCGGCACCCAGGTCGTGCCGCCCGCCACGCCGTTGGGCGCGGGCCTGACCGCCGATGCCGCGCGTGCCATGGGCCTGCGCGCGGGCATCGCGGTCGGCGCCGGGCTGATCGACGCGCATGCGGGCGGCGTCGGCACCGTGGCCGCGATGGGCGATCCGGTGGACACGGTGGGCTATGTCTTCGGCACATCATCCTGCACCATGACCACGACGCGGGAACCGGCGTTTGTTCCGGGCGTGTGGGGGCCATACTTTTCAGCCATGGTGCCCGGCATGTGGCTGAACGAGGGCGGGCAGTCGGTCGCGGGCGCCGCCATCGACCATCTGCTGCGCCTGCACCCCGCCCATGACCAAGCTGTCCAGACCGCGCGCGCACAGGGCCAGTCCCTGCCCGAATGGCTGGCGGACCAGGCCGCCCCGGAGGCCGTGCGGCAGGCAGCCCACCTGCATGTGGTGCCCGAATTCCTGGGCAACCGCGCGCCCTTTGCCGACCCCCATGCCCGCGCCATCGTCAGCGGCCAGGGGATGGAGACGGACCAAATGTCGCTGGTCGCGCTGTACGTCGCGGGGATCTGCGGGTTGGGTTACGGCCTGCGCCAGATCGTCGCCACGCAGGCCGCCCACGGCGCGCCGGTCGCGCGCATCGCCATCAGCGGCGGCGCAGGCCGCCATCCGCGCATCCGCCAACTGCTGGCCGATGCGACCGGCCTGCCCGTGGACGCCGCGGCGACGGATGAACCCGTCCTGCTGGGCGCGGCCATGCTGGGCGCGGTCGCGGGCGGGGTGTTCCCCGACCTGGCATCGGCCATGCCCGCCATGTCGCGCGTCCTGACCACCCATCACCCCGACCCCGACAACCAGCGGCTGCATGCCGCGCGTTACCGGGCGTTCCTGACGCTTCAGGCCACCGCCCGCGACCTGCGCGGCGACATCGACGCCGCATTGAGAGGAGACCACGATGCCCTTCACGGATAGATCCGTCATCATCACCGGCGCGGGCAAGGGCATTGGCCGGGCCACCGCGATCCTGCTGGCCCGACGCGGCGCGCGGGTCACCGCCATCAGCCGCACGCAGTCCGACCTGGACAGCCTGGACGCCCGCGCCATCGTTGCGGACCTTGCCGACCCGGCGGCGGCGCGCGACGCGATGGCCCAGGCCGGGACCTGCGATTACCTGGTCAACTGTGCGGGCACCAACGTGCTGGAAAGCCTGCTGGATCTGACCGATGCAGGCTATGACGCGGTGATGGACATCAACCTGCGCAGCGCGCTGATCTGCGCGCAGGAATTCGCGCGTGCCCGGATCGCTGCGGGCGGCGGCGGGGCCATCGTCAACGTCACCAGCATCGCCGGCCATCGCGGGTTTCCCGACCACATCGCCTATGCCGCCTCCAAGGCCGGGCTGGAGGGCGCGACCCGCGTCATGGCGCGCGAACTGGGCCCGCACGGCATCCGCGCCGTGGCCATCGCCCCACCGTCACCCTGACCGAACTGGCCGCCGCCGCCTGGAGCGCGCCGGCCAGGCGCGACCCGATGATGGCCCGCCACCCGATGGGCCGCTTTGCCGAGGCCGACGACGTGGCCCGCGCCATCGCCCTGCTGCTGTCGGACGACGCGGGCCTGATCACCGGGGCGGTCCTGCCCCTCGACGGCGGCTTTCTGGCCGTCTGACCGAATACCATCCCAAGGAGAATACCATGTCCCAAGACCTGCACGGCAAGGTTGCCGCGATCACCGGGGCCGCATCGGGCATCGGGCTGGCCGCCACGCGCGCGCTGCTGGATGCGGGCGCCCGCGTGGTGCTGGTCGACCGCAATGCCGATGCGCTGGACGCCCTGACGCGCGACCTGGGCGGCGATGCGACAGCCCAGGTCACCGACCTGCTGGACGCGGACAGCTGCAACGCGATGGTGCCCGACATCCTGTCCAAGGTGGGCCGGATCGACATCATGCTGTGCAACGCCGGCAGCTATATCGGCGGCGACCTGGTCGACACCAACCCGGCCGCCATCGACCGCATGCTGAACCTGAACGTCAACGCGGTGATGAAGAACGTCCATGCGGTGGCCCCCCACATGATCGGACGCGGCACGGGCGACATCATCGTCACCAGTTCCATCGCCGGGCACGCCCCGATCCATGTCGAGCCGGTCTATACCGCGTCCAAATGGGCCGTGACCTGCTTCGTGCAGACCATGCGGCGCCAGCTGATGGGGCACGGGATCCGCGTGGGGCAGGTGTCGCCCGGACCGGTCATCTCGGCGCTGCTGTCGGACTGGGAGCCGGAACGCCTGCAGCGCATGAAGGACGCGGGCGCCCTGATCGAACCGGTCGAGGTCGCGGACGCGATGATGTACATGCTGACCCGCCCGCGCAACGTGACCATTCGCGACATGATCGTGCTGCCCAGCAACTTCGACGTCTAGGCGAACGCCTCGCTGGTGCCGCGCGACAGGTGCCCCCCGGTGGGATCGCCCACCGGGACGCAGTCCTGCGCGATGGTCCGGCCCCGCAGCAGGGTGCGGACCGGCCAGCCGGTGATCTCCATCCCCTCGTAGGGCGTGTAGTCGCAGCCGTGGTTCAGGTCGGCCTGCCGGATGGGCCGGGTCAGGGTCGGGTCCCACAGCGCCAGGTCGGCATCCGCGCCGATGGCGATGCTGCCCTTCTGTGGGTACAGCCCGTACAGCCTTGCCGGATTGGTCGATGTCAGCGCCACAAAGCGTTGCAGGCTGATCCGGCCCTTGCCGACGCCTTCGGAAAACAGGATCGGCAGGCGGGTTTCGACCCCCGGAATGCCGTTCGGCACGTATTTGAACGAGGAACGCGCGCGGGGCGTGTCCTTGCCGGTGGCGTCGATGCGGAACGGGCAATGGTCGGACGAAAAGATGTAGAATGTCCCGTCCCGCAACCCCTGCCAGATCGCCGCCTGGCTGTCCGCATCGCGCGGCGGGGGCGAACAGACGTATTTCGCGCCGTCGAAATCCATGTTCAGCCCGCGCAGGTCGTCGGCGGTCAGGGCAATGTATTGGGGGCAGGTCTCGGCATGAACCTTGAGGCCGCGGGCGCGGGCCCACTGGATCTGCTCCATCGGGTCGCGGCCCGACACGTGGACGATCACCACGGGCACGTCGATCAACTGGGCGTGGCTGATGGCGCGGTGGGTGGCCTCGCGTTCGGCGATCTGGGCATGGGCCTGGCCGTGGTAATACGGCGCGGTGCGGCCCTCGGCCTCCAGCCGGCGGGTCAGGTGGCGGATGGCGTCATGCCCCTCGGCATGGACCATGACCAGCGCACGTTCGCGGCGCGCCACCTCGAACACGTCCAGGATCTGGGCGTCGTTCAGCACCAGGTCGTCATAGGTCATGAAGACCTTGAACGAGGTATACCCGTCGCGCACCAGCGCCGGCAGCTCCTGCCCCAGCACCTGAGGGGTGGGATCGCTGACGATCAGGTGGAACGACACGTCGGTGTGACACTTGCCCTTCGCCTTGCGGTGATACTCCTCGACACAGGCGCGCAGCGACTGGCCCCGGATCTGCAGCGCAAAGGGCAGCACGGTCGTGTTGCCCCCTGCCGCCGCCGACCGGGTGCCGCTGGCGAAATCGTCCGCCATGGTCGTGCCGTCCGAGGTCGGCTGGTCCAGATGCACATGCGCGTCGATCCCGCCGGGCAGGACCAGCAGCCCCGTCGCGTCGATCCGGTCGGCCCCGGTCAGATCGTGCCCGATCTGCGCGATGCGCCCGTCCCGGATGCCGATATCGGCGGCATAGCTGTCGGCGGCGGTGACGACCGTGCCGCCCGCGATGACCAGATCCAGCGGGCTCATGCGACGATCCGGGCCAGCGCGTCGGTCAGGCGGTCGACCTGATCCAGCGTGTTGTAATGGACCATAGACACGCGCAACACGCCGCCGTCCTGATCCTCGCCCAGATGCTCGACCAGGCGGCGGGAATGGAAATCGCCGAACCGCATGGCGATGCCGTGATCGTCCATCGCGCGGGCCACCGTACCGGAATCGATGCCGTCGAACTTGAACGCGATGGTGGGCACGCGAGTGCTGTCGCGGTTGACCGTCTGGCCCATGACGCGGCAATCGTTGCGCGCCGACAGCCAGGCCAGCAGGCGGTCGGTCAGTGCATCCTCCTGCGCGGTGATCAGGTCGAACGCGGCGACCAGCAGGGCGCGGTCGTCGCCCGTGGCGCCGTGATGGCGGGCCAGGTTGGTCAGGTATTCAAGGATGCCGTCGGTTGCATAGGCCATCTCATAGCTGGGATTGCCGGGCTCCAGCTTGGCCGAAACCTTATCCTTGCCGTAGAAGTAATGGTACAGCCCGTCCAGTTCGGCCAGCAGGTCGTATTTGCCGTACATCAGCGCGCCGTGCGGGCCGTAAGCCTTGTACAGGCTGAAGACATAGTAATCGACATCCCAAGCCCGCACGTCGATCAGCCGGTGGGGCGCATAGGCGACCGCATCGACGCAGATCCGCGCGCATGGTCATGGACGAACCGCGCGAAATCCGCGATGGGATGCACCTGTCCCAGAATGTTCGACACATGCGTCACGCAGACCAGCCGGGTGCGGTCGGTCATCAGCGGGGCCAGATCGGCCAGCTGCAGGTCCATCGTGTCCGCGTTCAGCGGCCAGACCTTGAGGGTGACGCCGAACTCCTCCAGCCGGGTCCAGGGGCCGATATTGCTCTCGTGATCGGCCATGGTGACGATGACCTCGTCGCCCGGGGCGAACTGACGGCGCATGGCCTGCATCAGGTTGCCCATCAGCACCGTGGTCGAGGGGCCGAACACGATCTCTTCGGGGCGGGCGGCATTAACCAGGGTCGCGGCAGCCCGACGGCCCGCCATCAGCGCGTCAGCCGCCGCCTGCGACACGGCATAGCTGCCGCCGATCTGGACGTTGCGATGGGTCAGGAACTCGACCATGCGGTCCAGCGCGGGACGCGCGATCTGCGCGCCGCCCGCGTTGTCGAAGAACACCCAGTCCTGCGTCAGGCCGGGGAATTGGGACTGCACATAGGCCATGTCCAGCTGTGTCATCGGGGTGGTCCTTCAGTGGTTCAGCACGGCGCCCAGAAAGTTGCGCGTGCGTGGTTCTTGGGGGTCGGACAGCACCTGCGCGGGCGGTCCCTGTTCGACGATCTGGCCCGCATCCATGAAGATGACGCGGTCGGCCACCTGAGAGGCAAAGCCCATCTCGTGGGTGACGACGATCATGGTGACGCCGGTGCGGGCCAGATCGCGCATGACGTCCAGCACTTCGCCCACCATCTCGGGGTCCAGCGCGCTGGTCGGCTCATCGAACAGCATCACCTGCGGCTCCATCGCAAGCGCCCGGGCGATGGCCACGCGCTGCTGCTGGCCGCCCGACAGATGCTCGGGGTACTTGTCGGCCTGATTGCCGATGCCCACGCGGGCCAACAGACGGTCGGCCTGGGCCGCGGCATCGGCCCGCGTCGTGCGGCGCACGCGGCGCGGGGCCAGCATGACGTTTTCGCGCACGGTCAGATGCGGGAACAGGTTGAAGGACTGGAACACCATCCCGACCTCGGCCCGCACCTTGGCCAGCGCGCGGCCGGTGGTGACGGGGGTGCCGTCCACGCGGATCTCGCTGGCGGGGTCGAACCCCTCAAGCCGGTTGATGCAGCGGATCAGGGTCGATTTCCCCGACCCCGACGGGCCGATGATGCACACCACCTCGCCCTTGGCGACGTCCAGGTCGATGCCGCGCAACGCCTCGAACGTGCCATAAGATTTCCGCAGGTTGCGGATGCTGACAAAGCCCGCCATTTCAGCGCCTCCGGGCCGCAAAGCGGCGTTCCATGCGCGACACCAGTGCCACCAACGGCCACAGGAACGCGATATAGATCACCGCCGCGACGATCAGCGGCGTGGGGTTCGCCGCCAGCGCCTGCGCCTGCGTCGCCTGCTTGAGCAGGTCGGGCATGGCGACGACGGATGCCAGCGCGGTGTCCTTGACCACGTTGATCGAATTGTTCGTCAACGGCGGAATGACGATCCGCACCGCCTGCGGCAGGATCACGTCGGCCATCGTCTGGCGACCGTTCAGGCCCAGGGCGGCGGACGCCTCGAACTGGCCCTTGGGGATCGCCTCGATGCCCGCGCGAAAGATCTCGGCGGTGTAGGCGCCCGATACCAGCGTCAGCGCGCTCATCGCGGACATGAAGGGCGACAGGCGCAGGCCCACGAAAGGCAGCGCGTAATAGACGATGATCAGCAGCACCAGCAGCGGGATCGACCGGAAGATGTCGATATACAGCCGCGTGACGAACCGGACCGGGCCGGGCCCGTACAGCCGCGCCATCGCCAGCCCCAGGCCCAGCATCAGCCCCGCGACGATGCTGGCCGCCCCCAGCTGCAGCGTGATCCACAGACCCTGCAGCAGCATGGGAAAGGTGCGCCGCATCACCTCGGCGTTCAGGAAGGTGTCGAAAATATCCATGTGCATCCTTTCGGGTCCGGGACAGGCCCGGACCCGGGCGTCGGATCAATCCAGCGACGGCATCGGCAGGACGGTGGCGGTGGACGACGCCGCATCGGGGGCGACGCCGAACCATTTTTCGTGCAGTTCGGCCACCACGCCTTCGGTCTTCAGCGCGTCCAGCACGGTGTTGACCTCGGTCGCCAGCTCGGCGTCCTTGGCGAACATCATCGAGTATTTCTCTCCGGTCGGGATGCGTTCCACGACGGCCAGCTGCGGCTTGTCCTTGACGTAGTACTGCAGCGCCGGGATGTCCGACACGTACCCGTCGATCCGCCCCGCCTGCAGGTCCAGCATCGCGGGCGCCAGACCCTCATAGCGGCGGATGTCGGCGAACCCGTATTCGGCCTGGTTCTCGGTCGCCCACATGTCGCCGGTCGACCCGGTGTCGACGCCGACGACCTTGCCCTCCATCTCGGCCAGCGATTTCGGCCCCTCGGCCAGGGCGGTCAGCGACTGGTCGCTGTCGTAATAGGGCTGGGCAAAGGTCACCGATTCCAGGCGTTCGTCGGTGATGGTGATGGAACTGGTCGCGATGTCGATCCGACCCGACTGCACGGCAGAGAACAGCCCGTTGAAGGGGATGTTCACCGTCTCGACCTCGGCGCCCATGCGCTCGGCCACGGCGGCGACCAGGTCGATCTCGAAGCCCACGAACTCTCCGGCGTCGTCCTGGAACTCCCACGGGACGTTGCCGATGTTGGCACCCACCGTCAGCGTGTCCTGTGCCGAGGCGGCAAGGGCCGAACCGGCCAGCAGCACCAGTGCCATTGCCGTGCCGCGCATCGTTTTTCCGTGCATGATCATCTCCCCGTCTTTATGATTCTGGATTGACCGGACTAACCGGTCTGACCATTATCAAGCCACGGGCCGATCCGGTTTGCAATGGCCGTGGTTCCTGTGCAGATGGATGCCGGATCGGGTGCCAACGGAAAGGGCAATGCGCGGGTGATGTGGGACAAGGGGCCAGTGACGCAGACGATCGCGCGTCGGCTGCAGGAGATGATCCGGTCGGGCGAACTCAAGGCGGGGCAAAAGCTGCCGTCGCAGCGGGCGCTGTCGGAACAGCTGAACGTGTCGCGCCCGTCGCTGCGCGAGGCCCTGCTGACGCTGGAGACGTTGGGGCTTGTCCAGACGCTGCCCGCGCGGGGGACCTTCGTGATGGACCCGGCCACGCGGCCCGCGCAGACGACCTGGCGCTATGACGACGCCCACGATCTGCGCGAGGTGTTCCAGACCCGCCTGCTGATCGAGGGAGAGCTGGCCCGGCTGGCCGCCACCGCCATCACGCCCGACGCGCTGGCCCGCCTGCAAGCCGCCGCCGCCCAGTTCGAACAGGCCTGGGCGCAGGGCGATCTGGTCGCCCATGTAGACGCGGATCTGGCCCTGCACCAAGGCATTGCGCAGGCCTGTCCGAACCGGATGCTGGCCACGCTGTACAGCACCGTCAGTCAGCTGCTGACCGAAACGCAGCGCCAGCCGATCCCGAACACGGACCCCGACCGCATGGCGCAGTCCATCGCCGAACACCGCGCGATCCTGACCGCGCTGGAACGCCGCGACCCCGACGCGGCGCAGGCGCAGATGCGCGAGCATATCCGCAACACCGCACGCTGCGCGGGCCTGCAGATCTAGCGCGGCCTGCCCGGTTCGCCGTCCGGCGCGCTTTTTGGCAAAACCCGCTTGACGGCCCTGCGCCAGTCCCTTAGATCGCCGCTACTCGTGGCGGAGTAGCTCAGTTGGTTAGAGCAGCGGAATCATAATCCGCGTGTCGGGGGTTCGAGTCCCTCCTCCGCTACCAGTCATCCCCCAAAGACATGAATATCCCCATCGGTGGGCCGGTCAGTTCATCTCGACCCAGTCCTCGATCTGGCTGCCGTCGTCGCGGACGGTGCAGGCCACGCGGCGGGGGCTGTTCTGGTCCTTGATGATCACCTCGGCAAAGCCTGGGCGCAGGGCGCTGACCTGTTCGACCGCCGCCGGGACGCCGACCATCTGCAGGCACTTGCCAACACCGGCCTGATGCTGACCCGTGGCGTGGTCGCCGTGGTCATGGGGTTCCTGCACCTCCAGCTCCAGAAACCGACCCGCCGAATCGAAGCTGCAGGAGAACAGCACCGGATCGGCACTGTCCGTCTGGCCATAGACGGTAAAGATGCCGTGGTTGCGCTCGACAGGAAGGGTCATCAGGCCCGCCGGGCGCGTGCCCAACCGTTCCGCCGCCTGACCGGTGCAGAATTGCGCAAGCTGGGGCTGCGCCACGATTTCCGCGCGCAGGGCCGGGGCGGCCAGGGTCAGGGCGACGCCTGACAGGATCAGGGCGCGCACGATCATCACAGGGCCCCCTCGCTGCCGGTATACATCACCCCCTGCACCCGAAAGGCGGCGTCGGTCTGGCAGGCCCAGGGTGCCTCGGCCCCGGCGACGGTCGCCTGCACGCCGATCCCGGCCTCGGATTCGGCCACGTCGAAGACGGCGACATCGGACTGGCTTTTGCCGACCTGGGCCGCGATGGCCGCGCGGCAGGCGGTGGCGGCGGGGCCGGTCAGGTCGCCGCCGATGACCGCGACGTCGTCGCCGACATCCTCCATGCAGGCAGCCAGCGGCAGGGCCGCCAGCAGGACAAGAACGAACTTGATGGTCATGCGGGATCTCCTGTGCCGGGGTTGATTCTAACGAATCAGTGAAGCACGAAGCCCGCATTCCGGCTATCGGGTTTGCGATATGCGAAAGGGCCCGCGGCGATGCCACGGGCCCCTGTCGTCATTCCGGAACGGCGATCACTCGGCGGGCATCGCCTCGACCGAGATGCGGACCTCGACCTCGTCGGACACGGCGGGGGCGAACATGCCGGCGTTGAAGTCGCTGCGCAGCAGGGTGGTCGTCGCGTCGAAGCCCAGCCACGGCTTGTTCTCCATCGGGTGGGTGCCCTGCTGGTTCAGCGTGGTGTCCAGCACGACTTCCTTGGTCACGCCGTTCAGGGTCAGGTCGCCGGTGATCATCGCGGTGGTGTCGCCGGTGACCTCGATCCCGGTGGACACGAAGGTCACCTCGGGGGCGGCACCCTCGGCGCCGAAGAAGTCGGGCGACAGGAAGTGTTCGTCACGGCCGGCGAAACCGGTCATCAGCGAGGCGACGGGGAACGTGGCCTCGACCGAGGATGCGGCCGGGTCTTCGGCGTCGAACGTGATCGTGCCGGTGATGTCGCCGAACATGCCCGTCGTGGTCGAGAAGCCCAGGTGGTTATAGTCGAACACGATCTGGCTGTGCGAGGTGTCCAGGCTGTAGGTTTCGGGCGCGGCCAGGGCGGCACCGGCGACAAGGGCGAAAGCGGCGGTCAGGGCAGTCGTTTTCAGCATCGGAATCTCCGTTTGTTATGGGGGCACCATCCTTGGAAGCGGCCCGTGGGGCAACTAGCGATGCGCGAACAGGGCCTGTCAGCCAGCGCACATCACCGTGTGGCGGTCAGCGCGACGGTCAGGTCCACCTGGAACCCCACGGTGCTTTCGTCGGCATATCCCGCCCCCACCTGCCAGTCGCGGCGGTCCATCACGGCCTGGCCCTGCATCGTGGCGAGGCCGTCGGTGATGGTCAGATCAAAGGGCAGCGTGACGGGCATCTGCTGATCGCGCAGGCGCAGCGGGCCTTCGGCGACATAGCCGTCGCCGTCGGGGCGGATCGTCCCTTCGAAGACGGCGGTGGGGTGGGCGGCGACGTCAAAGAACGCGGCCCCCTTGGCCTGGTCGGTGACGGTGCCGATGGTCACGCTGTCCATGTTGATGGTCACGGTGACCTGTCCCGCGCCACTGTCGGGGTCGAACGCGATCGCCGCCGTCCAGTCGGCAAAGCTGCCGGTCACGGCCGATCCCATCTGGCGCACGGCAAAGCCCAGCTGCCCATCGGTGACCTGCCATTCGGATGCCGCCTGTTCCAGCGTGGCCACGGGCGCCGCGTCGCGCGGCGCGGTGGCCAGCGCATAGGCCGCCCCCGCCCCGAACACCGCCACCGCGACCAGCGCCGGCAGCGCGTGGCGCGCAGCGATGCCCCGGCCCGCGGGCACCCCCCGCGTCATGCGGCCCAGCACCCCGTCGCGGTCGATCACTACGTGTTTCACCGCGCCCGCCACATGCAGGACCACCGACCCGATCAGCAGGAACGCGAAGACATGGTGCACCTCGGCCATGACCATCGCCAGGGCGGGCGATTTCGGCACCAGCGGCAGCCCCTGCCCCAAGGGCCACAGGATAGGCGCAAAGCCGTCGGTCGCAGCGTGTTCGACCCAGCCGGTCACCGGCACCAGCACCATCGACCCGTACAGCGTCCAATGCACCGCCTCGGCCAGCAGCGTCTCCAGCCGGCGTTCGGGGTGGACGGGCGCCGGGCGGGTCTGGGTCAGCGCCCAGCCGATGCGCGCCAGCGCCACGACCAGCGCCGCAAGGCCCAGCGTCTTGTGAAACGAGAACACCTGCACCTTGAGGGCCATCTGCTCCAGCGGGATGCGTTCGGCCCACAGGCCAAGGCCGATGTTGGACAGGATGATCAGGGCGGTCAGCCAGTGCAGGCTGCGGGCGACGCTGCCATAGCTGGCTTTGGTGTTGTGGCGCATGGGGGGCCTTCGATGCGGATTTCCCCCCTGATAGCGCGTTTCGCGGATGCGCGGCACTGCCTTGGCCGCACATCCGCTGTGCGGGGCGTCACAATTCGACGACGCGCCGTTCGATCATCGCGGTCTGGGCCGCCAGCCCCATGCGCACCGCCCAGATGCCGTCCTGGACGCTGACGTCGGGGCGGGCGCGCTGGCCGCGCACCAGCTCCAGGAACCCCCGGTGCTGATAGAAGGTCGACCCGTTGTGGTCCCCCGCATCCAGCAGCGCCGGGTCCACGGGGATCAAGTGGACCTGCGGCCCGCGGGGTTCGCGTGGCGACACGACGACCTGCGCCACCGGCGGATCGCCCAGATGCGCGGGCCAGAAGCGGGTGGGACCGGGCACGAAGGCCTCGATCTTGCCGCGGGGGCCCACGGCGCTGATCTCCTCCTGCCAGCGCGATCCTTCGGCGAACATGCACAGCTCCAGCATGCGCGGGTGCCGTCGGCGAAATCCACCGCGACATAGCCGTGGTCAAAGATGTCGGGCGTCTGGCCGTCATGCACCTCGTCCAGGTGGTTCAGCGCCTGCCCGCCGGTTGCCATGACGCGGACGGGATCCGACCCCAGCGCCAGCCGCATCAGGTCAAAGAAATGACAGCATTTCTCCACGAACGTCCCGCCGCTGTAGCGGTTGAAGCGGTTCCACTGCCCGACCTTGGACAGAAAGGGATAGCGGTGTTCGCGGATGCTCAGCATGCGGATGCCGCCGGTCGCCTCCTGGGCCATCTCCAGCAGCCGGGCGACGGGGGGCATGTAGCGGTATTCCATCGCGACCCAGACCGGCGCCGCGTGCCGTGCGGCCAGCTCTGCCACCGCCGCCGCGTCCGAGGCCTGGGTGAACAGCGGCTTTTCGACCAGCACCGGCAGCGGCCTGTGCGCGGCCACGGCCTGCAGCTGTTCGACATGGCGGTGGTTCGGGCTGGCGATCAGCAGGCAGTCCAGCCCCGGATGCGCCAGCAGGTCGGCCACGCTGTCGACCATGCGCGCACCCGGGGCCAGCGCCGCGGCGCGGGCGCGCATGGCCGCATCGGGTTCGAAGATGGCGCCGATGGCGGTGCCGGGCAGCAGGGCGATGTTGCGCAGGTGTTCCTGCCCCATCATTCCGCAGCCGATAACGCCATAGGTGATCACGCGGCTGTCTTGCATGGTCATGAAATCTCCTTAGACGAGGCGCTGGACGTACAGCGCGCGGTCGGTGTCGTACCAAGTGCGCGAAAATTCGACCGCGTCCTGGGTCTGCGCCCAGGACAGGCGCTGGATGAAGGCGGTGGTGGTGCCGGGGCGGGGCGCGAAATCGGGCGGCGCCCAGTCGGGCACGAGGCCCAGGCCGACACGATCCTCGGCCCGGGTGATCCACAGCTTCAGTGCCCGCTTGTAGGTCAGGTACAGCGAATCCTGGACCATGTCGGCGGGAATGGCGCCCGCGCCGCCGTCCAGCCAGATCTCCTCGACCGCGATGGGGGTGTCGTCCAGAAACCGCAGCCGCCGGAACCGGGTGCCGTGATCGGCGCTGCCATAGGCGGGCTGGCCCGCGTCCTTGGGGTGCGATCCGACCGACAGCAGCCGCGCCCGCGGCAGCCCGCCCCCGCCCTGCGCATGTTCCAGCCGGAACATCGAATAGACCGCCCGCGTCGGTTCGCCCGCGCGGATGTAGTTCCCCGACCCCTGCCGGCGATCCAGCAGGCCCTGGGCCTCGAGTTCGGCCAGCGCCTTGCGCAGGGTGCGCACGGTGGTGTCGTGCGCCTCGGCCATCTGGCGTTCGGGGGGCAGCTTCTGACCGTCGACCAGACGACCCGCGGCGATGTCGCGAATCATCATCTCGGTGATCTGCAGGTGGATCGGCAATGCGTCCGACCGATGTTCGCCTGCGCCTGCCACGACCGTCCCCCGGCAAATTGATACACCATTGATTTACACGATGGGGGGCGCTATGCAAAGGGAAATCCGACGCCGTCCCGGGAGGAAACCATGACCGTCGTCCCCGTCACCTCTGCCGATCTGGATGCCGTCGAGGTCGCCTGGTTCGCGGCGCTGTGTTCCGACGATTACCGTCATCTGGGCGTGCCCGACGGGTCGCTGCGATCGTCCTGGGCGCATTGTTCCGACATCGTGCGCACCGCCGAACAGCAGGGCTTCGGCAACATCCTGTGCCCGTCCAGCTATCAGGTCGGACAGGACACGCTGTCTTTTGTCGCGGGCTGCGCGCCGATCACCGACCGCATCAACATGCTGGCCGCCGTCCGCTGCGGAGAGATGCAGCCGATCATGCTGGCCCGCACCATCGCCACGCTGGACCACATGCTGGAGGGCCGCCTGACGGTCAACATCATCAGCAGCGACTTTCCGGGTCAGCAGGAGCCCAGCCCCTTTCGCTATCAGCGCAGTCGCGAGGTGGTCGAGATCCTGAAGCAGGCCTGGACCCAGGACGAAATCAACTATCAGGGTCAGGTCTATGATTTCAGCGGCCTGACGACCGATCCGGTCCAGCCCTATCAGACCGGCGGGCCGATGCTGTATTTCGGCGGCTATTCCCCCGACGCGCTGGACCTGTGCGGCCAGCATTGCGACGTCTATCTGATGTGGCCCGAAAAGACCGAGGACATCGCCGACCGCATGCGCGCCGCCCATGCCGCCGCCGAACGGCATGGCCGCACACTGGACTATGGCTTTCGCGCCCATGTGATCGTCCGCGACACCGAGGCCGAGGCCCGCGAATACGCCCGCGACCTGGTCAGCCAACTGGACGATGACCAAGGCCGGATGATCCGCGAACGCGCGCTGGATGCAGGTTCGCTCGGCGTCAGCCGCCAGGCCCGCAACCGGGAACTGGCCGATCTGGAGGGCTATATCGAGCCCAACCTGTGGACCGGCGTGGGCCGGGCGCGGTCGGGCTGCGGCGCGGCCATCGTGGGGTCGACCGACCAGGTCCTGACCAAGCTGGAGGAGCTGCGCCGCATGGGCATCCGCGCCTTCATCCTGTCAGGCTATCCCCACAAGAACGAGGCCTGCCATTTCGGCAGCCGCGTCCTGCCGCAGATGAACACCTGCAAGTTGAACCGTGTCTGGGGCCGCGTGCCCGACACCACCCCCGCAACGCCCTTGGGCACCGGCGAAAGGCGCTGAGATGAACCGTGTGACGCTGACCGACGACCTGACCCTGTCGCGGCTGGTCTATGGCATGTGGCGGATCGGCGACGACGCCGATACCAGCCCCGCCCATGTCCAAGCCAAGATCGAGGCCTGTCTGGACCAGGGCATCACCACGATGGACCAGGCCGACATCTATGGCGCCTATACCGCCGAAGGCATCCTGGGCGCCGCCCTGCGCGCCAGCCCCGGCCTGCGCGACCGGATCGAGATCGTCACGAAATGCGACATCATCGCGCCGATCGGCAAATACGCCGATGCGGCCTGCAAGCATTACGACACGTCCGGCGACCACATCCACGCGTCCGTGGACAACTCGCTGCGCGACATGGGCACCGACCGGATCGACCTGCTGCTGATCCACCGCCCCGATCCGCTGATGGACCCCGACGACACCGGCGCGGCACTGGACGCGATGGTGGCCGCGGGCAAAATCCGCGCCGTGGGCGTGTCGAACTTTCGCCCTTGGGACGTCGAACTGCTGCAGGGCTCGATGCAGACTCGGCTGGTGACCAACCAGATCGAGGTGTCCCTGGCCGCGATCCAGCCCTTCACCAATGGCGATCTGGCGTTCCATCAGCGCCGCCGCGACCCGGTCATGGCCTGGTCGCCCCTGGGCGGCGGCAGCCTGATGACCGGCCACGGACCCGTCGCCGCCGAACTGGACGCGCTGGCGGCGGAATTCGGCGTTGACCGCGCGGCGGTGGCGGTTGCGTTCCTGTTGCGCCACCCCGCGATCATCATGCCGGTCATGGGCACCAATTCGCTTGCACGGATCGCCCGGATCGCCGATGCCGAAAAGGTCCGGCTGGACCGCGTGCAGTGGTTCCGCCTTTACCAAGCAGCCCTTGGGCAAGAGGTGCCATGACGCGACCGATCCCGCACAGCTTTGTCCCCGATCCGCAGAACGGGCGGCTGCTGCGCGATGCCTTTGGCCGCTTCGCGACCGGCGTCACGGTGGTGACCGCCGCCAGCGACGACGGATGCGCGGCGATGACCGCCAACAGCTTCTCGTCCATCTCGATGGACCCGCCGCTGGTGATGTGGTCGCCCGCGCTGGCCAGCTCCCGCTTTCCGGTCTTTGCGCAGGCGCGCCATTTCGCCATCCACGTGCTGGCCGCCGATCAGGCCGATCTGGCCTGGACCGTCGCGCGCAACCGCAACGCGCTGGACCATGCGGGCCTGACCGCCAATGCGCAGGGCGTGCCGGTGCTGGACCGCTGCCTGGCGCGGTTCGATTGCGACCTGTTCGCCATGCACGAGGCGGGCGACCACATGATCATCGTCGGCCGCGTCCTGCACGCCCAGATCACAGAGGGCGATCCGCTGGCCTTCTTCGGGGGCCAGATCGCCGGGATCGCCAAAGGCTGACCGCGGCGCCGGGCAGGAGGAGGCCCGGCACCGTCACGAAACGGGGGAGGAGACACCCAAGATGCGCCTGCTGACGCGCCTTGTCCGGCCATTGTCCCGGATCAACGAACAGCTGCTGCGCGCGGGACGCGCGGTGGGCATTCTGGCCATCGGCCTGATGGTCGTGGTGACCATCGTGCAGGTCATCGCCCGCTATGGGTTCAACAGCGCGCTGGCCTCGCCGGACGAGGCGCGCGGTTCTGCATGCTGTGGATGACCGGGCTGATGGCACCGACCGCGTTCCGGCGCGGCGGCTTTGTCGCCATCGACTTCTTTCCCGCCATGCTGCCGGCCACGCCCGCGCGGCTGCTGAACCTGGTCCTGCTGATCGTGTCGCTGGTGGTGCTTGTCGTCGCCGTGCAGATCGGCTGGCGCGAGGTCACGGGCTTGGGCGGACGCTTTGCCAGTGCATCGCTGTTCCTGCCCACATCGCTTGATTTCAGCGACTGGTACCGGGTGCCGCGGTCCTGGATGATGGCGTCGATCCCGGTCGGGCTGATGCTGCTGATTTCCGTGAATGTCGAATTGATCCTGCGCATCCTGGCGCAGCTGGGCGGCGCCCGCGACCTGCCCCCGATCGAGGGGCTGGATGCGGGCCTGCGGGGGGCCGAGTGATGCTGATCCTGTTTCTGCCGCTGTTCCTGACCTTTCTGCTGATCGGCCTGCCGGTGTTCTTCGGGATGCTGGCCGCGCCGGGCATCCTGCTGATGCTGAACGGTCAGGAACGCGACCTGACGCTGCTGTACCGCAACCTGTATAACGGCATGGACAGCTTTCCGCTGATGGCGATCCCGTTCTTCATGCTGGCGGGAGAGCTGATGAACCGCGGCGGAATCACCCTGCGGCTGGTCGAATTCGCCCAGGCCCTGATGGGCCATTTTCGCGGCGGCCTGGCGCATGTGAACATCCTGTCGTCGATGCTGTTCGCGGGCCTGTCGGGATCGGCCGTGGCCGACACCTCGGCGCTTGGGTCCATGCTGATCCCGGCGATGGAAAAGCAGGGCTATACCCGCCGCTTTGCCGCCGCGATCACCGCGGCCAGTTCGGTCATCGGGCCGATCATCCCGCCGTCGGGGATCATGATCATCTATGCCTATGTGATGGGCGAAAGCGTCGCCGCGCTGTTCCTGGCGGGCATCGTGCCGGGCATCCTGGTGGGCGTGGGCCTGATGATCGCGGTCAAGGTCATGGCCGACCGGTACGACTTTCCGATCGCCGCGCCCCGCCAAAGCTGGGGCCAGCGCGGACAGGCCAGCCTCAAGGCGTTCTTTCCGCTGATGACCCCGGTCATCATCCTGGGCGGCATCCTGGGCGGCGTCTTCACGCCCACCGAGGCCGCCGCCGTCGCCGCCGTCTATGCGCTGGTCATCAGCCTGTTCGTGCTGCGCACCATGCGCATCTCGGAACTGCCGGACGTTCTGGGCCGCGCGGCCCTGACCTCGGCCGTGGTGCTGCTGCTGGTCGGGGCGGCGATGTCGTTCAAGACGGTGATCTCGCTGTCGCAGACGCCGCAGATGATGGCCGACTGGATCCTGACGCTGACCGCCGATCCGCTGATCCTGCTGCTGATGATCAACCTGTTCCTGTTCGTCGTCGGCATGTTCCTGGACGCGGGCCCCGCGATCATCATCCTGGCGCCGATCCTGGGGCCGGTCTTCACCGGCATGGGCGTCGACAGCGTGCATTTCGCGATCATCATGTGCGTCAACCTGACGGTGGGGCTGGCCACGCCGCCCATGGGGCTGGTGCTGTTCGTGGCGTCCGCGGTGTCGGGCGAAAGGTCATGACCATCGCCCGCGCCATCCTGCCGTTCCTGCTGGTCGAGGTTCTGGTGATCTTCCTGATCACCTATGTCCCGGCCATTTCGCTGACCATCCCGCGCCTGACCGGCTTCGCGGACTGAGACCACCAAGGGAGGATACCATGCTGAAACCCGCACTGACCCTCGCCGCCGCCCTGGCGCTGGCCACCCCCGTCATGGCCCAGGACTATACCCTGCGCGCCGTGGCCAATTCCAACGAGAACGACGAGGATTTCGACGGCCTGCAGGTCTTCAAGTCCCATGTCGAGGCGGCGTCCAACGGCGCCATCGCGGTCGATATCTTCATGGGCACGCAGCTGTGTTCCAACGGCGCGGAATGCCTGCAGGGCGTGGCCGACGGGTCGATCGACGTCTACATCTCGACCTCGGACGGGGCGGCGGGGCTGTTTCCCTATCTGCAGGTGCTGGACCTGCCCTATATCATGGCCGACGACCGTGTGGCCGAACGGGTCCTGACCGGCGATTTCACCCGCCAGCTGCGCGACATGACGCTGGAGGATTCGGGCGGCATGCTGCGGCTGATGACCATCGGCAACACCGGCGGCTGGCGCAACTTTGCCAACACCGAACGCCGCATCCAGACGCCCGCAGACCTGTCGGGCCTGAAGATGCGCACCGTGGTGGCCGACCTGCCGCAAGAGCTGGTGCGCGCGCTGGACGCGTCGCCCACGCCGATCCCCTGGGCCGAACTGTTCACGTCGCTGCAGACCAACGTGGTCGAGGGCACCGCGAACGGCATCACCGACATCATGTCGATGCGTTTCCCCGAAGCCGGGCTGCAATATCTGACGCTGGACGGGCACGCCTACATGGGTGCGATGTGGTGGATGTCGAACGAGCGCTTCATGGAGATGCCCGAGGACATGCGCGCCATCGTCGTCGACGGCTTTGCCCAGCTGCAGCAGGCGACGTTCGCCTCGCCCAAGCGCAAGTCCATCGCGGCCTACGAGGATTTCCGCGCCGGCGGCGGCGAGGTCTATGTCCCCACGGCCGAGGAAAAGGCAGCCTTCACCGAGGCCGCGGCCCCGGTCTATGACTGGTTCACCGGCAATGTCGATGGCGGCGAGGAGATCCTGGCCAGCTTCCGCGAGGCCGTGGCCCAGGCCGAGACCGCGCTGGCCGAGGAACGCGCCCGCGACATCCAGTAACCCCTGCCGGGGGCCGCGACCCGGCCCCCCTGGACCCCCATGACCCGCAGCGACACCCCCCTTGCCGCCCGCGCGCGCGCCCTGCGCCCGGCCTGATGCTGGCCGTCACCGTCGCCATGGCGGCACAGTTCCTGTCCGGCCATTACGGGGTGCCGGTGATGCTGATGGCGATCCTGCTGGGCATGCCGCTGCATTTCCTGGCCGAGGACGATCGCGCCGGTCCCGGCATCGACTTTGCCGCCCGCGCCCTGCTGCGGCGGGGGTGGCGCTGCTGGGCCTGCGGGTGTCGCTGGACATGGTGGCCGCGATCGGCTGGCCCTTCGTGGCGCTGGTCGCGGGGTCGGTCGCGGCGGTGATCCTGGGGTCGGTCGCGCTGGCGCGCAGGCTGGGTCAGGACCGCGCCTTCGGCCTGCTGACCGGCGGGTCGGTGGCGATCTGCGGGGCGTCGGCGGCGATGGCCATCGCCTCGGTCCTGCCGGCGCGCGACAGCGCGGAACGCGATCTGTCCTTTACCGTGATCACCGTCACGGTGATGTCGACCGTCGCCATGATCGTCTATCCGATGCTGGCGGCGGGCTTGGGGCTGGACGGCCATCAGACCGGCCTGTTCCTGGGCGCCACGATCCACGACGTGGCCCAGGTCGTGGGCGCGGGCTATTCCGTGTCCGAAGATACCGGCGACATCGCCACCGTGGTCAAGCTGATCCGCGTGACCCTGCTGGCACCGGTTGTGCTGATCGCGGCGCTGGTCCTGCGCCGGGCCGCGCCTGCGGGGGCCGCGCGACCCCCGCTGCTGCCGGGTTTCGTGCTGGTGTTCCTGCTGCTGGCGGCGGCGAATTCGGCGCATCTGGTGCCGCTGCCCGTCACAGATGCCGCATCGACGCTATCGCGCGCGCTGCTCGTCGCGGCCGTGGCCGCCGTCGGCATGAAGACCGCGCTGGCGCGCATGGCGCAGGTGGGCGCGGCGGCCATCGCCATGCTGCTGGTCCAGACCGCAGCCCTGGCCGCCCTGATCGCGGTGCCGCTGCTGCTGGGGCTGGTGTGACGGGCGGTTGCCCCCGCCCCGCCTTTCAGGCCATCTGACCCTGACCGGAGGGACCATGGCCTTTCACCTGGACGAATTCCTGCCCTATCGCCTGGCCGTCGCGGCGCAGCAGGTCAGCCGCCGCTTTGCCCGCCTCTATGCGGCCGAGGCCGGGCTGACGATTCCCGAATGGCGCGTGCTGGCGCATCTGAACCATTCCGGCGCGGTCAGCGTCCGCGACATCCACACCCGCGTCAGCCTGGACAAGTCGGTGGTCAGCCGCGCGGCGACTCGGCTGGAACAGGCGGGTCTGGTCGCCAAGTCGGACCATGCGGGCGACCGCCGCCTGATCGCGCTGGAACTGACGCCGCAGGGACGCCAGTTGATGGAGCGCCTTGGGAAGGTGGCGCAGGGGTTTCAGGACCGCTTGCTGGCCGAACTGGGTCCCGACGCCGCCGCCCTGTCCGCCGCACTGGACCGCCTGACCCGCGACCCCGACGACACCTGATGCCACGAAAAAGGCCGGGCACTGGGCCCGGCCGTTTCCGATGTCCGACAGGGTCGGATCAGCTGTCGTTGTCGTCCGTCTCGGCGCCGCCATCGGCTGCCTGACCGGCATCGCCGTCCTCCGGCGTGGGGGCAGCGGCATCGGCAGGGATGGTTTCCGCGACCGGATCGGTTTCGTCACCCTCGATCGAGGCGGTCGGTGTGTCCAGCGGCATCTGGTCCTGACCGCTGAAGTTGCTGGCGGCCGGGGTTTCCGACGCAGGCTCTCCACCATCCGTGGACGGCGACGCGTCGGTGGCGACGGGCGCATCTGCGGGGGCGGCGGTCGTGTCGTCGGTCACCGGCTCGATCCCGTCGGCCAGAACCAGCGTGCCGTCCGTCGCACTGAAGATCAGCTCGGTAGGCAGGCCGCCGCGCTCACCGCTGACGACCAGCGTGTCGTCGCCGCGCACGACGGCGACGTTCTCGTATCCTTGGGCGGACAGGCTGTCGATGACCTCCTGGTCGGTCGCGTAACCGTCGAGGGTCGGGAACTGAACCTCTTCCATGGTGGTCATCCCGTCGGCAGGTGTCGCGGTCTGCGCAAAGGATGCGGTGGCCATCAGCGTGGCCAGAACGGCGGCCTTGCCACCCAGTTTCAGGGCTGCGATCGGATTGGTCATCGTGATCTCCTGTTCATTGACTGTGCGGCGTCTGCCGCTCTCTGGACCCCAACGGGCAGCGTGGGGAGCGGTTCAATCACGTCGGCGTTATGCCGGGCACGGACGGCCGCTGTTGGTTTCGTGTGCGGATGTGATCGCGGAATTTCGTCCTGTGCTGGAACCCGCCCAATTCCACCGGCCACAACGGGCAGTTCCGGCATGGTCCCGCCGGTTTTACGCCGGATCGCCACTGGGTCGGGTCATTTCGGAAATGGCGGTCTAGCGTCCCGCCGACGTCGCCCGGAACTCTGCCGGGCATGTAGAAAAGGAAACGATATGATCCGCAAGATTGCACTCGCCGTGAGCCTGGGCCTGCTGCCCGCCGCTGTCGTCGCACAGGACGCCGCTGCCCCGGCAGAGGCCGCCCCCGCCGATCCCGGCGTCACCTACGAGGCCGCGCGCAATCAGCTGGGCATCCTGCAGTACTGCCAGGAACAGGGCTTTACCGGCGCCGAGGCCGTCGAGGCGCAGGGCCAGCTGGTCGCGCTGCTGCCCGAGGGTGACGACGCCGTCGGCAGCGCCGCCGAACAGAAGGGCGCCGAAGGGACCGTGTCGGTCGGTGGAACCGAGGTGTCGCTGGCCCAAGCCGTCGAAGAGCGCGGCAGCACGGTCGAGGCGACCTGCCAGCAGATCGAAGCCGCCGTCAACGAGATCGCGCCGACCCTGCCCGCAGGCTGAACCACGCGGCTGACGACGATGGAAAACGGGCCGGCAATCGCCGGCCCGTTTTTCTATGTCGCGTCGCGGGCGTCGTGATCGGCAAGCAGTTCGGCGGTGACGACGCGGGCAGCGGGACTGTCCTCGGCCGCGGCGCCGGCCTCGACCAGTTCGCGGGCCTCCTCTTCGTCCTCGTCGGTCAGGGCGGGGGGTTCGTCACCCGCCAGGAAGTTGCCGAACTTTTCCCATCCGGGGATGTGCTCTGCCAAAACGCGAATGACCACCAGCACCGGCACCGCGATGATCATCCCGATCACCGACCACAGCCAGGCCCACAGCGCCACGCCCAAAAACACCACGACGGTGTTCATCTGCAACCGCCGCGACACGAAATAGGGCGTGATGATCTGCCCCTCCAGCGAGGTCAGCCCCAGATAGGTCGCGGCCACCATCGCCGGCCAGAACAGCCCCGGCATCACCACCAGCGCGACGATCCCGGAGATGACGACCCCGGTGATCGCCCCCAGATAGGGGATGAAGTTCAACAGGAACGCCCCGATCCCGAACAGCAGCGCGCCGGGCATGCCCCAGGCCCACATCGCCAACCCGACAGCCAGGCCAAGGCCCGCGTTGATGATGGTGATGGCGCCCAGATAATTGCCAAGCGAATCCTCGATCTGACGCAGGGCCAGATAGCGCCGCGCTTGTCGCGCATGCGGTCGAAACTCTGCACGATCTTCAGATACAGCAGGTCGCCCGACGCGATCAGGAAGAACAGCAGGATCAGCGTGAACAGCACCTGTCCCACCAGCAGCGGCGCCATCTGCATGACGGTCCCAAGAGTCGTCTGGCCCTCCTGCTGGATGCGGATCGCGGGGCGTTCCTCGGGGCCGGGATCGGCGCTTTGGGCGTCGTCGATGCGTTGCGCGGCATCGCGCAGGTCGGCCAGGCTGTCGCGGACGCTGTCGAATTTCTGCTCCAGCTGCGCGCTGATGATCGGCATGTTGGTCATCGCCCGGCTGAGCGGCCCGCTGGCGGCATAGGCGATGACGCCCACGGCCAGCAGGATCGACAGCGTGATCCCCGCCGCCGTCGCGGCATCGGGAATGCCGCGGCGTTCCGCAAACCGGCGCAGGGGCGTGAAGACGAAGAACAGCAGCATCGCCATGGTCACGGGCATCAGGAAATCGCGACCCGCCGCGATCGCGCCGAAGGCCATGACCAGAAAGATGCCGATGACCGCCCAGTTCGCCAGTACCGGAACCTTGCTGTCGGCGCGCTGCGAAAAGCGCGGAAAGAGATGTCCTTCAGGACCTGGCATGTCGAACCCCCGATACCGGCGCCGCGTTCCCCAACGCAGGTGGCGCCCATGTGCTGCGCAAACGCAAGCGGCGGTCCGGATGTTCCGAACCGCCGCGTTCACGTTATTCCGGATCGGCCTGGATCAGACCGGATGGTCGCCCGACGCGTCGATGACGCGGGTGGGCAGGCCCATCTCGCCCAGCAGTTCCAGGAACGGCCGCGCGGGCAGATCCTCGACATTGGCCATCTTGCCGGCGTCCCACGGGCCGCGCGCGACCAGGATGGCGGCGGCGACCGGGGGCACGCCCGCGGTATAGCTGATGCCCTGGCTGCCCACCTCCTCGAACGCTTCCTTGTGGTCGGCGACGTTATAGATGAACACCTCGGCCGGCTTGCCGTCGCGGGTGCCGCGGACCAGATCGCCGATGCAGGTCTTGCCCTCGTAATCCGGGGCCAGGCTGGCGGGATCGGGCAGCACCGCCTTGACCAGTTTCAGCGGCACGACATCGGTCCCATCGGCCAGCTTGACCGGCTGTTCGGACAGCAGCCCCAGCTTCTGCAGGACGGTAAACACGTTGATGTAGTGTTCGCCAAAACCCATCCAGAACCGCACGTCGGCATCCGGGTACCGTGCCGACAGGCTGTGGACCTCATCGTGGCCGGACAGGTACGCGGTGCGCTTGCCGACCACGGGCAGGTCCCATTCGCGACCCACCTCGAACATGCGGTTCTCCTGCCAGGCGCCCTTTTGCCACGAATAGACCGTGCCGGTGAATTCGCGGAAGTTGATCTCGGGGTCGAAGTTCGTGGCGAACCAGCGGCCGTGCGATCCGGCGTTGATATCCACGATGTCGATGCTGTCGATCTTGTCGAAATACTCGTCCTCGGCCAGACGGGCATAGGCGTTCACGACGCCCGGATCAAAGCCCGCGCCCAGAATGGCGGTGATGCCCGCCGCGGCCACGTCCTCGCGGCGCTTCCATTCGTAATTGCCGTACCAGGGCGGCGTCTCGCAAACCTTGGACGGGTCCTCATGGATGGCGGTGTCGATATAGGCGGCGCCTGCGCGGATGCAGCCCTCAAGCACCGTCATGTTGATGAAGGCCGTGCCCACGTTGATCACGATGTCCGCCTTGACCTGCCGGATCAGCGCCTCGACGGCATCGGCGTCCATCGCGTCCAGCGCATGGCTGGTCCAGGCCATTTCGTGGCCCTTGTCGCGCAGGGATGCGATGATGTCGTCGGCACGCGACTGCGTGCGGTTCGCGATGTGCAGATCGCCGAATTCCGCCGCCCATTGCGCGACCTTGTGCGCCGTGACCTGGGCCACGCCACCGGCACCGATGATAAGCACGTTCTTCTTCGCCAATTCTGTCTCCTTCAGGTGGCAGAGGATGGGTCGCCTTAGGACAGGCTGCCTTTGAATTCGTCATAGCCGAAGCTGCGGACGGTGCGGATCGTTCCATCCTCGTCGCGGATCGCGATCGAGGGCATGGCGACGCCGTTGAACCAGTTCTTCTTGACCATCGTATAGCCCGCGGCATCCGCGATGCTGACCCGGTCACCGATCTGCAGGGGGCGGTCGAACCCCGCCTCTCCGAAGATGTCGCCGGCCAGGCAGGTCTTGCCCGCGATCTGATAGCGGTGATCGCCCTCCTGCGGCAGGCGGGCGTCCTGACGATAGATCAGCAGGTCCAGCATGTGCGCCTCGGTGCTGCTGTCCACGATCGCCACGGGCTTGCCGGTGTCGATGATGTCCAGCACGCTGACCTCCAGCGTGGCGGTGTTGGTGATGCTGGCCTCTCCGGGCTCCAGATAGGCCTGCACGCCGAACCGGTCCTGGAACGCGCGCAGGCGTGCGGCCAGCCGGTCCAGCGGATAGCCCTCGCCGGTGAAATGGATGCCGCCGCCCAGGGACACCCAGTCCAGGCGGTGCAGGATCGCGCCGAACTCTTCCTCGATGCGCGTCAGCTGGCGGTCGAACAGGTCGAAATCGCCGTTCTCGCAGTTGTAATGGATCATCACGCCGCTGATGCGGTCCAGCGCGCTTTCCAGCCGCGACACCTCTCCCTCGCCCAGGCGGGAGAAGGGGCGCGCCGGGTCGGCCAGGTCGAACCCGCTGGTCGAAAACCGCGGGTTCAGGCGCAGGCCGGTGGCGATGCCCGCGGCCTTGTCGCCAAAGCGATCCAGCTGCGACAGGCTGTTGAAGATGATCTTGTCGGCGTAACCCACCGCCTCGTCGATCTCGTGGTCGGCCCAGGCCACGGAATAGGCGTGGGTCTCCTTGCCGAATTCCTCGTGACCCAACCGCAGCTCGTAGAGCGACGACGACGTCGTGCCGTCCATGTAATCGCGCATCAGGTCGAAGACCGACCAGGTGGCAAAGCACTTCAGCGCCAGCAGCGCCTTGGCGCCCGACGCCTCGCGCAGCCAGGCGACCTTCTCCATGTTGGCGCGCAGACGGGCCATGTCGATCAGGTAATGCGGCGTCGGCGGCAGGGTCATGGTCAACCTTACGTCAAGGAACACGGGGGGCGGGTCGCGAAGCCGCGATATAGCCACGCCCCCCGCTTTTCGCAAGGAACCATGACGTCCGGGTGACGGTGCCTAGCGCCCCTTCAGGTCGGCGGCGAACCGGCGCAGTTCGCGCTTGACCAGCTCCAGCTCGGCGCGCAGGGCCGCGATCTCGGCGGCCAGATCCTCGTCCAGCGGATCGCCTGCCAGCAGCGACAGCCGCGCCAGCACATGCCCGTCGGGGCCGCTGTCCTGGCCTGTGGCGGCGGTCTTCAGCAGCAGCGTCTGCATGCCGTCCGACAGGGCCTGCGCGGGGATGTCGACCTCGACCCGCCAGCCGCCGGCCGCGTCCGCGGTCAGTCGCGCATCGGTCAGGATCTCGGCGTGCTGGATCAGCACCACGCGGGGCGGCGGGGCGGTGACGCCTGACAGGTGCCCCTGCCAGACGCCGCCCTTCAGCCCGTGATTGTCGAAATGCGGCATGGCGATATCCTCAGATCTGGGCGCGGGGATGGCGCGACAGGATCACGTCGCGCAGGCCGACCGCGTTCATGAAGGGCGCCTCGAAGATCAGGTCCAGCCAC
This sequence comes from Paracoccus sp. PAMC 22219, assembly GCF_000787695.1. Classification (GTDB taxonomy): domain Bacteria; phylum Pseudomonadota; class Alphaproteobacteria; order Rhodobacterales; family Rhodobacteraceae; genus Paracoccus. Next base: position 10,423 of record NZ_BBPH01000018.1, on the reverse strand, counting down.
GCCTTCTCGACCGACCGGGCGGACAGCTTGGCATAGCCCAGGTCGAACTCCACGATGCGGTCGCAGTGGCGGCCCTCGATCGGTTCGCCCATCTTGCGCAGCATGGTTTCGGTGTTCGGGCCCTGCTGGACGTTCAGCCGGGCATAGACCGCGATGGGGCGCTCCGCCTGCAGCGTGGCGTCCAGCCGGATGATGTGATGCCCGCCCAGATCGCGCAGCGCCTCGGGCGGCAGCGACAGGGAAAACGACAGGAAGCTGCCGGAAAAGCCCATCACCTCCAGTGCCAGCCCGTAATCGGACAGGTCGGTGGCGCGGCGGTTGCGCACCTGTCGCAGGATCAACGCGCGCTCGGCGCAATCGTGGAACAGCGCCACCTCGGGGGACAGCCACTTGCCGTCGTCGGGGGCGATCAGCGCGGGGGCGGCGTTGCGCGCCTGCAGGATCTGGGGCCGCCAGCGCCAGTCGGTGCCCGCCGGCAGGTCGATCCGCGACAGGGAATCGCGGCTGCCGGCACTGCGCGCATCGGCGGTGTGCAGCAGGCGGGACAGCACCCGGTGCAGGTCGCGGGCTTCCTCGCGCAGATCGGAATCGACGGGGCCGTCGCGGCGCGTGACGGATTTCAGCATCCGCGACCATTGCCGGGCGGCGTGGCCGCGCCTGCGGCGGGACAGCCAGCTGGTCTCATGGCGCGACATGAACGCGCCCCCCGGTCTGGCGGCGGACATCCTGGACAAGGCGACGGTTTGTCATGCGGCACGGCCCGTATGCTGGATTCCCTTGTTCGGGGATAGACCGTGACGGGCCGCCGGACAACCCTGACGCGTACCGATCAGGCCACCAGCGCGTCCAGCCGCGCGGCGCAGATGAAGTCGTTGTCGGTCAGCCCCCCGGCCTCGTGGGTGGTAAAAGTCACCGCGCAATAGCCCCAACCAAAGGCGATGTCGGATGGTGCCCCTGCTTGTTGCCCAGCCAGGCGGCCAGGTTCGCCATCTCGACCGCCTTGGCAAAGCCCTTGAAGGTGAAGCGCCGGGTGATGGCGGTGGCATCGTCCGACAGGGTCCAGTCGGTCAGCCGCGCCAGCATGGCTGTGGCGGTCGCGCGGTCGTGGGGGGCCACGCCCCCCTTGCAGGGTTCGCAGTCGCGGGCGGCAAGATCGCAGGTGGTCATGGGGTAGGTCCTTTCAGGCGGCGGTCTTGGGCGGATATTTCGGCGCGTGCAGGCCCAGGGCGCGGGCCTGGGCAATGTCGGCCAGCAGGTCGCGGCGGGCCGCGGCGAACAGGTCGTCCAGATCGTCTATCACGAAATAGACCGGCTGGTGGATATCGATCCGGTACGGCGTGCGCAGGATGTCGATCACGTCGAAGGGCCGCTGTTCCGCCCGCCCCGAAATGGCCCAGGGCAATTCGGTGACCGAGCTGGCCAGCCCCGACCCCAGGGCCTTCAGCTGTCCATCCTCGCGCATCAGCCCGAACTCGATCGAGAACCAGTAGAGGCGGATCAGCCAGGCATAGTCGGCCTTGTCGCAGCGGGTGCCCGCCGCACCGATGGCCTGGCTGAAGGCGGCAAAGGCCGGGTCGGTCAGCAGGGGCGTGTGGCCGAAGATCTCGTGGAAGATGTCCGGCTCTTCGATATAGTTGAAATGCTTGCGCTTGCGGATGAAGCTGGCGGCCGGGAACGTCCGGTCGGCCAGCATGCCGAAGAACCGCCCGAACCCGATCAGCGCCGGCACCGGTTCGACCCGCCACCCAGTAAGCGCGCCCAGCTTGGCCGACACGTCGGGGCATTGCGGCACGCGGTCCTGCGGCAGGTCCAGCAGGTCCAGACCGCGCAGATAGGGCGACGCCATCCGCGCCCGCACGGCGGGCAGCTGCTGGGCCATCAGGTCGCGCCAGACGGCGTCCTCTTCGGCATCATAGGCGATGAAGCCCTGGTCATCGGCAACCTTGGCGGCATATTCGGTCGATTTCGGCATGGCACGTCCTCCCTATGGGTCCAGATTACCGGATACACAGGAAAAACCTTGCCGAATTGGGTTGCCGATGCACCCTCGCCGGCACATCATTCCGCCTGATGCCGATACTGGGGAACATCATGCCCGATCTGGACGATGCCGACCGCCGCATCCTGCGCCTGATGCAGCAGGATGCCACCCTGTCGACCCAGGGGCTGGCCGATGCCGCGGGCCTGTCGACCTCCCCGGCGTGGCGGCGGCTGCGGCGGCTGATGGAAACCGGGGTGATCGACCGGCAGGTGGCGCTGGTGCCGCCGGCCAAGGCGGGGCTGCATGCGCTGGCCTATGTCCAGGTGTCGCTGCTGGACCATACCGAGGCGACGCTGGCGCGGTTCGACCGCTTCGTGCAGACCGAGGCGCAGATCATGGAATGCGCGACCATCACCGGCACCTTCGACTATCAACTCAAGATCGTGGCCGCCGACCCCGAGGGGCTGGAACATTTCCTGATGCGCCGGATGCTGTCCCTGGGCATCATCCGCAGCACGGTGACGCATTTCGTGCTGCGCCAGACGAAATACACGACCGCCCTGCCCCTGTGATCACAACAGCGGCGATGCCAGCGCCAGCGCGTTGTTGCGGATGCGCCGCCACGGCGACCAGGCGCGCACCTGATCCAGCGTGATCGCGTCGGCCCGCGCGACATAGCTGGCCTGCCGCGCATCCAGCAGCCCCACGAATTCGGGGTCATAGACGGCCATGTTGACCTCGTAGTTCAACTCGAAGCTGCGGCGGTCCAGGTTCGCGCTGCCGATCATCGCGATGCGCCCGTCCACGGTCAGGATCTTGGAATGCAGCAGCCCGTCTCGGAACAGCATCAGCCGGACCCCCGCAGCCAGCAGCCCGTAATAGAACCCCTGGCTGGTCGCCCCCACGACCAGGCTGTCGTTACGGGCGGGCAGGATCATCGTGACCTGCACCCCGCGCCGCGCCGCCGCCCGGATCGCCGCGTCCAGCGCGTCGTCGGGCACGTAATACGGCGTGGTGATGGTCACCCGGTCGCGCGCCGCGTGCAGCATCGCGGAAAGACAGTCTGACACGCTGCCCGCGCGCAGGTCGGGGCCGGTGGCCACCACCTGTGCCGCGACGCCGGGATCGGCAACCGGCGCCACGGGTTGCAGCATGGGACCAAGATCGCGGCCGGTATAGCTCATCCAGTCGGACAGAAAGACGCCCTGCAGCTGGCGCACGGCCGGCCCCTCGACCCGCACCAGGATGTCGACCCAAGGGGCAAAGCGTGCCTTGATCGCGAATGCCATGTCCGCGCAGTTGCGGCTGCCGGTAAAGGCCACGGCGTTGTCGATCACCAGGATCTTGCGGTGGTTGCGCAGGTCCAGCCGCTGGAACAGGATGCTGATGAAGGGCAGGCCCCAGGGAAAGGCGGTGACGCATTCCACGCCCGCCTGGCTCATCCGGTCCCACAGTTCCGACCGCACCAGCGACCGCGACCCAAGGGCGTCGACGATGACGCGGCACTGCACGCCGCGATCCTCGGCCCGGCACAGGGCCTGGGCGACCTTGGTGCCGCTGGCATCGGGCAGCCAGATATAGAACAGCAGATGCACATGGTCTGTCGCCGCATCGATGGCCGCCACCAGGTCGTCGATAGCCGCGTCGCTTTCCTCCAGCAGGTGCAGGCTGTTGCCGTGAACCGCCTGCATGCCGCCCACCGCCTCGTTCGCGGCGATGATCGGGCCCGCGGGGTCGGACCGGTCGGCGCGGACGGCGGGCACGGCGGTGCGCAATCCGGTCAGGCGGTCGCGCACGTCGGACATGCGCTGGACCTCGGCCTGCTTCATACGGACCTCTCCGAACAGCAGATAGGCCGCGATCCCCAAGAGGGGCACCGCCTCGACGACCATGATCCAGGCCAGCCGCACCGAGGGTTCGACCCTGGGACGCAGCAGCACGCGGGCGATGATCACCAGCGACAGGGTGGTGTGCGTGACAAAGAACAGGGTGGCCCACATGCGCGGCATCATCCGCCCGCCCCCCGGCAATTGCAATTCCCCGCGTGGGGGCCTATCTGGGGGCCTGAAACAGCCAAGGCCATTCGCGATGAACTGGATCACGAACTACGTCCGCCCGCGCATCAATTCCCTGTTCTCGCGGCGCGAAGTCCCCGAGAACCTGTGGACCAAATGCCCCGAATGCGGGACGATGCTGTTCCACCGCGAACTGTCGGACAACCTGAACGTCTGCACGAACTGCGACCACCACATGGCGATCACGCCGCGCGACCGCTTTCTGGCGCTGTTCGACGGTGGCGCGTTCATCGAGGTCAAGGTTCCCGAACCCATCGCCGACCCGCTGCAGTTCCGCGACCAGAAGAAATACCCCGACCGCATGAAGGCCGCCCAGAAGGCCACCGGCGAAAAGGAGGCCATGCTGGTCGCCGAGGGAGAGATCGGCCGCACACCGGTCATCGCCGTGGGCCAGGACTTCAGCTTCATGGGCGGGTCGATGGGCATGTATGTGGGCAACGCGATCGTGGCCGCCGCCGAACGCGCGATCAAGGTCCGAAAGCCCCTGGTCCTGTTCTCCGCCGCAGGCGGCGCCCGCATGCAGGAGGGGATCCTGTCCCTGATGCAGATGCCCCGCACCACCGTCGCGGTCGAGATGCTGCGCGAGGCCGGCATCCCCTATATCGTCGTACTGACCCACCCGACCACGGGCGGCGTCACCGCCAGCTATGCGATGCTGGGCGACATCCACATCGCCGAACCCAACGCCCTGATCTGCTTTGCCGGGCCGCGCGTGATCGAACAGACCATCCGCGAAAAGCTGCCCGAAGGGTTCCAGCGCGCCGAATACCTGCTGGAACATGGCATGCTGGACCGCGTGACCCATCGCGGCAAGCTGCGCGACGAACTGGTCTCGATCCTGCGGATGCTGGGCGGCCTGCCCGCCCCAACCCGCGCCGACCTGCCCGCGCCAGAGCCTGTGGCCGAACCGATCCCGGTCCCCGCGCCGGCCCCGGCCGAATAATTCTCCGTTGTCGAAATACCCCGGGGGTCCGGGGGCTGGCCCCCGGTGCGTGACATGACCACATCCGATGCGATCCTGTCGCGCCTCATGGCGCTGCACCCCAAGGTGATCGACCTGTCACTGGACCGGATGCACCGCCTGCTGGCGGCGTTGGGCAACCCCGAACGCGCCATCCCCCCGGTGATCCACATCGCGGGCACCAATGGCAAGGGCAGCACGCAGGCGATGATCCGTGCGGGCCTCGAGGCCGGGGGGGCGCGCGTCCACGCCTATACCTCGCCCCACCTGGCGCAGTTCCGCGAACGCATCCGCCTGGCGGGCACCCTGATCGAGGACGACGCGCTTGCCGACCTGCTGGCCCAGGTCGAGGCCGCCAATGACGGCCAGCCCATCACCTTCTTCGAGATCACGACCGCCGCGGCCTTCCTGGCCTTTGCCCGCACCCCCGCCGATTACACACTGCTGGAGGTCGGTCTGGGCGGGCGTCTGGACGCGACCAACGTCGTCGACGCGCCGCGCCTGACGGTCATCACGCCCGTCTCGATCGATCACACCCAGTATCTGGGCGAGACGCTGCCCCTGATCGCCGCGGAAAAGGCCGGGATCATCAAGCCCCGCGTTCCCGTCATCGTCGGACCGCAGGACGACGACGCCCTGCCCGTGATCGAGGCGCGCGCGATGGGCCTGTCCGCGCCCATCGTCGCGCATGGCCAGCACTGGATGATCCAGCCCGAACGCGACGGCATGGTGTTCCAGGACGATCACGGGCTGTGGGACCTGCCCCGGCCGAACCTGATCGGCCCGCACCAGATCCAGAACGCGGGCACCGCGCTGGCCGCCCTGCGCGCGCTTGGCGCGACCGACGCGCAGGCCCGCGCCGCCGTCACGCAGGCCGAATGGCCCGCCCGGATGCAGCGCCTGCGGCACGGGCCGCTGGTCGACCTGGCCGCCGGGGCGGAACTGTGGCTGGACGGTGGGCACAACCCGGCGGGCGGGCAGGCGCTGGCCGCGACCCTGGCCGCGATGCCCGCGCGGCCCACGCATCTGGTCTGCGGCATGCTGAACACCAAGGACGTCGCGGGCTATCTGCGCCCGCTGGCCGACCACGCCGCCAGCCTGACGGCCATCGACATCCCCGGAGAGCCGAACACGCTGCCCGCCACGGACACCGCCGCCGCCGCGCGGCAGGTCGGCATGACCGCGCATGTGGCCCGCGATGCCGCGCAGGCGGTGGGCGACCTGGTGACGCATAGCCCCGGCGCGCGTATCCTGATCTGCGGATCCCTGTATCTGGCCGGGCGCATCCTGCGCGAAAACGGCTAGGCCGCGCCCGAACCCAAGGACAGCCCATGACCCAAATCCGAGACAGCCGCGCCGCCATCCTGCGGGGCGTGGTGAATCGCTGCCCCGCCTGCGGCGAGGGGCAATTGATGCAGGGGTATCTGAAGGTGAACCCGGTCTGCGCGCATTGCCAGGCGCCCCTTGCCCGCTATCCGGCTGCGGACGGGCCTGCGTTCTTCACCATGACGGTGATGCTGCTGGTGCTGATCCCGATGTTCGGCATCATCTGGAACGTCTGGCGCCCGGAGCCTGCGACCCTGCTGGCCATCACCGGGCTGATCACCACGGTGATGACGCTGGTGCTGCTGCGCCTGATCAAGGGCGCCTTCATCGGCTATCTGTGGGCCAAGGACGAACAGGACCGGGGCGCCTGAGCGTCCCCGGCCCTGTCGGTCACGCCCAGTCCCAGGGCGTCGTGAACTGGCCCAGCTTTTCGCGGACCTGATCTTCGGCCACCTTGCCGTCGCGCGACAGATGGGCGACCAGGCCGCGCTTCTTGTCCTCGCGCACCTCGGCCACGCGGGCGCCGGTGCCCTGCAGGGCGGCGTCATAGACGCGGCTGATGGCCAGACGGCGCAGGTCCGGCTTGAAGATCTTGCCGACCGCGGTCTTGGGCAGTTCGGACAGGATCTCGATATGCTTGGGGACGGCGGCACGTTCGTGGATGTGGTCGCGGGCATGGGCCACCAGTTCGTCCACGGTGACGGTCGCACCGCCCACCAGCTCGACATAGACGCAGGGCAGCTCGCCCGCAAAGGCGTCGGGCTGGCCGATGGCGCCGGCGAAGGCCACGGCGGGGTGCGACAGCATCCCCTCCTCGATCTCGGCGGGGTCGATGTTGTGGCCGCCACGGATGATCAGGTCCTTGGCCCGCCCGGTGATCCACAGATAGCCGTCCGCGTCGATCCGGCCCAGATCGCCGGTGCGCAGGTACCGGTCATCCGCGAACAGCTTATGGTTCTTGTCGGCCTCGGTATAGGTAGAGCCGGGGAACACGCCCGGGTTGGCCACGCAAATCTCTCCGACGACGTCAGTCGGGCATTCATGCACCCGGCCCGCATCGTCGTGGTTCAGGATGCGCACATGGGTGTGCGGCAGCGGGATGCCGACGGAACCCACCTTCTTCAGCCCGTCCACCGGGTTGCAGCTGACCAGACAGGTCGCCTCGGTCAGGCCGTACCCTTCGGCGATCTCCACCCCGGTGGCGGCCTTGAAGCGGTTGTACAGCTCGATCGGCAGCGGGGCCGATCCGGAAATGGCGGTCTTCAGCGTGCTGACATCGGCATTGACCGGGCGCTGCATCAGCGCGGCGATGGCGGTCGGCACCGTCATCAGGAACGTCACCTGCCAGCGCTCGATCAGCTTCCAGAAGTTGTCAAAGACGCCGTCGCCCCGATATCCGGCGGGCGTGGGCATCACCACATGCGCGCCCGACGCGATGCACGACATCAGCACCGGATAGGCCGCAAAGACGTGGAACATCGGCAGCGGGCACATCAGCACGTCGGTCTCGTCGAACAGCAGCGTGCCGCCCAGCCAGCCATTATAGATCATGCCGCTGTATTTATGCTGCGCGACCTTGGGCGTGCCGGTGGTGCCGCCGGTGTGGAAATAGGCGGCGACGCGGTCCTGCTTGGGGTCGTCGAAATCCAGGGCGGTGTGTTTGCGCGCACTGGTCGCGGCTTCGAAATCCAGGACCTTGGCCTTGTGTTTCACGCGCACCTTGGGGCGGATCAGCGGCACGATGAACCGTTTCAGACCGCGCAGATGGCGGTTCAGGTCGACCTCGATCACATGGGTGACGTTCGGGGCCTGGGCCACTGCATCGGCGGCCTTCTGGGCCACGTCGGTCTTGGGGAACGCCTTCAGCGTCACCAGGACCTTGGCGTTCGTCTCGCGCAGGATGCCGGCGATCTGGGTGGCGTCCAGCAGCGGGTTGATCGGGTTCACGATGCCTGCCGTGGCCCCGGCCAGCAGGACGACCGGCGTCTCGATGCTGTTGGGCAGCAGATAGGCGACGGTGTCGGTCGGCCCCACGCCCAGGCTGCGGAACAGGTTTGCGGTCTCGGTCACGCGCTCCAGCAGGTCCTGCCAGGACAGCGTGACAGAAGGATCCTTGGCCCCCGACAGCAGCTGGAACGAGATCGCGGGCCGTTGCGGAAACCGCTCGGCCGTGCGCGCCAGAAAGTCATAGATCGTGACCGGCAGGCCGCGCGCGTCAAAGCTGCTTTCCTGTTCGATCCTGTCGCGGTCCGCATAGCTGCCGAACTTGCCCATCTGGTCCCCCTTCTGTCGGGCCGCATCGGCTGCGGCCCCTCCCTGGCGGTCAGGATGGTCCGACAAGGCCCGGCGGGGCAAGTCCCGACCGGTCCGTCCTGCGTGAAAACGCCGCGTCAACCGATGGTCGACGCGGCGTCACGGAGTGGATGCCGGTTCGGTCAGTCCGCAGCGGGAATGCGCAGCACCTGACCCGGATAGATCTTGTCGGGGTCGCTGAGCATCGGACGGTTCGCCTCAAAGATCGCGGCATACTTGTTCGAATTGCCCAGGTGTTCCTTGGCGATCGCGGACAGCGTCTCGCCCTTCTTCACGGTATGGAAGACGGGCTGAGGGGCGTCGGCGGGCAGGTCGGCCTCGACCTTGGCGATGCCCTCGATGTTGCCGACGGCCAGGATCAGCTTTTCCAGCGTCTCGCGGTCGGCGCCCTTGGATTCGACCACCACCGTGTCGCCGCGCAGGCGCAGGTGGACGTCGTCGCCGTCCAGGTTCAGCGCGCGCAGTTCGGCCTTCAGCGCCGCGACCTTGCGCTGCGTGTCGTCCTGGGCTGCGGGCTGCGCGGCGGCAGGGGCGGCCGCGGGGGCTGCGGCTGCGGGCTTGGGCGTGGCGGCTTCGGCCTTGCCGAAGACCGACTTGCCCGCGTCTTTCACGAAATCCCAGATGGCCATGTGCAAAGGTCCTTGTGATGTTCCGCCACCGAACGACCGCCATGTCGGCACGGTTCCGCCAAACCCGGCCCCCAAGGGCACATCGGGGCGAAAGCACTTGTTAACCCGGGGCCGCTATAAGAACCAAGGGGCGCTTGGCACGAGGTTTGGGCACGGCATGACGGACAGGACAGGATACGGACCGGGATCGCTGCTGATCCTTGGCGCGGCGCTGCTGGCGGGATGCGCGGCCACCCCGCAGGCGCCCACGGGCACCGACCCCCACGCGGTCCAGGTCGGCCCGCCCGGAGCTGCGCAATGCGCGGCGACCGCGCCCGACCAGAACGCGATGGCGGCGCAGGTGACCAACCGCGCCCGCGCGCGCGCCGGCCTGACGCCGCTTCGCGCCGATCCGCATCTGGCGCAGGTCGCGGCGCGGCACGCCTGCGACATGGCGCAGCGCGGGCGCATGACCCATCTGGGCAGCACCACCACCGGACCCGCCATGCGCCTGAAGCAGTCGGGCTATCAGCCCACCATCTCGGCCGAGAATATCGCCGCGGGGCCGTTCTCGTTGCCGCGGGTGCTGTCGGAATGGACGGCATCGGCGGCGCATCACGACAACATCATGCTGCCGCAGGTGCGCGATTTCGGCGTGGGACAGGCGACGTCCCAGGACGGGCGCACGACCTATTGGGCCGCCGTCTATGCGGCCCCGCGCTAGCCGGCAGACATGACCCGCATTCGGATGACCAACGACACGAGGATCGGATGACCCGACATTTCCCCTGCCTTGCCACACTGGCGCTTATGGTGGCTGGCGCGTGGCCCGCCCATGCGACGACCTCCTGCGCGACGCCCCCGCCCACGGCCAGCCAGGCCATCGCATCATCGGTCAGCCAGATGCGGGCACAGGCCGGGCTGGGCGCGGTGACGGTCGATCCCGCGCTGACGGCGGCGGCGACCCGCCAGGCGTGCGAGATGGCCGCCCGCGGCAGGCTCAGCCATCGGGGCGGCGGCGGGGTCAAGGCGCGCGCCCGGTCGGCGGGCTATGCCGCGTCCGTCGTGGCGGAAAACATCGCCGCGGGGCAACGCGACGCGGGCGCCGCGATGCGCAGCTGGGCCCGGTCCGCAGGGCACCGGTCGAACATGCTGCATT
>NZ_BBPH01000019.1 GCF_000787695.1 Paracoccus sp. PAMC 22219 | reverse complement strand
AGTGCCCCGAGCCTGCTCGCAACGCGGGCAAGACGGGCTGCACTGCCCGCCTCTGCCGACCGCCAGTTATCGATGACCTTGAACTCACGGGGTTCAGCCCGTGGCCCGGGCGGCAGGTCGTTGGGCTCGTCGTCAGTCGCACTAGGCAGAAACCACAGGTCGTCTTCGGATGTCTCATCTACCTCTCCGGCATCCGGAAGAGCGTCGCCAAAATAACCAGGTGGAGTAGGTCCTTGGGTCTTCATAAGTGCAGAATACACATCTTTTGCATCTTACCTAAGGGTTTAATTTTAAGGTGTCAGCGGCCCTGTGGAGCCTGTCTGCGCAATGTCCTCGGTTAGCTCTCTCGATGAGCTCATAGGGTGAAAACCCCGGGCATTTTGCGGAGCAGCGTCACAGAACGGGGCATTGCATCTGTTTACAAACGGTCGTTTGATATAAGCTTCAAAAACTGCAAATGGTCCCAACATCATGCCTCTCATCGGCTACGCCCGCGTCTCGACCGAGGATCAGACCCCCCTGCCCCAGGTCCAGGCTTTGAATGCTGCCGGCTGCAGTCAGGTTCTTCAGGAGCAAGCCTCTGGTGGAGATCGTGCGCGTCCGGTGCTGGCGCGTTTGTTGGAGCAGATGCGCAAAGGTGACACGCTGATCGTGGTCAGGATTGACCGGCTGGCGCGATCTCTGTCGCATCTGCTGGATGTGATTGAGCGGCTAGAGGCAAAGGGCGCGTTCTTCCGCTCTATCGAAGATCCGATCGACACCGCCAGCCCACAGGGGAAATTTACGTTGCAGGTTCTGGGCGCTGCTGCCGAGTTCGAACGTGCCCTGATCCGCGAACGCACCAAGGCGGGGCTGGCCAGCGCACGAACCAAGGGCCGGATCGGTGGGAATCCCGGCCTGCGGGCGAAAGATCCGGCTGCTTTACGCAAGATCCTTCTGGCGCGACATGACGGCTACATGGAACGTTTGGCCGATACGGCGACTGAGTGGGTGCCCTATGTCCGTCGCCTACGCCCGGAGATGGCGTGGGAGGACGTGCTGCGTATCGTCAACGCCCAGTTGCCGGAAAGCCGCCGTTGGACGCAGCCCCGCCTCCTCCGGGCCACCCGCGCCTATGTGGGTGAGGGTTTCCTGCCCGCTGCCGTGTTAAAGCGCGCCGCCCGCCGCTCGACTGACGATCGCCTGCCCGCGATTGTGGCTGCAATCAAAGGCGCAGACACTGACATAACGCCGCAAGCCATCTGCGACCGTCTGGAAGCGATGCGCGAGAGAACGCCCAGAGGGAGGACCAAGTGGCAGCCCTCATCGGTCAAGATGCTCCTCGGGCAAGCTAAGAAGCTGGGAATGATCTGATCAGGCAAGGAATACTCGGGCAGGTCGTCACGGCGTGTTCTTGGGAACCATCTCTCCTTCTGGAACTTAACCTTGTAATTCTTCTATGCAATGGAGTAATTACAAGGTATGTACATACGGCAAGCCACCCAAATCGTCCTGACAGCTTTAGAAAGTCAGGCTGCGGTTGTTCTCCTCGGCCCTCGGCAGGTAGGCAAGACGACTCTTGCGCTGCGGATCGCCGAACAACGCCCGTCGGCCTATCTAGACCTAGAGCGAAACTCCGATCGACAGATTCTGATAGAACCCGATCTCTATCTGGACGAACAGGCGGGAAAGCTGGTGATCCTAGACGAGGTCCAACAACTTCCGGGACTGTTCAAAAGCCTTCGCGGCCAGATCGACATGCGGCGTCGCTTGGGCTTTCGTAACGGACAGTTCCTCCTCCTCGGATCGGCATCAAACGTTCTGCTGCATCAGTCTGCAGAGTCGCTTGCTGGGCGTGTTCGTTATATCGAAATGCCGCCCCTGCTTCTCGACGAAGTGGGTGAGCATCAACTGAATGGCCTTTGGCTGCGGGGAGGATTTCCCGACAGCTTTCAAGCCGACACCGACAAGGCCAGCATGGCCTGGCGCACGGATTTCTTACGGACCTATCTGGAACGCGATATCCCTGCCCTAGGTCCGCGGATACCTGCAGCCACCCTGGGTCGTTTCTGGACCATGTTGGCGCATTCACAGGGCGGCCTACTGAACGCGGCCGCGCTTGCGGAGGGGTTGGGCGTCTCGGGCCAGACGGTCGGACGCTATCTCGACCTGCTTGTCGATCTCATGCTGGTTCGGCGCCTTCAGCCCTGGCACAAGAATGTCGGCAAGCGCTTGGTCAGGTCGCCAAAGGTTTTCGTCAGGGATAGCGGTCTAGTCCATGCACTTCTGGGCCTTGAGACCATGGAAGACCTGCTGGGTCATCCCGTAGTAGGTGGGAGCTGGGAGGGGTTCTGCCTTGAGGCCCTCATTGCCGCTGCCCCTACGGGTGCGGAGCCGTTCTTCTATCGGACGGCAGCTGGCGCGGAAGTTGATCTTGTCCTGCGGCTTCCCCGGGGCGAAATTTGGGCGATCGAGATTAAGCGAACCACCACACCGAAAGTCTCGCGGGGTTTTCACCTGGCTGTCGAAGACATCAAAGCAGATCGAAGTTTGCTGGTCTATGCGGGTGAGCGGAATATTCCAATGGCTCAGCGACTGCGAGCCATACCGCTGGCGGCGGCTCTGGATATGTTGCGTGGCCTGCGAAGCAATGGATGACTGTAGTGTGGTTCAATGGTCTTCGTAAGGACAGTTCAGAACGTAATCTCGACCTTGCTGATCGAACCAAATTCACTCGTTGCTACGTCCTGCAACCGCTTCAGATGATGCGTGACAATATATTTTGCGACAAAGGAAGACGGCGCCCGAAGGCGAAGTGAACCTTGCTCAAAATCCTCAAAGACCAAAGCAGAGAACCAGCTTTTATACAGATCTGGATCCATATCAGACAAGCGCGAGCATGTACGCCCCCACGCCGTTTCTTCCTGATAATCGGGTGCAGTTGCAGGCCGAAAGTCGACCCGGACAACTGTCGGTCCGACAGCACGAGGGTCGTGCCTGTTCGTGTCCATCCTGGCCGCAAAGTCCGGCCCGACCTCTTCCCAATGAGACTCGCTTCTTCGATAGATTTCATCTTGGTTCAGCCGATAGGCGGCCACCCTGCCCCGCACACCAGGTCGAAGCTGAACGAGAATCTCGCTCCCGAGCAGCCGCTTAATTTCTCTCTTGACGGTTCGCTCATCCACCGACCACATCCGAGCAAGATCGCGCTGTCCCACTGTCAGCTCATCGAGCTTCCAGTTGTAGCGGGCCGTAACTAGGGCAACGAGGCGAAGCATAGAGGTTTGAAATACGGCTTTTCCGTTAAGGCCAGCAATGGCCATCGCTGTCAGCAGGTCATATTTCTGCACTGAGGCATGCGGCCCGGTGGATCTTGTCGCCTTCATTGCTGCCCTCTTCTATCTCGCTCGGCGTCTTCGTCCGATTCTGATGATGCTGTGAGAGTGCTTAAAATCCCGCAATCTGTCAACGACGATCTAAAAGCGCGATTGCTGCTAGCTTGTCCAAAATCCGAAGAAAATCTGGTTATATAGGATATGGGTGACAGTCATGGTGTCACCTTATCGCACCCTCTGTGTCACCTCAATCGCCCGGGGGTGGCCGATCGTGTCCCCGTATCCGACCGAAATCGCGTTCTTAGCGGCGGTGTTATAAGAATGGGAAAACACAAAACGCCGGATTTCAATTTTAGGAGTTTCGCGTTATTCAGATGGGATAGCCATAAAACGCGAGCCGACACATGCGGGACCATACTCATCTTCAAGGAATGAACGAGCGCAGCCTTGCACAGCAGGCCGCGGTCAGGAAGGCGACGTTTTCTCCTTCAGAGAAAAAGACCCTGCGGCCCTTCTCGATCTGGGAAATAAGCCAGTTCATGTTCGACATCCCGGCTGACACCCTTCGCAAAAAGCTGGCAGATGATCCCTCATTGCCACAGGGAATCGTGGAAGAGGATGGGCGCCAACGGTGGTTCACCCTGAACGAGATCAACGAGCTGCGCCGCAGGTTGCGATTTCGCGGCAAGACATTGATGCCCAAGCGGCCGCCCGGGCGCGCCATGAGGATAGCGGTTTCGAACTTCAAGGGCGGCGTGGGCAAGACGGTGGTAGCCCACCACCTTGCAAATGGCGCCGCCCTGGACGGCTATCGCGTATTGGTAATCGACTTTGACCCCCAGGCCACGCTGACCCATTCAATGGGCCTCGTTGAAGTTAAGGAGTGGAATACCGTCTGGGGGATCATGTGCCGCGACCTGTGCCGCGAGGCTGACCGCATTGTCGCGGCATATGACGACCCTGGCGACTGCCCCTACCCTTCTTCGGACGAGCTGCCCGAGGATGTCCAGTCCATCGGCTCTCAGCGCGCGCAGGACTTCATTCAAAAGACAGCGTGGTCAACGATCGACGTTATCCCTAGCTGTGCGAACGCAGCCTTTGTTGAGTTCGCAAGCGCTCAGTACCGCGCACTTCATAAAGCCTGGAGCTTTTTCGGCTGCATTTCCCGATATCTCGATGAGCTTCCTGACGACCAGTATGACATCATCATTTTCGACTGCCCTCCGGCCATCGGCTATCAATCCCTCAATGCTGCCTTCGCTGCCGACATTCTCTATGTGCCTTCGGGGCCGGGGTATTGGGAGTACGACTCGACCACCAGCTACTTGGGCCAGCTGGGCGACGCGATGGAGGACATTTCGTCCGGGTTCGCTTCTCTGGCGAAGGATGCAGGGATTAGTCTTCCCAAGAAGTTCGATGACGTCAGGCTTCTGATGACACGTTTTGAGGCGTCAAATCCGCTGCATATTGCGATGATGGATGCGTTTCGAAACGTGTTCGGCGATGATGTGTGCAAGAACGCCATCGAAATGACCCGGGCAGTTGAGCAGTCCGGTCGTTTTCAGCAATCGGTCTATGAGCAAGATTATCGCCAGATGACCCGTGAGACCTGGAAACGGGCGCGGCAGAGTTTCGATACGGCATATATTGAGTTCCGGGAAACCGTGCTTCGCGCGTGGGATGACAGAAACACCAATGGGGGTATGGGCGCATGAGCGGAAAGAGTAAGTTTGGCTTCGAACCTTTGGAGCCTGCCGACGTCAAGCCGCGCAAGCGCGAGGTCGGACCGATGGGCGCGGCAGTCCGCGAAGCGGCTGGAAGCCTGGCTGAGAGCACTGAGACGTTGGTCGAGCAGCGCCGCCAGAATGCGTCGGATGCCAAGGCTTTTAGGACGGCGAAGGGCGAGGGACGTGTCCTTGAGATGCTCCGCGTCGATGACATCAGGACTGACGACCTTCCCCGCGATCGCATTGATCTAACTGCGACGGCGGGGTCTGACGAAATGGAAGAACTGAAGGCTTCTATTCGTGCTCGGGGACAGAAAGAGCCGATTGAGGTCTTCAGGACTGGAGCCGGGTTCCAGCTAAAAAAGGGTGGCGTCGCCTGACAGCGTTGAAACAGCTCTGGCAAGAGACTGGCGATACGCGCTTTGCTGTCGTGACCGCGCGTGTGTCGTCAGGACCTACGGATCGCATCGACCTCTATATTGACATGGTGGAAGAGAACGTTATCCGCGAGGACCTGAGTTTTGCCGAGATGGCACAGGTGGCCATAACCGCGGCAGGCGAAGCTGGGTTGGAAGGGCAGGGGGCCGATGCCCTTGTCGGTAGGATATTTGCATCCCTTCACAAGATGAAGCGGTCCTATATCCGTAGCTTCGTCTTTCTTCTAGAGGAACTTGGCGACGTCTTGCCTTATCCAAAAGCGATCTCGCGCAACCTGGGAGTCGAGGTTGCAAGGCGTCTCCAGGCATCACCCGAAGTTTCACAGTCACTCCGCAGCGCTCTGACTTCAGTAAGGTCGGCGGATGAGCAAGCCGATGTGCTGTCGCGGACATTCGCCCCGCCGGCGAGCCGTGTTTCATCTGGGCGAGCGCCGGATCAAAAGAAGGCAGTCAAGTATGAGTTCCACGTCGGAGAGGCGAAGGTGACGGCACGCAAGGGAGAATGCCGAATTCTATCTGAGACTGATTTCTCTTCTATCGATAGGAAGCGCCTTCAGAGCGCGATCGAAGCGTTTCACCGGGTGTTGCGGGAGGAGTAACCCGTGGGTTACTCCTACCCTGAAATGGGCGTAACCCACGGGTTACAGCTGGCCCATGTGGTTGGTAAATTGGGTTGTCGCACTCACGAAAATGATCATTCTTCTGCCCCATCATGCAACACAGATGGTCGCCTTGCTTTGTCAAGCAGTCGCCAGCACTTCGTCGACTTGGATCAAGACTATAATGCGTTGCGCAGGCAGGCTTAAGCGATGAGTTATGCTGGGTGACAGCTGGAGAGTAACGCCAATGCGCCAGCCGAGATCCTTGGCCGAGATGGGCAAAGATTCGTCTCAAACTGCCTGCCATTTACATCCCTCCCATCAACTAATAAGAGAATAAAAACAATGAAATAGATGGCCCGCTTTCGATAGGCCATTCGATGCATCTTCTCTGGGGTGTTTTCTAGGGGACTGAGTGTTGATCACGCCCCGCTCAATCGTTAGGTGGAAGGATATGCTGGTCATGATGCAGGAGATGCGCGTCAGCCGAGTCGGCCATCGCAGGTATCGAGTTCATGAACATGATTCGAAATGACCAGCTCATCCCAGAACTATGCACTTTTCAGCAGCTCGGTCACTTGGCGCCAGAAGCTTTAGAGAGAGGCGGTACGTCAGGATCCGACACAAGCTTTGCCGCAAAGCCGTTCTATAATCGGACCGAGTGGATATAGTCACATCCCCGGCCCTTGCTTCTGCATGATACATGATCTACAGTAACGTTCTGGATATACATCGCGCTGGAGGGGCCAGATGCAGGTCGCAAAATGGGGAAACTCACTGGCTGTCCGCCTGCCTGCGGCCTTGGTGCGCGAGCTTGGTCTGAGAGAGGGCGATCAGATCGACCTAATGAAGGCTGATGGCATCCTTGCGGTCCGGCGACTGCCCCGGGCGGACGAGGTGCTTACCGAGTTGCGGCATTTCCGCGGCACCTTGCCCGCCGCGGAACGGCTTAGCCGCGACGCCGTGCATGAGCGTTGAGTTTGTCGATACCAATGTCATCCTTTATCTGCTGGACGATGGATCCAAGGCCGATCGCGCCGAGGTGATATTGGCGAAGAGCCCGCGCATCAGCGTTCAGGTTCTGAACGAGGCGATGGTCAACTGCCGCCGCAAGGCCGGACTGGACTGGGACGAGACGGCGCATTTTCTGGGCGGCATCCGGGCCCTTTGCCCCGTCGAAGATTTGACGCTGCAGACGCATGATGTCGGTCGCGCGCTTGCTGAGAGATATGGTTTTTCGGTTTATGATTCGATGATCGTTGCCGCGGCTCTGATAGCCGGATGCACCACCTTATGGACCGAGGACATGCATGCGGGCCTTCTGGTTGAGGGTCAACTGAGGCTGGTCAATCCCTTTACGTGATGACGGTATCAGTCAGCAGTCCTCCGCTAGTTGGGGCTAAGATGATCACGGGACAACGATGGCGCCTGTGTCTCCTTCGAGGCTGAAAGGGCGTGCACTGAATCTCGAAGGACCTGCGATGTGCAAATATCGTATTGGGCAGGTCTTCGAGGAAGGGATATCTAGGCAAGTGATCTTGCACTGCCCGGGCGGCTCTGTGAGGATCGCAGCGGCAAACTGGAACGGCATCTCGTGCACAAGACGCTGAGACCCCGCGCATAACGCCATTCTTGCATTCATGCTGATCTATAAATGACCGTTTGTAAACGCGTGCAACACCAATATCTGCTGCAGCTGTACGGATGCCCAGATCCTCTGCGTTCAGCAGGGGATGGAGTTTGGCGCCTTCGTGCGCTCTCTGGGCCGTATTCCAAGGCCCTCGGGATCTCGTCTGCCTGAGGGGCAGGATGACGAAGAGTTTGACCCATTTTAAAAAGTACTAGGCAACTGAAGAATAATACAATTATGCTAAACTTTCTTAGGCATAATCATGGGTTATCAGATGGATATCGGTTCGCTTCTCCTGAGTGCCGAGACCCACGCAGCGAGGGTGGAGGGCATCCTTCTGGCCGACCCCGCCCTAGGCGGATTGTGGCGGATGGAGACGAGCCTTCTGGAGGCTGCCGCGTCAGTCGGACTCGAAAGCGATCGGATCTCGACGCAGGGGATGGTGCTCCGTCTCACCAGCGGCACGGCGGTGGAAGAGGATACCCGGGCGGTCGAGATGGGCCTGAAGGTTCTGACCGTCATCCGCCGGCCTGGGAGCCCGTTTGGCGCGCCGATCGCGGCACTGCGCCGGATCGAAGCGGCTGCCGCGCCCATCGGCCAGACACGCGACGAGGGCGATCGTCTCGAGGATGCGGAGTTGTCCCTGGTCGTGGAGGCCGGTCGCACTTGGTCACACGTTCCGATCCTGGCGGCATGGCGTGCGGCGGCCAGCTATGCCTTCCGTTCCCGGCGCAGCAGCCCGGTGGCCGAGCGGCTGGTCTTCATGGCTGTTGAAGGTGCCGCGCGTCACCTGCAGGGACTGTCTCCCGATCAGAGGGCTGGTCGCGATGAGCTGGACGAGAGGGCAGGGGGGTTGCTGATGCCGGCGACTGCCGGGTGGATCGTGCCGCCATCCGTGTCGCTGACCCGCAATGGCTTCCGGGTCTGGTCGCCGATGACCGGCCTGGCCACGTTCCTGGAGGCAGCCACGCGGAGCCTCTCTCATGATCTCGGCCATCTGGGGACCCTGCGCCATGAGTTGGCGCGTCTCACGGCCATGACATCGAGCGCGCATGGGCGGTCGCGCCTTGGCGATCTGATCACCTACCTGGAGGCTCAGCCGGTGATCAGCTCGGCGATGGTCATGGATCATCTGGGTGTGACACGCCGGACGGCCCTGTCGCTGATCGGCGAACTGGTCGATGCCGGCTGCCTCAGCAACCTCACCGCCCGCAGCACCTCCCGGTCCTGGGCGCTACCCTCCCTCGCCGCGCGGATGGGCCATGCGGGAGGGGCGGGGGCTGTTCGTGGGGGTGTGTTCGCTGCTCGCGAGGGGCCGCGCGGAAACCTGAAGCCAAGCGGTCAATTGGAGCGGCTACGTGAGGAACGTGACGAGGGCCAGCTTGACCGGATCATGGCGGATCTCGATAGCGCGATGTCGGGCGTGGATGATGTCGTGCGTCGGGCGGGAAGCCCGAAACCTCGGGAGACGTAGGAAAAGATGTACGGACAGCGGTGGAAGCCGAACGATAACCAATACTAGTAGACCGGGGGTGAGATAACCCAGAATACGACGGCGGGCGTGGCTCCGTCATTCTGCCATGCGTAGCTGCTTTCCTTGAACTGGAAGCTATCGCCGGGATGCAGAACCACCTTCTGCGTGCCGATCCAGATCGTCAGCTGCCCCGAGATCAGGACGCCACCGTCCTCGGTCGGACGGGCGACCTTGTGGCCATCGCTGTCCGAGTGCGGAGCGAACGTGGACATGATCATCTCGAAACGACCGCCAAGAGTCGGGGACAGCAGTTCTTCGGTCAGACCGGTCTCGCTTGATCCGATCGGCACGCGGTCTTCGGCCCGCAGGATGAGACCCTGCTCTTCCGGGCTCTGGTGCGCGCTGCGAAAAAAGAAGTTGAGACTGACGTCGAAGTAGGCCGCGATGGCGGCAAGGTCCTTGACTGAAGGGGTGGTTTGACCGCGCTCAACCTGGCTCAGCCAGCCTACCGACCGGCCGAGGGTGGCGGTCAGTTCGGTGATGGTCAGCCCCCGGGACTTTCTCAAGGCGCGGATATCGCTTCCGACCAGACTGTTCACGGTCATTGCAGCTTTCGTCGATATGTGTCCGCGCCACCATCGGGTGTTCACAACGGACAGGCAAGGCTGGAAGACCGCACCCGTAATGAGATGAAATTATCAGATTGATTTTCATTTTTGATCATGCAGCATTGTCCGCGACATGTCTCGCCACATTCCCTTCGGAAAGCTCCAATATCATGATCTCCCTTCCGACTGCCGCACGCGTCGTCATCATCGGGGGCGGTATATCAGGCTGCTCGGTGGCCTATCATCTGGCGAAGCTGGGATGGACGGACATCGTCCTTCTGGAACGCAAGCAGCTGACCTGTGGCACGACCTGGCATGCGGCGGGTCTGGTGGGACAGTTGCGCGCCAGCCACAACATGACACGGTTGGCGAAGTATTCGGCCGATCTCTATACCCTGCTGGAAGCTGAAACCGGCCTTGCGACGGGCTTTCGTCAGTGCGGCTCAATCACGGCTGCCCTCACGATGGAACGGAAAGAGGAGATCCTGAGGCAGGCAAGCCTTGCCCGCGCCTTCGGGGTCGAGGTGAATGAATTGTCACCGGCCGAGGTGAAGGACCTGTATCCCCACCTGAACATCGACGGGGTCACGGCAGGGGTGCATCTGCCACTGGATGGCCAGGCCGATCCGACCAACATCACGTTGGCGCTGGCCAAGGGCGCGCGCAGCCACGGCGCGCTGATCGTCGAACAGACCAAAGCGCTGAATGTGACCAAGGCCGATGGGCGTGTCACCGGCGTCACGTGGCAGCGCGGCGGCGAAACGGGGCACATTGCCGCCGAGATGGTCGTGAACTGTGGTGGCATGTGGGGCCGCGACCTCGCCGCATCCTCAGGGGTGACGCTGCCTCTGCATGCCTGCGAGCATTTCTATATCGTGACCGAAAGCATACCGGGCCTGACCCGCATGCCGGTCCTCAGGGTGCCGGACGAATGCGCTTATTACAAAGAGGATGCCGGGAAGATCCTGCTGGGGGCCTTTGAGCCGGTCGCGAAACCTTGGGGGATGACCGGCATCCGCGAGGATTTCTGCTTCGACCAGTTGCCGGACGACTTCGATCATTTCGAGGCGATCCTGGAGATGGGCATCAACCGTATGCCGATGCTGGCCGATGCGGGTATTCACACCTTCTTCAACGGACCGGAAAGCTTCACCCCCGACGACCGATATTATCTGGGAGAGGCGCCCGAACTGAGCGGATACTGGGTCGCTGCTGGTTATAACTCGGTCGGCATCGCGTCCTCCGGCGGCGCCGGAATGGCGCTCGCACAATGGATGAACGACGGCGAGCCGCCCTTCGGTCTCTGGGAAGTCGATATCCGTCGTGCTCAGCCTTTCCAGCGCAATCGAACCTATCTGCGCAACCGGGTGACCGAAACCCTGGGCCTGCTCTATGCTGACCACTTTCCGTATCGCCAGCCCGCCACTGCACGCGGCGTACGCCGCAGCCCACTGCACGCGCATCTTGAGGCACGTGGCGCGGTCTTTGGCGAGGCGGCAGGCTGGGAGCGTGCCAACTGGTTTGCGGAGAAAGGCCAAACCGCGGAATATCGCTACAGCTGGAAGCGGCAGAACTGGTTCGACAACCAGCGGGCCGAGCACTTGTCCCTGCGCGAAGGGGTCGGGCTGTTGGACATGAGCTCGTTCGGAAAGATCCGGGTGGAGGGACGAGACTCTCTGGCCTTCCTGCAACGTCTCTGCGCCAACCAACTGGATGTCGCGCCGGGGCGCATCGTCTACACCCAGATGCTGAACATGCGAGGCGGCATCGAATGCGACCTGACCGTGACCCGCCTCTCCGAGACGTCATTCCTTCTCGTCGTGCCCGGCGCCACGCTGCAGCGCGATCTGTCATGGTTGCGCCGCCACCTGAAGGACGAATGGGCGGTGATTGCCGACGTCACCGCTGCCGAGGCGGTGCTCTGCGTGATGGGGCCGCGGTCGCGAGACCTGCTCTCTCTTGTATCTCCCGATGATCTGTCGAACGCGACCCACCCCTTCGGAGCCGCGCGGGAGATCGAGATCGGGATGGGTCTCGCCCGGGCCCATCGCGTGTCCTACGTCGGAGAGCTTGGTTGGGAGCTGTATGTGTCCTCGGATCAGGCGGCTCATGTGTTCGAAGCGCTGGCCGCCGCGGGCCCGCAGGTCGGGCTGAAACTGTGCGGCCTGCATGCGATGGACAGCTGCCGGATCGAGAAGGCCTATCGCCACTTCGGGCATGACATCACAGACGAGGATCATGTCCTCGAGGCGGGCCTCGGCTTTGCGGTCAAGACCGACAAGGGAACCTTCATTGGCCGTGACGCGGTGCTGCGGAAACGGGAGCATGGCCTGTCACGCCGGCTGATGCAGTTCCGCCTGAGGGATCCAGAGCCGCTGCTGTTTCACAATGAACCCATTCTTCGTGACGGCAGGATCGTGGGACATCTGTCGTCGGGGAATTATGGCCATACGCTCGGGGGGGCGATCGGGCTGGGCTATGTTCCGGTCATGGACGGCGAGAGGGCTGACGCGATGCTGGGGTCGGATTACAGCATCGACGTTGCCGGCAAGATCGTCGCTGCCGATATCAGTCTGGCACCGATGTATGACCGCACCTCTGCGAGAATGATGGTCTGAGGAACATGGCAAGGTAGGCGACCAGTTGAGACTCAAGTGCTCGGTGCCGCTGAAAGAGTTAAAGCACGTCGCTGTCCGGTGAGGGTTGCGCCACCTTGTTCACGACCAGACATCAAATCGATTAGACGTGAGGCAACGCCAGGGGGAACTCGGTGGCTTTGATGGCTAAGCTTTCAGGGCCATCGGCTGCCTGAATATTGTGACAAACTTGCAAAAACTCCGTCCAAAGTGCGATTTGTGCAGTTCAGTTATCGTTCCGTTAGTAGAAACGCGTTAAGCAAGAAGTCGCTTACGCGGGAGATATTCAGCGAATGTGCGCCTATCAGTTTTGCGATGTATGCGGGAACGAACTCGAAAAGATGAACCAGAGCAGGTTTGCATGTCTTTCCTGCTACATCGCTTCTGGGCCGGACTGGCCGACGCGTTGGCTTGCGGACAGTGCGCTGGACGCCGTGTGCAAGGCTGTAACCCTCTCCGATTGGCGTCGGAAATTCAGTCAACAGATTCCGGTGTCATGAGCACCTGAATCACGGACGGATGCGGCCTGACAGCATGTTCTGGCGAGTGGCTGAAGCGTCTTTCGCTTCAAACTGTGTTTAAAATGGATAAGGACTAGGTTCTGCCGCTTTTCCCAAAGTTGCTGGCGGGCGCGGCTTTGATTTCCGGCCGCCTAATATGCGTGCAGCCGAAATGAGCTTATTATTCGCTGTTCGGTCAGGCGGTCCCTGTCTTGCCCGACTTGGGACCGCCGCCGAATTCGTAGACTGATTATGATTTATAACCGATGACTGGGTATTAATGGTCCACGCATTGTCGAGACAGGCATGATGACGGACGCTCTTGATAACTCTGTCGATATCCGAAATAACCCCGAAAAAGTCGATCGTACTCTGACAGGCTTTCTCAGGAAGCGGGAAGTTGCACCGACTAGTCTCTCCTGCAATAGCACCGCATCTGCGTATAAGCTGACCCGAACGCACGCTTAAGCTGCACGGCATTTTCAATTGTATGCCCTTCTTCGGAACTGTCGAAAGCTCCAGCGAGTCAGATCCTTGTTCCAGAGTGCAAGAGTATCAGGTCACCACTCACGCCAGTTAAGAAGCCCCGCCAAGGTTGGGCTTTTTGCTGTCTTCCTACTTCACTAGCGTGCGCCCTTTCTAGCGTGCGCCCTTTGACGTCAGAAGGGCGGGGACTGTCATCGCAATGATCCGTACGTCTCTAAAAAAAGACCACCGTGAGACATAAAGGCGATCCAAGCGAACACGCTCTGCATAGGTCGTATCGCTGCGTCCACTGACCTGCCACAGGCCTGTCAGACCTGGGCGGGCTGCCAGATAGAACCGGGCAGTGCTGCCGTAATTTTCCAGTTCATCCTGCACGACAGGGCGCGGACCAACCAGGCTCATT
>NZ_BBPH01000020.1 GCF_000787695.1 Paracoccus sp. PAMC 22219 | reverse complement strand
GCTGAAGATGCGCTCGCCCCGCGAGTTCATCGCAGCTCAAACCGCAACCGGCTGAGCGTCCGGTGAAATGGGGGCAAAGCCAGATAGCTGGGCAAAACCTGTGTCTTCCGTTGTGAAATAGTGTATTCCACTTCCGCAGAGCGTCACAGACTTGGTGGTAACTACACTTTCCCAAAGATTCTTTGGCATGAATGAGGGTCACTAACTGCTCACGCCCTATACGATTTATTTAACGGACTGGTCTGCAGAACGGATTCATAAGTCAAAGCGCATAGCGAGCGGCAGAAAAAGGTTTGCAACTTAGAGGAGATATCCCTCATATAGCTCGCATAACTCTGCAGGACCGTGACCCACGAGTGACCAAATGACCCGATTAAATTCTCGCCAAGAGGCTTTCTGCCAAGAGTACGTGATCCGAAAGGATGCGAAAGCATCAGCAATCGCTGCTGGATATTCGGAAAGCCGGGCGAAGCAGACGGGGTTTGAACTACTCCAGTACGACCATATCATCTCCGAAATCGCTCGATTGCAGGCGATACGTGACGTTGAATTCGGAATGACGGCCGCTGACGTGCTGCGCGAGATCGTCATCGTCGCCCTTGCCGATATTGGGCAGATGCTGACCTGGGGCATGGAGGAGGTCTTCGATGAAGGCGGGCTGCCTCTCACCCTGCCGAACGGCAAGCCTGTCATGCGCCCTGTATGCCACCCGATCTCTTCTCAACAGATGACCGAGTACGAGCGCCGCGCAATTAAGTCCGTGAGCGTATCTAAGGACGGTACATTCAAATTCGAGCTTCACGACCGGATGAAGGGCTTGGAGCTTCTTGGCCGGCATCTGGGACTGTTTGACAAAGACAACAAGCAGAAGGGTGAGGCTAGCGCCAACAATGCCCTCGCCGCGCTGGTCGCCGCAGCACAGGGCACGCCCCTGATGCCCAACGCGATGACCTACGACAACTGAAACGGGACACAGACCTCTGCCCCGTAAGCGAGCAGACGCTATCAGACACGGACAAAACCGTGGCAAAAACAGCGGAGTATTGGGAAGGGTGTTGATTTCCACCCAGAACTGATGGGGTGGAAATCAACAACTAATCGTCAAATAAACGTTCTCTTGGGTGGCGGGTTGTACCTAGGGTTTTAAAATTCGCGAAAACAACTATTTAGGTTGATGAAGTCTAAAGTGACAGATCGCCTTAAATCTGTTTACTTGGTGGTGCGTCTCGGTCAACGTAAAGAGTATTTCCGATGGAAGTCTGGATTCCGCTGCTTTCGGCCTTCATGGGTGCCTTCAGTGGCCTCTTGGCAGCGCTCATACCGCTAAGAGCGCAAAGCGCAAAATTTGCGCGGGAAATCGAATTTCAAAGAGAGAAGCTAGAACGCGAGCTTGCAGCGGAGAGACAGGCCCTTCTCGCCGAGTTTGGCACAGAGCAATCCGTCGAGACTGCGATCAGTCACCACTTAGGTATATCTGAGTTTCCGTATCGAAGCTTTCCCATGATACGTCATCATCTCGGGGGCTTCGAAAGCAACGAGCTGCGACGCCTGCTCGTGCGTGCCGGAGCCGTCCGGTTCATGGCGGCAGATGAAACGGAACTATGGGCGCTGCGGGATCGAGTTGCAGACGATTACCGCCGAAGTAGATGGAAGCATCCAGATGCACCGCTAAACAAGGTCACTGACGATCATCTGTTCCCCGGTGCTTTTAACGATCCGACGCAGTTTTAGACTCACCTTTGGCTGGAGGTTCTAACCGAGCCAGAAGCTACTGCTTTCGTCCTATATATTTTTGATAGGAGCACACATCATCCGTCGCCACGGTGCTTGTGAAAGGCTTTCGCGACATTCTACTCTCGGTGGCCGTCGCGCCAGCGCGTCTCGTCGGTAAGTGATATCGACGCAAAGGTCGTTCGCATGTTTTTCAAGCGGACGAGCCATTCGACAAACTCAAGATACCTGTCCGCCAACTCTTCTCCCCGGAACTTCAGGGCGCCTCCCGGATCCTTTGTCGGAGGTGTCATGTCCAGACGGATATGCAGGGAGGTCTGCCCGGGATCGATATCTGCTAGACGTTCGACCTCGTCGATCAGCACGAGCAGAAGCTCCACGGTCGTGGCAAGAAGCGTATTCCCATAACGGCAGAACCAGTAATCCTCCACGACGAAAAGGGAATGAAGCTGGAGGGAGATGTCGAACATGACCTCGTCCCCGCAATCCAGAGTACGGCTACGATATCGAACGCCCAAAGCGCCACGAACTGGTCCAGACATGATATCCCTGACAACCAAGGTCTGCGCATACCAGCCATCCACGAACATGGCCCGAGGAAGGTAATTCTCGAAGGGTGGGAACCGGCTATGACAACCCTCACATCCAACGCAGCTGTCGTCCTGACAGGCGTCTGTGTGGGGTGTGGTTGACCAAGCGATCGCGAGCTCCGCGTATTCCTTCGGTTTGCTCACGAAGTGAACAAGCCGCTTCTCGAAACCGTCGACGAGATGCTGATGCTGTCGCCCGTATGAAAGTGCCCTGACCTGCTCAAGGGTGATGTCGATCCGAAAGTCGGCCGGGATCGGGGTCCGGAGGTAGTTTATCGTCATGGTTCGGATCGACATGCCATTGAAGAGATCTGATCCCTCACGCTTACGACGGGCATGCTGCGAAGTCGTTAAGGAAGCCCGTCGCTGAAGCAGCGATGTGTCGATCTCGCCGCAGTGCGCTACTGTAATCTGCGAGGCTTAAAGCGTTTCGGCTTTAACCTGATACATACCCTGCGGCGTGTAAGTAATTCCAGCACTCCTGGGTTGAGAACATGTTGCAGATGTTGCCGAGGGCTTTGAACAGGTCATCGAAGGTCCGTGCGCCGATCTTGCGGAGTTGCGCCGTCAGCTTCGAGAATGCCTGCTCGATGGGATTCAGGTCTGGCGAATAGGGCGGCAGATAAAGGAACCAGCATTTCGCAGCCCGGATGGCCTCAGCGGCTTCGACGTTACGATGAGTGACAAGGTTGTCGAGGATGACGGCCGTGCCTGGCGTCAGCTCCGGAGCCAGAACATCGCGAATATAAGTCGCGAAGGCGGGACCATCCATCGCGCCTTTGATGACCCAGGGCGCGATGAGCCCTCTAACCCAAGGCCTGCGATGAAGGTTTGCGTGCCCCAGGCACCGAAAGGCGCGTCCATCCGAAGCCTCTGGCCGCGCCGGGCGCGCCCCCGCAGCCGGGTCAGGTTCGTCTTCACGGAGGTTTCGTCAATGAACACCAGCCGTTCAGGCTGCCGCCGCATGGGGGCATGCGCCGTTCCAGCCACTCACGGCGCGCTTGTCTTATGCGGGCTCGGTGCTGTTCGGAGGTGACCAACGATTTTTTTTATAGCTGAAACCAAGCCGCTTGAGCAGTGCTGCAATCGAGGAATGATGCACCTTTACCCCCTCGGCCATGGCCAGGGCATCAAGCAATTCGAAGAGCGTGATGTCCGGGCCCTGAGCGACCAACTCCTCGAGAAAGGCCTGATGTGGCGCAAGCTTCCCGCCCCCGCGTGGCCGTCCTTGCGGCGCAGGCGCTGCCTCCCCTCGCTGCCAGATCGCCCGGGCCCAACGTGTTCCCGTCGCAGGCGAGAGCTTCAACCGCGAGGCGGCGGCTCGCCCGCTCAAGCCTTCTTCGAGATAAGCCTTGAACCGCGCACGCAACGCATTCGGTAACAGTGCCGACATGATCCATCCTCCCAGAGAAGGTGAATCACAAACAGGCCCTTTGGGGAATCCCACGACTCCGGTTTGCGCAGAAACGCTCTAGTGCCTGAACTGGCTCGGGGAGAGCATCAGCGCTAGGCAGAGCTGGCTGTCTTTCGGACCTCGCAATCTCCTTAAGGCGCTCGGGCAGCCTGCCCACACGGCCGGTGATCTCAATGCGGGCATTGATCTCCTAAAGTACGGCGGGCGTGATGGCGGTCACCGGGACCTCGAACCGCTCATTCCCTTTTAGTTGCGCATCAAGCTCATCCAAGGCGGCGGAATCACTTCTCATCGTCTGTCGAATGGCTAGGGGCGCTCCTGTCAGTGACTGCGATCTGCCTCGGGGGTGCCACAGCTCGTTTAGATCTACTCAACCACCTAGGCAGTGAATGACATCTTGGAACACGGCAGCGCATCCGGCAGGCCAGTTAGGGACGGGGCGTCTTTCCGCCCCGCCCCACGCATCACGTGAAGATAAAATCTTCAGCCCCAAGCTGGGTATGATCGAAATTCGACAGAGTGATGGTCACGTCGCCGAAGGAGACCCGTGCATCAGCACCCAGGTCGGCAATTCTGACATGGCCAAAGGTCTCAGCGCCACTGTCGATGACGATCCGGTCAATGCCATTGGCAAAATCGGTAATTCTGTCATTGCCGTCGCCCCTGGAGAACAGGAAACGGTCTGCTCCGATCCCACCGGTCAGGATATCGTTCCCTGCCCCACCTTGCAGACGATCGTTCCCTGTCTGGCCGAAGAGGCGATCATTGCCCGCCAATCCCGACAGAACGTCATTGCCCGATCCTGCAGTCAGGGAATTGGCTCCTGCACTGCCAATGATCCGGTCGTTGCCAGCACCGGTCAAGGCGTTCTCGACATTGCGGATCGTGTCCAGCCCCGCGCCGGTGTTTTGAGCGGCTGCTTGTGAGAGATTAACTGAAACAGCAGTGCCGGCTGTGAACCGGACCGTATCGTTACCAAATCCACCGTTGAGCAGATCGTTGCCCGAACCCCCTTCCAGAGTGTCGTTGCCCGCTTCGCCATACAGGCTGTCATTCCCGTTGCCGCCGTTGAGCATGTCGTTACCGCCGCCTGCAGAGAACGAGTTCGCTGCGCTGTTGCCGGTAAGCCTGTCGTTCCCAGAACCCGAGGTGAGGTGTTCGATCTCCTTGAAACTGTCTTGCCCATGCCCTGTGCTCTGGAAGCTCGTGAGGTTAAGATTGACAGTCACGTTCGTCCGAACATCATAGATGACACGATCTGACCCGGCGTCGCCAAGAAAGGCATCGTCAGCACCACTCAAGAACGTATCGTTGCCATCTCCTCCAAAGAGGATGTTGAAACCATTTCCACCATATAGGAAGTCGTCTCCAGCAAATCCGACAAGTGTGTCGTCCTCATAGGAACCAGTGAGCTTGTCGCTTCCGGAGAAAACGTAGGCCTGCGCGCCCCACGCATCGTCCCGGTCGATGAAGCTCTGAAACGTCGCAACGTCACGATTGATCCTCGTCGCGCTCACCCAGGTCGTTCCGTAATAACTCACGTCATAGCCATCAAGTCGGCCTTGAGGGTTGCCGTAGTTGTCATACCAGAAAGAGCCTCGATAGGTGCCCGCCAAGCCGCCGTTCTCAACGCGGATCGTCGTTGAATTTGCGACAGTTACGTAGCCGTACCACACGTCGGTACTGAGCATATCAAGAGCGTAGTTCGCTTTTAGATCGGCCACATGTGCCTCCTACGAAGGGCGGTCATTCAGGTGCTTTGGCGTCCCCTAGAAGGTGCGGAACGGGAAGCAACAATGAACGCTAAATATTTGGGGAACACCTTCTGGTGGACGAGCGACATCGACGGTTCTAGGTCCCTGTGTAATGGAGTTAAGAAATCCTATCCATTACAACTAAAGGAAATGGTAAATGACTGGGACCTCCTGCGCGATGCTGGAAGGGCCGCTTTAGGGTCGGCCTCGAGGCAAAAGAACGCAAAAGATTTTGGAAGAAGGGGACTTAGTGCTGCGGCCGGCGAGACCGGCCTCCCCCATGCTTGGCTTCAAGCCATCGCATTCCACCGGATAAGTTCAAAGACTCTAATGCAGTTGGCCACAACATTCAGCATGGCTGGAGCCTGCGGCGCCATCCATTAACATTGCTTCTTCTATGTAGTGGCCGTACCAAAAAAGCGCCTGCATTATGTCCCCGAGAGAGTCATGACACCCTTGGCGTACATAAGTGTCACATCCCAGGTGATTATACGGCCTCTTCCTGAACAGGTGCGGCCTTTGTTTTTGCCAGTCCTTGAGCGCATCGACGGGCGTTCGGCCCTTCAGCACTGATTGCGGGAGCTGACCGTTGTAGAGCCGGACGTAGCGCAGGATGGTCTGTTCGAGATCCTCGCCGCTGCGGAAGCGGTGGCTCTGCAGGACGTCCTCGATCCGGCCATTGAAGCGTTCGACCATACCATTGGTTTGCGGGTGCATCGGCGGGGCCAGGCGATGCTCGATACCGAGGTCGGCGCAGAGGCGGTCGAAATCGTGGTTGCCGGTGGGCCCCCGCCGGCGAAGTCCGAACAGACGATCGGTGAACTCCTTGCCGTTGTCGGTGAGCACACGGGTGATCGTCATCGGCGCGGCGCGTTCCAGATCGCGCAGAAAACGGCGGGCGTTGGCAGCAGTCTTGGCTGGGTAAATGCGCACGAAGACCCATCGCGTGGCGCGGTCGATGGCCACGAACAGATACCGGCGGCGGCTCTCGTCGGCCATCTGCGGCAGGTATTTCACGTCGACATGCAAGTAGCCCGGCTCGTAGGTCTTGAAGGCCCCGTGTGCAGGCCGTGGCAGAGCAGGCTTCAAGGCGCGCAGGTTGCCCACGCCATGCCGGCGCAGGCAGCGGTCCAGCCCGGAACGCGAAACATGCGGGTTCAGGAACTCCCGCACCACCGATAGCAGGTCATCCAGCGGTAACAGCAGCGACTTGCGCAGTGCCACTGCCACAGCTTCTTGCGCGGGCGTGAGCGTCGACTGAAGCCTGTGCGGCGTGTGGCTTCGGTCATGCACGCTGTCCCGGCTCCGCCACTTCCAGACGGTCTGCATGGAGATGCCGTAGCGCTCCGCCACCCTCCAGGCCGGCTCAGTGCTTGCCTGGATCGCAGCTCGTATTTTCGGTGTCGTTGCTGCCTGCTTGTGAAGAGAGATCAGCATCCTCGCCTCCCGTCCCGAAACTCGGCCAGGATCGATCTTGCCACGAAGAACGCGGTCCGGCGAGGGTCTATGTGATCATCCGGGATGGAACACATAAGGAGCAACCAAGAATGGGCGGTACGGTCATCCATCGAAGTCCGGTCGGTTGGAATGTAAAGGAAGGCAGCGGCATGCCGCAGGCCATGACTCCTGAAATTGCAGCCGCGATGAAGAGAGCCGCAGCCGCCCACCAAAAAAGGAAGGACGACCAGGTAAGGCGAGAGAGGGAGGTAGCTGGGGCCAAACGCGACAGGTTGGCTTACGAGAAGTTGAGCAACCTGGATAAAGCGAGCCTCCTGAGGGCAAACGTCACTACGACACGGGAGTGGCTGTCACTAATTGAGAGGATCTGGCCGCTTCTGCCAGAGGTGCAAAGGCCGCACTGCGAATGGATTCATTCCTTGCTCGAGAACAAACCAGAGCCAGCGCCGAAGATGCGGAAAGTAAATCATATTTCCCCGGTCACGGCAGGAACACCTTTGGGGAGCAGTTTGAGCATGACAGAGATGCTCCTTGTATTACAGGCAAAATACTCCTGATCAGTATGGCATACTAATTTTGCCATCCCCGATTGTCAAAAGGTGACGTCATTCTCAAGGCTCCCACCGCCTGCTGGGAGGCAGAGCAATTGAAATCTCATAGTCATAACCGTTCCAGTTGCGGAGCAACGCAGACAGCAGTCTGAGGAGAAGAAACATGTGTCAGCCAAGCCTGCGCGCCATATTCTGCACCTGTACCGGTGATGAGCCGCTCGGCTAATTACGTTGGGAGCTGTGGCGTTCTGAACGGGAGCTGCTTGTAGTTGGCTCACTCATGCCCCCCTCCCTCGACCATGAGCTCCTCGTTGATCGCGTGCTCCAAGATCTGAATGGACCTGATGCATTCGACACCGATCTAGGTTTCCGTGACGGCCACAAGCTGGTTCTGCACTAGCGCGAGGACGACTGTATGGAGTTCCGCTATGAGGGCCAAGGATGGGAAAAGTCGTGGGGGTCAGGCCTTAGGGAACAGAGTGAAGAGCGGCCTCTGGCATCGGGCCGGATGGAAGGCCGTCGCCGCTAAAGCGTTGAAATATGCTTAGACTAGAAGCCGTACCGCTTCCGGCTCATCTGGTAGGCTATGACAAAGGCAACCCGCAAGCCATTTATCCATCATGACGCGCCGCTTCAAGTGCCCGACCTCAGCAATGATCTGTTGCTTTAGCTGCTGAGGTCAGCGTGATGTATACTCTACTGGAGGGCCGCCTCCTGAGCTTCACTTTGTACCTCGTCCGTGATCGCCTGATAGACCAGCTGCATCACGTGACGGCGGTAATACGCCCGGCTCGGACCGGCGCGTTGGGACATCAACACCGCCACGAGATCGTATTCCGGGTCGACCCAGAAATAGGTTCCCCCATAGCCTGCCCACATGAACTGGCCTTCCGCGCCGGGGACGCTGGCGATGCCGTCGTCTTCGCGCACCATGACGCCAAGGCCGAACGTGTAGCCGGGCGATCCCATAAGAAGCTGGCCCGGACCTGCGCCCGGATCGATCTCGCCGAGGTGGTCTGAGGCCATGAGCCGTACCGTGGTGGGGCTCAGGATCCGCACGCCGTCAAGTTCGCCGTCATTGGCGAGCATCTGTGCAAAGCGAAGGTAGTCGCCGGCAGAAGAGACGGCTCCTGCGCCACCGGAGTCATTGGCGGGCCGCTGGCTCACGTCGATCATCGGCAAGGGCTCTTGGCTTCCCGGATCGGTGGCGAAGGGTTCGGCAAGCCGCGTCGCGGCGTTCTCGGGCACGTGGAAGCCGCTGTCCTGCATCTGGAGGGGGCCGAAGACACGCTCTTCAAGGAAATCGCCAAGTCGCTGGCCAGAGACCTTTTCGACGACCCGGCCCAGCACGTCCGTTGAAAGGCTGTACTCCCACTGGGTCCCGGGCTGTCGTGCGAGGGGCGCACGGCCCAGGCCCGCCACCTGTTCGTCGCCGGAGAGTGCGCGAGCGTCGAAGGCCATGCCATCGGGATTAAAGGCACCCGCTTCGGCATAGGCAGCCTTGACCGCCTCGTTCTGGGTCAGCTCGCCGTAAGCGAGGCCTGATGTGTGGCGCAGCAGGTCCTGAACCGTCATCGGGCGGTCGGTGGGCTCGGCCCCCTGCCCCGCATCGTCGCCGGTACTGACCTCCAGCCTTCGAACTCGGGCAGGAACTTGTGCACCGGATCTGCAAGCTGCAGCTTGCCTTCCTCCATGAGGATCAGGGCAGCGACGGACGTCAGCGGTTTGGTCATCGAGTAGATCCGGAAGATCGCGTCATCGACCATTGCTGTATCGGCCTCAGGTGCGAGTTCGCCGACCGCTGCCGTGTAGACAAGCTGTCCGTCGCGGGCGACCATGATCACCGCACCCGGCAGTTCGCCGCGGTCAACTTCGGCATCGAACGCTGTGCCGATGCGGTCGAGACGCTCGGAAGACATGCCTACCGTGTCCGGCTCGGCGGTTGGAAGAGCTTGTGCCCACGCTCCTGCAGCCGAAAGTGCGGCAGCACTCCAGATTGCCAGACCCATCATCAGCTTCATGCGGTTTCCTCCCCGTTCGGTGCCGTGCATCCGCCCCGAATTGCGTAGCCGCGGCGATGAGCGCCGCAGCCAGACGCCTCCTCCGCGCCTTGGGTCAGGCTAGCTGCGGCAGCTGAAGCGGTCAATCAGGAGGAAGTTCGTCGGCATTGGCTTGGAGGGCTATGCTGCGAGGACGCATATTGCGGAAGATCGGTGTCGAATGCCATCTACCACTTGAGGTCGTTACCACCAGTAAGTTCAATTCTTGCTTCGACAAGGGGGAGCTGACCAAAGTTCTCTTGTAAATTCGCGAGTGCTTGCAGCTGTAGTTAGATTAGCCAGCTTACCCATCACTCTTCTCGCATAATGTTCCTCTTTCATTTCAGTAGATCAGAAGAAGTGCGATGCGCCATGACCAGACACTGGACCCGCAAGATCACCGGATGCCAACGATTGGGTCGTTCTCTGGGATAGGATGGTTGTCGGGCGCATTGTGCGTGATGACCATCAGAGGAGCCGTCTCAGCCGCCCCCAGTGGGCGTGGTTGATCATCACCATACCGTTGGAGAATGGCTTGTCAGATTCAATGGCAGTGGCGCTGGAGGAGGTTCGTGCGCGAGCGTCGGACGAGTGGGATTACAAGCCTTATGGCTGGCCAGACGCCCGCATGTAATTTCTTGCCCTCCTCACTAGCATCTATCATTATCGGTCCTCTCCGCATAACCAAGGGTGGTCTTTTGCGTATGGGGGACATGTCATGCGTCCCCTATTTCAGCAACCTTCTTTTCTTCTCTTTCTTCTTCTTCATTGGCATTTAGAGCTTTGAACAGAAACAGAAATGTATCACTGAACCGTAGCTATTGGGTGCAAGCCCCGTAGAAATTGGGTCGTTCAGATGCTCGAACCCGTAGAAATCGGGTCGTAAAGCCGTAGAAATCGGGTCGTTCTGCGCCAGAGTTGGCGTTTTAAGCCCCCTGCCTTGTCAAGCGACCCGAAAACTACGGCTTTATCGCTTTCATTTGACCCGCAAGGTTCAGCCGTAGTTAAAGACATGACGCGCAGCTACGGTTTGACATGGAAAACGACCCGAAAACTACGGTTTCAACGCTTGCTTTACGGCCCTTCGGTGGCGAGATGCTCAAGCCTGCCGAACTGGTAGAGGTCGATGGTGCCGAGAAGCTGACGCTGAATGCCCGCCGTGCTTTCAACCTGTTGCTTCATAATGCTCATGGTCCGGACATGGCGATTCCCCATCAGCGATTTACCATTCCCCTGACTGCACTCAAGTTCTCGCACGCAGGCAACGAGCGCCTGGCGCAAGCGATCAAGTCCCTCATGCGGACCATCGTTACTATTCGCTCCCCTGACAGGGTCGAGCTGGTACCCCTTCTAGGCCGCACCACCATCGCAGATCGCAAGAACGACCGTGGCTATCTCACTTACGAGTTTGACCCGGTTCTGGTTGAGCTACTGCGCGACAGCCAGATCTTCGCCAAGCTGCAGCTTGACGTGATCCATGCGGTGTCCAGCAAGTATGCCTTGGCCCTTTATGAGATCGTCGCCAAGCGCGCACGTCTTTCGTACGTCCGATCCGAGACCTTCGAAATCGACCAGTTTCGCTCAATGTTGGGTGTCGAAGCGGGAAAGCTAGGAACCTATTCCAACTTGCTGAAATTCGCGATCCGGCCAGCTTTTGAAGAGGTGAATCGGTTGGCAGAATTCCATGCAGCGTTCGAACCAGTAAAGGTTGGCCGCAAAGTTGGCGCAATCAAGATCGCATGGGCCGTCAAGAGCCCTGAGGCACAGAAACTAGCATATGCTGAGCTTCATGGAGCCCCTGCCCTTTCGCCTAAGAGCACGCAGCAATCAATTCCCGGCTTGTTGGAGTGATCGCGCGATGAATTTTCAGAGCGGTAAATTCGGCACGTTAATACTCGAAAAATTGTTCACTCTGGCACGTGTACAAACTCATCTGCCCACAATTGAAAGCGCTGAAAATTTGTGGCTCACCCAATTTTCAGAGTTGAAAATTGAGTGCGCGGACACTTTGCCAATTGGCAACCCGGACTGGTGGAGATTTAGCCTGTCGCGTAAGCAAGCGGGAAATTGGTCACGTTACAAATTTCCCGCGCTGAAAATTGAAACCGTAGAAAATGGGTTAATTCGACAATGAAAACGATCGTCATCGCTTCACAGAAAGGTGGGGCTGGAAAGACCACCACGGCCATCAATATGGCTGTCGCCGCATCCCAGGATGGCATGAAGGTGGCAATGATCGATCTCGACCCGCAACGCAGCCTGCGCGGATGGTGGGAGGGCAGGGACGGCGAATGGCCCTCAATGCCTGATACGGATCCGGCGCCGGACAAGGTCAAGGCGGCGCTTCCCGCGCTGGCAAAGCACTTCGACCTGCTTGTGGTCGACACGCCCCCAGCTGCACCGGAGTGGCTCGAAAGTGTCATGGCAGCTGCTGACTTGGTGCTGATCCCCGTTCGACCCTCACCGCATGATCTGCGAGCCGTAGGAGCTACCTTGAAGGCCGCGAAGGCCGCGGGGTCGGACTTCGCATTCGTCCTCTCTCAAACCCCGCGCGCAAAGGTTACGGACGAGGCGGGGCGCGTGCTAGCCCAGTATGGGAAGGTCGCGCCCGTCAACTCGGTCATGCGTGTGATCTATGCCGAGACGGCTGCCACGGGGCAGGGGGTCACCGAGGCTGGGGATGCCAAGGCAGCGCAGGAAGCGCGCGACCTGTGGGCTTATGTACAGGGGCTGCTCAATGGCTAAAAAAGGTGGGTTCTCATTCGACGGCATGGTCGACCCGGGAGCAGATGAGCCGGTACCGATAGAGGGTGTCGAGCAACGCGGGGCAGGGGAGAGGCCTAAGCGTGAACCTAAGCCTGTCGAGAAAGCTGCACCGGCGCGCCGAGGGCGCCCGCCGAAGCCTCGTACTGCGACGGAGGCTCGACCGAGCTTTGGTCTCGATCCTGAGACACACGCGCTGTTCAAGATCTGGTTGCTGCGTCGCGGGGTTTCTATGCAGGACTATCTGGAGAAGCACATCTGCGATCTAGTGAAAGATGACAAGCTTTGAGAATTTTCAGCGCCGAATTTTTCAGAATTAAACGAGTTGTAAATTCTGAAATTCTATCAATAAGATGAAAAGCCTCGCAGCGTTATGATCGCTGCGAGGCAAGTACAGATGATGAGGTCCCCTAAGGGACCTGGTAATCATATCTGCGGCAAAATGAATTGTAATCCATAATCAACTGATGCCCCAGACAGCGGCAGATTTCCCACCGCCATCCGTTCCCGCTCCGTCTGCAGCCGATACCCACACCTTACCAGATCGTTCCGTCGCCCGGCCTACCATGCCTTGCAGGGCCAACTGCAGCTGCCCTGCTGGCGCGCTGCGTTGACGGTCTCGATCCGATGGGGCAGGGGGCGTCATAGGACAGGCTGATGTTGCTGCAATCAGATAATATGAGCTACAGCGCGTGCGGCGCTAGCCAAAGACCTCATGCTTCGCGTAGAGGTATGTCCTGAGCCGGTAGCGATAGCATCCCCAGCTTCTCAGCCTGTGCCAGCAGCATCTTGACCGACGAGGGCTGCCATTTGCTTCGCCCACGGGGCGTCCTCTCCCGCATCTTCTCCAGACGGTCGCAGACTGCCTGCAGGGTCATGTGGGGATCAGCCCCCTTTATCGCAGCCACGATTGCCGGCAGACGGTCATCGCCAACGCGTCGGGCGGCACGTCCGAGTACCTCCTTGGGCAGGAAGCCGTCACGAACATAGGCTCGCACAGCCCTCAGGAGCCGCGGCTGTGTCCATTGTCGGTTCTGGGGCAGAGATGCATTGATGATCCGCAGGATATCCTCCCAGGCCATGTGTGGGCGCAGCTGCGTACATGGGGAACCCAGTCCGCTGCAGTCTGGGCAACGCGCTCCATATAGCCGTCATGCCGCGCCAAGCGCACCTTGCGAAGCGCCTCCGGGTTTCGGGCACGCAGCCCGGGATTTCCGCCAATGCGGCCTTCGAGACGGGCGCTGGCCAGTCCCGCCTTGGTGCGCTCGCGGATCAGAGCCCGCTCGAACTCGGCCGCAGCACCGAGCACCTGAAGCGTGAACTTCCCCTGGGGCGATGCCGTATCGATCGGATCCTCGATCGAGCGAAAGAACGCGCCCTTCGCGTGGAGCTGCTCGATGATCTCCAGCAGATGCGAGAGGGACCGAGCCAGTCGGTCGATCCGAACGACGACCAGCGTGTCTCCCTTACGGATACCGTCCAGGACGCTCGTCAGGACGGGGCGGGCGCGATTGCCTCCGGAGCCGTGCTCCTCGCGAATAACCGAGCAGCCTGCGGCTTTCAAAGCCTGGGCCTGCGGCAGCAGTGTCTGATCATCCGTAGAGACGCGGGCATAGCCAATCAGCGGCATAGAGGGCCACCTTCCAAAATTTGGATATTCCAGTAAACGACCGTTTGTAAACAGATGCAACGCCAATGTCTGCTGCAGCTGTAAGGATGCCCAGATCGTTTGCGCTCAGCAGGAGACGGAGTTTGGCGCCTTCATACGCTCTCTGGGCCGTATTCTAAGGCTGTCGCTATCTCACCTGCGTCAGCGGCAGGATGACGAAGATTTTTGACTCATTATTAAAAGTACTAGGCAACTGTAAAATACTGCGCTTATGCTAAATGTTGATCGACATAGTTATGGATTATCAGATGGATATCGGGTCTCGTCTTCTGAGTGCCGAGACCCATGCAGCCAGGGTGGAGGGCATCCTTCTCGCCGACCCCGCCCTGGCTGGATTGTGGCGGATGGAGACAAGCCTTCTGGAAGCCGCCGCCTCGGTCGGGCTCGAAGGTGAACGGATTTCGACACAGGGGATGGTACTCCGTCTGACCAGCGGCACGGCGGTGGAAGAGGATGCCCGGGCGGTCGAGATGGCCCTGAAGCTTCTGACTGTCATCCGCCGGCCCGGAGACCCGTTTGGCGCGCCGGTCGCGGCGCTGCGCCGGATCGAAGCGGCCTCTGCACCCATCGGCCAAACACGCGACGAGGGCGATCGTCTCGAGGATGCGGAGCTGCCCCTGGTCGTGGAGGCCGGTCGCACCTGGTCCCATGTTCCGATCCTGGCAGGATGGCGTGCGGCGGCCAGCTATGCCTTCCGTTCCCGGCGCAGCAGCCCGGTGGCCGAGCGGCTCGTCTTCATGGCCGTGGAGGGTGCCGCGCGTCACCTGCAGGGACTGTCTCCCGATCAGAGGGCTGGTCGCGATGAGGTTGATGAGACGGCAGGGGGCCTGCTCATGCCGGCGACTGCCGGGTGGATCGTCCCGCCATCCGTGTCGCTGACCCGCAATGGCTTCCGGGTCTGGTCGCCGATGACCGGGCTGGCCACGTTTCTAGAGGCAGCCACGCGGAGCCTCTCTCATGACCTCGGCCACTTGGGGACCCTGCGCCATGAGTTGGCACGTCTTACGGCCATGACGTCTTCTGCGCATGGCCGGTC
Source organism: Paracoccus sp. PAMC 22219 (assembly GCF_000787695.1). GTDB lineage: Bacteria > Pseudomonadota > Alphaproteobacteria > Rhodobacterales > Rhodobacteraceae > Paracoccus. Next base: position 41,283 of record NZ_BBPH01000020.1, on the reverse strand, counting down.
GCGCCTTGTCGACCTGATCACCTATCTGAAGGCGCAGCCGGTGATCAGCTCGGCGATGGTCATGGATCATCTGGGTGTGACACGCCGAACGGCCCTGTCGCTGATCGGCGAGCTCGTCGAGGCCGGCTGTCTTAGCAATCTCACCGCCCGCGGCACCTCCCGGTTCTGGGCGCTGCCCTCCCTCGCCGCGCGGATGGGCCATGCGGGAGGGGCAGGGGCCATTCGTGGCGGTATTTTCGCCGACCGCGAGGGGCCGCGCGGACACTTGAAGCCAAGCGGTCAATTGGATCGGCTTCGGGAGGAACGTGACGAGGGCCAGCTCGACCGGATCATGGCGAATCTCGATACCGCGATGTCGGGCGTGGATGATGTCGTGCGTCGGGCGGGGGGCCCGAGACCTCGGGAGAAGTAGGAAAAGCTGTACAAACGGCCGTGGAAGCCGAACGATAGCCAATACTAGTTGTCGCGTAGCCCCTAAATGTGATATATGAAATTAAATAAAGTCAAGGTTTATGCGCTACCGTTAAACATGACACGTTGCCCTCAAAGGCAATGTTTTTGCCTATAAAACGTAGATAAAGCGCGACCCGATAATTGCTGAAAATTTAAAAATTCCTTTGGGCGTAGATCAAATCTCATCTTTAAGGGCAAAAATGACGGTGAACGCGGGGCGTGTCAGATTTACGGGCTACGCGACACCGGTCAACCGGATGCCCAAGGCATCGAAGAATTTGGTATTTACCCAAGTTTAAGCCTAATCTAGAAACGAATAACTGGCCAATTGTCAAAACAGAGGTGGGCCATGTACGCGATCAGTCTTACATTGTGCGCGCTCGTTTTTGCTGCCATGCCGGTGTTCTCCGTAGCGGCAATCTGCGACGAAGACCCCTTCGACCTTGTCGTTGATACCGGACGGCTTTCTGACGATCCCCGCCATTTTAATTGGTTTCTCGACGGGGCGGATCGTAATCGGGGCGCGTCGACCGGTCTGCTTGAGCCGCTTTTCACTACCGATCCCCGCACCGGCAAGACGGTCGGCTGGTTGGCGACAGAGGCCGAATGGATCGAGGAGGGCCGGCTTATAAGGCTACACCTGAGGCGCAACATCCGCTGGTCGGACGGCACCCCCTTCAAAGCCCAGGATGTGGCTTTTAGCTTGGGTCTAGTAAAGGCACATCCGTCGCTCGACGGCCTGCATGCCGACCAAATTCGTGCAGCCTTATTAGAGGTGAAAGTAGAGGACGACCGGCATCTGCTGCTGACATTGCATCCAGGCCATGAAGACTTTGTCGATGAAATCCTGACTGCGGGGGCGACCGACGCCTTTGCGATCGTGCAAAGCCAAGCATGGCAGGGCGTCGACCCGTCCTCGGCGGATGTACCTGCCCCAATTGGTACTGGTCCCTACATGCTAGACATGGCCAACGCCGACCATGTCTTGTGGCGGCGCAATCCAGATTGGTGGGGCGCGCGAACCCGCTGGTACGCCGCCCCCAAGCCCGAGCGCTTGGTCTGGCGCAGCATTGCCGCCGACGAAATTCGCGCATGGCGGCTGACTCGCGGCTGCTCAGACATCGCGAGCGATTTCTCTCCCGGTTTGATAGCCGGCCTCACTGAGATAGCGCCGGCCACCCTGCGCGGCGGGGCAGAAGAGCACCGGCTCTGGAGTGAAGCAAACTGGACCGGGCTGTTCGACGGCGGAGCCGCGACAGCGCTCAGCCTCGGTACGCAGATGTCGCAATGGGCGCTTTATGGATTGCAGCCCGTGAATGAAAAGATGTTGACTTTGCGTCACCGCTAGCTGACCGTTTCAATTAGTTCTTTCGGCTTGCAGGGGCGGCTCTTCGAGAAACGATAAATCGGTCGTAAATTCCGCACGCTCCATTTTAAATAGTATTCGCGTCCTGTGAGGTCGTGCCTCCGATGATCACCTCGGATAAATACCCACACGTTGAAAGATCTAGATCCGCATTTACGCTTACCCGTCGCAACTTTCTCGGTGCCATTGGAATGGCGCCACTTGCGTCGGCGGCGGCGTATGTCGAGACTGAACCATTCGATGATGTGCGCGTAGAATTTGTACAGGCGACCGAGTCCAAGACCGGGCGTGAGGTCCTTGACATCGTCCTGATCCAGCGCCTCGCAACCTCCGAGGGCGAGGCTGTCCTATCAGCCTACCACCGCATCTGGCGGTTGCGGGCAGAGGCCTTTGGACCTGAAGCCCGGTTTGTACTCGATCCGCCGCCATCGCGGGCTGAGGCGCTGGGACCTTGGCAAGTCCGCATCGCCAGTGTCTCATATGCTAGGCTACGCGGGCGTGAGCTATCGCTAAGCTTCCGAATCATACCGCTTGTTGTTGATGGGAAGACCCGACAGCGCTTGGTTGTGTCAATGAACACCACTGTCTGGAGTTCGCAGAACGGACCGACCAGCGTCAACATGATCCGCTTTGCGGCAGTGCGGCCGGTGCCCGGCATTGATCCTAGCTTGGTGGTATTCCGCAACCTCGTCGCCCCTGAGGCTTCGGCCTTTGCGCCGACGACCTTGGACTCCGAACTGTTTTTTTTCGGATGGACGTTCCTGTCGCGCGGATTGTTAATACCGCTCGGCTGATGTTCAACGGCGCGGTCAGCGCAGTGCGTGACGCCACCGGCAATCCCGACATCTTGTTTAGCCGGGATCTGCACTGGCGCGTCGAGGCGCCAAATGGCAATCTCGCGGCTCTTGGCGGGCGCGCGCGGCTGTCGCGGCTTGACGTCTGGTGGCCGACGGACCGGCCCGCGGATCAGGTTGCGGACGCCGCACCGCTGTTCGGCAAAGGCACGATCCTTAATGAGTCAAACGGGATAGACGAGGTCGAGATCGGCGGCGGAGGCGGGCCCGTAGCCCGGCTCACAGTACTTGACAAACAGCCGTTACGGCTGCGTTCTCAGCCACCGCGCAACCGCGACCCCGAGGCCAGGCAGGTTGGTGAGATTGAGACTGAGACGGTTCTTTCCGGCCGCTGGCGGTTGGAATCGCTCGCCCATCGTGGGCCCGAGCGCAGCCTAGGCCGTCTACCACTGCTCGAGGGGTCGCTGTTGGAGCGGATCTCGGCGCCGGCAGTCTCCAATTCGATCAATTACGCTGCCCAAGCGGGTACAATCAGCTTTCAGGCGTTCTACGCCCAAGCTGGTACAAGGGCAGAAAGGACCGCGAGCCCGATAGGGCCATTGGTCACGGTTGCAATCGGGGAGGCCGGTGATCGGCCGCGCCAGGACAGCGTCAATGACGGCTTTCCGGCGCGGCGGGATTGGCCAATCCAGCTAATCTGGGCTTGGGGTCCAGAATCGGAGCGGGCAACCGCCGCACGGCCCTACGCACATTTCATGGAACTTGCGACGGCGATCACCAAGGCCGGGCTACGGCTAGAGGGGGCAGACTACAGCCGTTTGGACTTTAACGACACCGAAGTGAGGGTGTTCTATGCGCTGACTCCGCCCAGCATTCCACCACTTGGCAGCTATATCGACCTAGGCGCGGGGCAGGGTGCCGAAGTAGCGCGCTTGGACATGGCAAGGGCTCGACTGCGCGTCAGCCAAGGCCATAACCTGCTATCGCTGCTATTTCGGTTCTCAGATCTAGCGCTGTCATTCCGAGCGGGGGCGCCTGAGATCGTGGCTTTCAACGATCGCTGCGAGATAGGTACGCGGCCCACCCGCGAGACTGGCGAGCTTGGTGTGCACGACACCCGGCCGACGCTGGTAGTGGAGTTTCCGCCCCAGCACTTGTTCGAGGAAGTCAAGTTCCGCCCTGACCTGATCCCACCACCCGATACCAAGATCGGATTCATGGTTATTGCGGTTAAAGCCACTGGAGCTGTGAAGAAGGTCGAAGGGGAGAGTCTGCCAAAACTGTATCAGGAAACAGCGACTGACATTACTTTCGATCCAGACAATCGAGCGCATGTCGTCGACGCGCTCGCCGCAATGCGTCGGCGGAGCGGCAAGCAGGAATGGATGCTCCGGAGCTGGATCCGTCACCAAAAGCGACTTGACCCGGCCTTCCGGTCCTTCGGCTACAAGGTCGAAGCGGAACTTAAAAAGTTAAAAGTTCGGGCCAAGCTGCCGCCACAGCAGACCCTTTATATTGGGCCCTTTGCGCTCGATGTGGATGCGCTGCATATGGTGCGCAAGGTCCATGCGGACAACTATACTGCGATCGCCCGCGAGTTGACTGAAAAGATGTTCGTCACCGTCAGCCAAGTGCGCGACGATCTTGAGCTTCCTGAGCCGAAAACGTTTCAGGAAGCGCTAACCCAAGAACTGCAGGTCCAAGCTGAAATTCCGCAATATCGCCTGTTCCGTGACTTATACCGCGATATCATGGCCAAATCTCTTTTTTCTGAAGGCGGCACCGGACTGAGGCCAGGCGATATTGCAGAGGGCGGGACACCGGGCGAGCTAGAATTCATATTCGCGGCACAGACGGGCCAGCCTGCTTCACTGGCGACCCCAAAGCGTCAGAGCCGCGCCCAGCATGTCGTACGCGAGTTTCCCAAGAGCCTTATGGGGGTCGAGGAGCTGGGCGGGCCGATGCGCGCGCGGCTGTCGGGGCCGTCGCGCCTAGCATTCCGAGTCAATTGCCCTGACGGAATCGCAGCTGCGCGGGCCCAGGCTGAGGGGCTTGACCTTCCCGAAGATTCGGCCGAGCGGCTGCCTGAGCGACCGCTGAAGTTCGACCTCGAGACCCTGACCACTTTCCGTGGTATGGAACTCGCCGTGACCCGGCGCGCGAGATCGTGCAGGATCCGGGCCAGTTGGGGCAGATCGGGTGGCGCACGCCGCGGGTGTCAGACACTACGCCCTCGGCAATGCTGGCCCATCTGGGCTTCGATCTGCGGCCCAACGCCACCGTGGCCGAACGCTTGGCCGAGGTGGTGCGCACGTTGCGTCGGCCAAGCCCGCTTGAGACGGCAATCGAGTTACCGGCCCGGTTGATTCTGTCGCCGCATCAGTATGCTGTCGTGCTGACACCGGGCGTGGCCGATCCTGACATCTACGACTTGACGATCGGCGATTCGTGCCAGAGCTTGACAGGCCCAGCCCCCGGAACCTGCACCAAGACGCTGTGGTCGGCCAAGTTCGTTACCGGATCCGACGGACTAGGGCTCGATCCCGGTCTGCGCGCGGTCTGGTCACACGATCTGCGACCTGGCGCGCTGCTCAACCGTTTTGCCGAACGAGCGGAGGCCAACCTTCCCGGTTCCCTCATAGAGGCAACGCCCCCCGGCGGCAGCATCGCGCTTGGGCGCTCAGCCGGCTTGATGCCGAGACTGCCGGCATGACCCAGGATCAGCTCAATGCGATCTTCGAGGCCAATGGCCAGTCGATCAATGTATGCGCCGAGGCCACAGATCCCCAGAAGGCGCGCCAATTTGCGCAGGTGGTGCGTGACTTCTGCGTGGCGATCCTCAGGCGGCCTGCCGCACCCAACCCAGCCCTGACCTTTCGGTCGTCGATGAGCGCGCTGGACCGGCACGAGCTGGTCCTGGCAATGTCCGCCTTTGGCTTGCCGATCATTGACAAGTCGGGCCCGACCTATTCGGAGCCCGAAGAGCAGCTGCGTCTGCGCGACGTCCTACCGGGCTACGCCTCGCACCATCCGGGCGCGATGGCGTTGCACGAATTAACGCTGACCAGCCTCGGCGGCAGCCTAGCTCACGATACTGGCGTCGAAACGTTGAACGCACCCTTCTATTGGCGTGACGGTCGGGAAGTCTACGACGCGACCAGCGTTGAGCGATGGCAGCATACGATCGCTCTCGGCCGCGACGTGACTTCCGAGGTGGTATACAAAGGTTACCTGTTCCCCCTAGGGATCCGCGCTGCGCTGGTGAAGGTCACGGAGCGAATCTTCTATGTCGATCTTGCCAATGGCGGGCAGATCACCGCCCCGCTCCGGCAGCGGATGTTCATCCGCGTGGCCAACCCTGAAAAGCTTTATCCTGCGATCAAGATGCCGGCACAGGGGCGGCGCTTCCCCGTCGACCGGCTGACCTTGCTGACCACGACGACGCCTGACATCGTAGACCCCTATTCTGACAGCGGAGAACATAACGACATTGCACTGCCCTCGGGTCGGCTGAGGCTGCCGAACACCAAAGGCTGATCTTCTGGCCTCGCACGCTGAAGGATCCGCTCGGCAACATCCGCTTCGAAATGGATATCGACGGCGTCAAGACAAACCTGCCGATGATCTTCGTCAGCAACCTCGCCGTGTCGAACCAAGAGACTGTAAGGGAGCTGGTGACCTACTATAATGATCCCGAACGAGTGCCGTCTCCAGACTTGGGAACAAATCAGGTCACTGTTGAACCCCTCCGCCATTTGCGCACGATTCTCTTTAGCGGGGCGGATCGGCGCTATGCGGCCGAGCGCGAGGTCGGTAGCGCAACCTACCAGACCGACCATTGGACCCTGCGTGCCAACGGAGAGAGGATCGGCGAGACCGTCGCCAGTGGAGCGCCGGTCGTAAGCTACCGCTTCGATACCTCAAATCACCTATTCGACCAGGTCCTGCAATCGGCCGACCAGCCACCCTTCTATCCTGCGATCGAGGTCGCCCGGATCCACCTGACGCAGTCCGAACGCCTGATGGGCAAGGTACTGGGCCCCAAGCGCGTCACCTTCGATGCTCGTTACATCCAGCACGGCATCGTGCTGCCGGAAGGGGACGCATCCTTGCGCACACCGCAAAGCGCCGTTCCCGAGCCGAATGCCCGCGAGGTGGTATTGGCCCTCTTGGACAAAACATGGCTGAAGATGGAGGAAAAGGGTGACCACTCCGGCGGCGTGTTCCGCCCCGACGCCCAGATTGTAGCGCTATCGCCGCCTAAAGGGGCGCTCACGCTCAACACCTATACCCCGATCACGCTCGTAGGAAAGAACGACGACCTTCTGCCGGACGTAGCGCAATACTTCCTTACTGCCTCGGAAGCGGCGGGCAAGCTGCCGCCGACCAAGGGCGACCTCACCGATTCAGTCCAAGACATGACCGTCGACGTGCAGGAGGAGGTGCGGGTGCTCTACCAGAAGCTCTTCACCTGCGAATCCAAGATCCTTGGGCTGGTCTGCCTGCCTGACTTGATCAAGCTAATCCGCCGTTTCGCCCCGCCCGGCAAGGGCGTCCCATTGCTCAACGAGGTCAAGCAGTTCGGCAATGCCGGGGCCGAGGCCGCAAACACAGTGCGCGAAGAGGTCGTGTTGCCGTTGTCCGGCGCCGTCCGGCGGGTGCGCCAAGAATGGGACGAGATCGACCGCGCCATCGCCAAGACGCTGCCCGGCACCGACATTCTCGGGGAGGGCGTGATCCGGGTGCGCGACGTCTTCCCTGACCTCTTCGCCTCTCTGGTGGAACTCGACGCGGCGCTGGCGCGCGCAGTCGGGACCACTGATCCGGTCGAATTCGCGCTGGAGCTCAGCGCCTGCTACGCGGCCGGGCAACGCTTCCTGGCAGCGATCAAGCGCGCCGCCGCGGACCCCAAAGCCGCGATCGACGATGCACTTTCAGCCAAGTTCGGAGAACTGCTGGCGCTCTTTAAGGCGATCGATCAGGGCCTCGGGCCTCTGATAATTGGGCTGTTGACCAAAGCTTTGGAACTCGAGGGCAATGCCATCGCGGACAAGGTAACAAAGCGCCTGGTCGCGGGGCTTGACAGCGTGATCGACACAATCGCCGCCTCGGTCGCGCGGCCGACGCTGATCGCGCTACCGGTGCCGGCAGATCCCAATCGGTACGACTGCCTCGAACCGCTCCTCCCGTTCAAGGAAGATGTCGGCGTGGTCCTGAAGTCGATCAGCGCGGCTTACGCCAAGGAAGTCACGCTCGCTGCCGTCAAGCATCCCCACCTGCCCGAGCCCGAGCCCGATGACGTGCTTAAAGCATGGCTGGAGGAAGAAGAGCCGCTGTTCGGCGACAGTCTGTTTGCAGTCACCAGGGAAGATCTGGCGGACGCAATAGACAGCGCGAAGACCGTAATTGCGGACGCTTTCCCGTCCAACGCGACACTAAGGACAGAGCTGCAGGCGCAGATCGATGCACTGGCCCAGATAATCAATGCACAAGCGACGGACCTCTTTGAGGGGGAAGAGGAGAAGCTGCGTCGCGGCACACATGCACACCAAATCCGGACTCGCTACCTGGTCAGCGTGATCCTTGGCTTTGCCAGCGACCCAGACATGCTCATTGAGTGTCTGCCGCGCGTCGATCCGAGGTTTCTGCACGATCTGTTCGACTACCTTGCAAAGCTGATCGGATCGCCCGATTTAGACCCGCCCAATTTGTTGCCTGACCTTTCGGCGCTGATGGATCCAATCTTGCGGATGCTACGCGCCTTGGCCGAGCTGGTCCGGACGCTGCTCACAACCGATCTGCCGGGAATCCTCCACGCGCTTGGTCGCATTTTTGGCGAGATTCGTCTGCCGCTGCCGAATTGCACCGAGCTGGAGCAGGTCTGGAACCTGACCACGGGGTTAATGGTCAAGATAACCGCCGTGGCCGAGGATGCTGACCTGTGCCCGCCCGACTGGGGCGGTCCGGCAGCTGGTCGAACAACAGAAGCTTTCATCGAGGACCTTGAGGATGTGGCCGCCCTGCCCGGCGGCATGTCCGCCTCGCTCTGCCGGTTCTATCTAGGAGGCGCCGTAGAGGCCGAACGGCTGCGCCAGACCATCGCGAAGGAGGGGACCTCCTCCTACGTGGGTGCGGTCAGCGCGTTTGTCAAAAAGGCGGAGGGCATCTCTGACATTCCGATCGAGGCGAAAACGGCTATCGCTCAGCTCGAGGCGGGCCGGGCCGAGACCGTGGAGGGACTGGCGGAAATCCGCGATGCGCTGAAGGCAGGCTATATGGCCGTCGTGGCCGACAGCGCCGCGCTGCGCCGCACCATTCAGGATATGCGGCGCATCTCGACATTGCAGGTCTGCGAGAGAGGCGCGATCGCGACCGAGTTCCTAGAACAGATCCAGGCACTCGCCAACCTTCCTCGCGACGTCCAGCGCCTGGCCGATCGGCGCAAGGCCCTAATGGAGACGATCCTCAACAATCAGCGGCTGCTTTTCGTCAAGTTGCGTCGGCTTGATAAGTTGGCCGAAAAGGGCGAACTGACCCTGCCACTGATGGCGGGCGGCACTGCCTATCTGTTGTCGACGGGCCTGTTGGTCCGGGACTCCACCAACACGCTGCAACCACCCGTCTGGACCGAGAAGATCGATACAGAATACGCGGCTCTACGGGGCCAGATCGAGGCGGCCTCGGAGGCAGTCCAGGCACTGGCGGAGGGGATCGCGCTGGCGCTCTGCACTCTTGGTGGGCAGGCGGTTGCGCTAATCGAGCAGTTGACCGCAGCCGAGGCGGACCTGAGGGTAGGCCTCAGCACGTTACGGGCCCAGGCTAAACTCCTCCCGCCCCCGGTCCGCGCCATCGTCGAGAGGATTGCGCGGGAGGCTGATTTTGACGGCGCGCTGTCCGAGATCGGCCGAACCAAGGACCGGCTGAATCAAGTACGGACGATCCTGATCGCGCTCTGCGACCCGATGAACGTCAAGCCGGTCGCATTGCCAAAAGTGACGGGATTAGCCGCCCTCTTTGTCGCGAAGGCGGGCGCGCCGCCAGTCGATCTGGTTGCCCCTGCCACTGGATCCGCCTTGCTGGACGATTTGGTCGCGGGAGGGTACAGGGTATCGAGAGCACTTGCCCCCGTTATCGACCAAATCCGCACCATCGTTGAGGCCGGACCGCAGGCCGCGCTGCTTGACCAGCTAGGCCCGATCCTAAAGCTGATCATTCAGGACGGCTACGATCTGGGCGTCCCGACCTTTACAAACGGTGCGGGCAAGACCAGCGTCCTATCCGTCTACGAGACGCTCCAAAAGCGGCGCGACCAGTTGCTAAGTTCAGAACTGGTAGAGACCCTTCGGCTCGAGCAGCCGTTCCTAGTCTTGCCGGATGCCGCACGACAGGCGATTGGGACCTATTCACCGGCCTTGACCGACAAGGCCTTGAATAACCATAACGACCAGCTCGCTGGGGACGTCGCTTGGCTTAGGGCGGCTGGAGACGGGAGACTCTCGGCTGCCGAGGCAGGCTTCCTGCTAAAATTCGCCCAGGAATGGGGCGACGTTGGCTCGACCCCAATCAGGATTCTCCACAAGGTCGGCGACGTCATCGAAGATCTGTTCTCGGGCCGAATCTATAAGTTCATCGATTTTTCCCGATTGCGCGAGGAATTTGAAGACCAGCTCCTCGCCTTGGTGCCAACCAAGGTCGAGATGTCCTACGGCTTTGAGATGGAACTAGGCTCCGAAGTCGCCTCTGCGACGATGGGAATATTCCGCCCCGGCCCCGGGACCGCACTTGGCGTCGACCTCAAGATCGCCATGGATCTGGCTCAGATCGTCACCGCGAACGGCCCGCCGCAAGTCGAATTTCTTTCGATCGGGACGCTTGGTCCGTTCGACATTAAGTTAGTCGGCGATCTGTTCGACGCGCTCACGCTGAAATTCGCCGCGGCCCGGTTCGAAACTCGAAGCGGCGACAAGCCGCGGCTTGATATTGCCTATATCGGCCACGAAATCGGGCCCGAGCTAAAGTTCGTCGAAAAGCTTCAGAATTATCTGGCGCCGAAAGACGGTTCGGGCGCGATCTTGAATTTCGACAGCGCTATTCCCGGGATCGAGTCAGGATACCGTTTGCAACTTGGCGACTTCTCTGTGGGAAACCTCGCCTTCACCAATGTTGGGCTTGAAGCGACCGCGATCCTGCCGTTCTCGAACCGGGACGCGGTGTTCAAGGCATCCCTCTCGAGCCGAAGCTCGCCCTTCACTCTGACCTATGCGCCCTATGGCGGTTCGGGTTTCTTCGCGATTTACGCCAATACCAACGGCATCATCGGGTTCGAGGCGGGCTTCGAGTTCGGCGGCTCTGCGGTCTTCGCCTTTGGACCGTTGACGGGGCAGGGTCGCCTGATGACGGGCGTCTATATCAAGCAGCAAAAATCCGAAAGCGGAACGGTCACCGACATTTCGATGACCTTTATCGCCGAAGGGTCGGCGGCGATCTGGATTTTCCATTTCGGCGCCTCTCTCAGCCTAAAGATGGGGATGCAGGACGGAAACATGACTGGTGAGGCGACCTTTGCCTTCAGTTTCTCGATGGGGCTCGCTGACTATGAGTACAGCATCAAGATGCAAAAATCTGAAGGCGAAGGCTTTTCCGGCCAGCAATCGGCCGATGGCCGAAGAACGACTCAATTTGCCCAGCTTGGAGGAGATCTCCAAGCGCCAACCGGCAGGGCGAACTCCTATGAGGCCATCATTCGAAAGGACGCAGTCTGCCAGGCCGCAGATTGGCGGACGTTCCAAACCTATTTCGACGAAATTACTCCTCCACAGGATTATTTCTAATGCGCAACCTCACCAATCTAGACAACGGGACATCATTCGACCCAATTTTCGTCGAGCCTAAGCTTCGGATCATTCCAAACGGAGCGACGCGGAACGGTGACGAGATCACGTTGAAGGCCACGCTTCTTCTGTCGCCTGTCCCCGACGCAACCGGGACCAGCACGCTCACCCTGCGCGACTGGCCCGGATGCGTTGCCGAACTCCTCGCGCTCAAGGAGGACAAAACTTTCCTTAATGTTACCGCCCAGTTCACACCGACTCCGACAGACGATGCCTGTGCCCCACCACGTCCCAACGCCGTCAAACATCCGCTGCGTCCGGTAGCGCCAGCGCTTTTTGAGGCGATGCGCAAAGAGCGGGGATCTCTGAACGACATCTGGCGCGATTCGCTAGTACCCGACGGCCTCGACAAGGACGCCGCCTGGTGGCACCTGGCTAAGACGCTGAAAGCGACACAAGACGGCAACCGCGTCGCGCCTGGTAGTGGGTTCAGTGCGGACACGCCGCCTTCGGAACCAATTGCTCCCCCGCAAGGCGCCCATGGCCAAATCCTGCCAACCAAGGTGGCCGACCAGCGCGAGTGCTATGCGATCCTGGGGACGGGACTTGCCGAAACAGCGGTCGCCCTTGAGCTGGGGCGCGCACGCGAATGTCTCGAAACGCTGGCAGACAAGGGCGCACTGACCAAGCGCATACCTGACCCTGCGCCGGATTTGATCTCGAAGGTAGCAAAGGTCGAACTGACCTCGCAAGACAAGGCGGTGATTGCGAATGCGAATGTATCAGTCGAAATCAAGCTCGCGCTGCTAGGCAAGACCATCGAATTGAGGGTGTCCGAGCCCAACTCGTCCTCGCTCATGTCGACCGAGGGGCGCTACTTCCAAGCGGTCGATCTCTTCGAAAGGAAACTCTTAGCCGAGGCCCAAGCTCGCTCCATCTTGCCCGCAGAAAGGACGATCGAGACGCTCCGCAAAGACCTTCCGGATGCATTAGTCGCCGCACGAAAAGCTAGGTTTGAGGCCGTGCGCGCTGCCGAGGGCAAGGCCCGGTTCGACGCCTTGTCGAAAGAAATGCAATTCGACCGGAAGAAGTCTTGGGATCTGTTTAGGGGTAAGGAAGGCGGCACTGAAGCTGATGTGTGCTGCTTTGACGCAACTACGCCGGAACGTCTTGTGCAGGACCGCAGGCTTCACTCCGACACGCTCACCAAGTCGCTGCAGCGGGCAGAGTACGGGCGTTGGCCGAGCTACCTTTCCGATCGCGACACGGCGCGGGACGTCACTGCTGCCGCCCCCGACCCTGGAGCGGAGTCCCAAGCCGAAGCCGAGCTGCGCGCATTGGTCGGCCAAGCCTATTTTGGGATTGAGAGCAATCCCGGCCTTGCCCGGATCTTCGGTCTTGCAGTGGATGTAGAGTTCAGCTTTCCCGCACCGGAGAGCGACCAGCGCTATGGCCTGATCACGGCCTACCTGAAGGCGCCGTTCCAAGAGGCTACAGGACGTAAGATACATACCCGAGTCAAGCTCTTCAGCGACAGTTCCCGCAATATCGGCCGTGTTTGGGGTTGGCCGGTGAGTTCGGCCGAGGTCCGATGCTGGGCCAAGTCTCCGACCAAGGACGCGGACCTGCCAGCGGAGTGCCTGTCGCAATATGATGGAGTAATTGTGATGGGTGGTGTGCCGGTCAACGGCATCACACTGCCGCGGTTCGATGTCGCCACGCTTAACGTCGGCGCCGCGCTCGAGGCTGAGCGCAACTGGCTAGACTCGGTTCGCGCGTCGCACGAACAGTCCGTCACTCAAAACATGGAAAAAGACCTCCTGTTCGTTGGGCCAGATTACCAGTCGGACGGCCTGACCCTGCTGAACCGCGCTGCGGTCGGTGACGCAGTGCGCAAGCTGCGGCGGCTGGCCACCAAACAAAATCCCAACGGGAACTGCGAAGAGACTGGTATCTCCGGCGACGAGGAGTATGTCATCCACGACGCAGAAGACGTTACCAATGGCTACCGCCTGCTAATTGGCGCGCCTGTCAGCCCCGGCCAAGCCAACGCTCCGGCCTCTGAGCCCTCCAGTTTCTTGATGCCGACGCAATGGCGCTCGCTTATGGGCCGGACCGTGCGCTATGGCGGGTCGGGGAAGGGCGGCCAGCTGGTCGAAGACTTGCTGGCGATCGCCGTAGGCCCTGCAGGCTCGCCCGAACGGATTGCACTGGAAAGTGCGATGCAGGCGGTTCCAGCGCGTGACATGCCTACCGGTAACGTCTCTGGAGCCGCGGATGCAGTAGTCGAGACCATCGTCGACGAAACCTTCGGCCATTGGGATGGCAGTCCCGGCGGCGTTGCCTGCGCCGAAGTAAAAGGCCCGCCGACAGAGATCGCCGACAGCAACTGCTTTGGCCGCCGCATCGACGTCCCTCGACAGGCCGGAACCGACCGACCTCCAAATCTGCGCAATGGACGTCCCTACCGCTTTGCCCTGCAGGCCGTATTCTCCGGCGGGCGGGCTGTTTCGGTGACTGACATCCCGGTCGAGACTCCGGAAGCCAACGGCGTTACCGGCCGGCTATATTACCCCTCACGCGCAATTGCCAAACATGGCGTTACCAATACCGCCCGCGTGGCTCCGTATTTCCGTGCACTACGCCACTCGCGACTGGGGGCACCAACGATTCTGCTTCCCAGCGGCCATGCGACACGGGAGAACACACCAATGGGCTACGACAGCTCGGGCAAAATAATCGTGCGTACCATTCGCGGCGACGCCGAGGCGCGGGACCAAGGCCGGGCGACGCCCCGAATTGCTCAACGGCTGGTCTTGGTGCCGAGCCTGCCCCAGGCGGCAGTCGCGCGGCATCTGGCCCAGGACACCAAGCAGGGCGTCTTGGACACACGACCAGTCTCAGGCGGGGCGCCGACTGGCGCCCTCGCAGATCTCACATACGACCTTTTCCGCGCTTCGGGATTTCCGGTGGCCCAGACAACAACCGTGCGCGGGATCGACGGCCGTCGCTACCTGCGATCGCGCCAAATCGTCGCTGGAGCAGGCCCCGACGCGATCGAACCCGACATGGAGGAGGCCAATGCTGTCTATCAGCCGCGCAACGGCACGCGTGCGACAACTTATTACCCTGATCCCGCCGCAGATTACTTAGTGCTGCGGCTGCGCCGCGCCCGGGCCGAAACGGGCGAGCGACCACCGCTAGAAGGCACACCGCTGGCGATCCCGCTTACCGGTTCCTATCCGGAGCTGCGCCGCGTCCTGCTGAGCTTGCGGACCAATACGAGCGATCGCCGAATCGACGCGACGCCATCGCAGCAGGCGATCATGGTTAATCGCGGCTTACGATACATCAACGCCGCCCGCTCGGGCGATATCGCCGGCGATGTTTGGATGCGCGACCAGGCGCACGAGATCGCTTTCCAGCTCTTTCCCGGAGAGCATTTCGCACTCGACCTCTGGCTGGTCCCCTCGGCTTGGCGGCTCGCGCACGATTTTGCGCTGATCCAGAGCATGGCAGCCAGCCTCGCCTGCAACCGCCGGTCGCAATCTCCGCGAGACCTGGTCGACGCGGTGATCGGGGGGCTGAACGATGCTGGGCTCTATGGCGCGCCCTGGCAGGAGATGGTCGCCGCGCTCGAAGACATCGCCCGCGGCGCCGATGAAGGCATCCGCTACGTTGGACCGGGCGGCATGATCGTGCCCGGAACTAAGATCCTGCAACTGCTCGGCACGGCGGTGCACAAAGCGATGCTCTGCCATCCAGTGCACGAGATCTCGGCGGTACGGCGAGTCGACTTGATCCATGCCACCAACCGTCACGACGTGGCGCCCTTTGCCGAGAGTCTGCCGCCCGGATCCGACCCGTTTCCGGCTGCGGTGGTAGGACCAAGGGCCGCCGCGACTCCTATCCGGGTGACCACGCCCCGCGTAGAGCCCATGCCGCTTCGCGCGGTGCGCCCGGCCACGCTCGGAAATCCGGTTGCGGGGATCAGCGACACCACGGCGATTGCCAGTGGATCAAAGCATTTCGTCCTCAAGGGCAGCGTGACAGTCGATCTCGAACGGATCGACACGCTTGAAATCCTGGCCCGTACTGTCTCCCCCGATAGCGCCGTCTTCGACGACCCCAAGCGCGGTCGGTCGCTTGCACATCGGCTAGCCGGCACTTGGCCAAAGGCGCTAGGAGGCGATGCCGAGGGCATCCTGCGCCAAGCCCAAGACATCTTTGGCTTCAAGCTCGCAGCCGATGGGCGGGTCGCATTGCAGGATGCCGAAATCATGCTGTTGCGGATCGACGACATTCCCCCGACCCAAGCCGGCGGCGCGGTCACGGTAATCGACTTAGAACGCTACTTCCTTGAGCCGCCCGCGTCGGTGACTGCGCCGGTGGACACCCACACCCAAGCAGAGGTCTTCCCAAAGCCGCTTGGGCGGGTCTCGTGCCGGCACCTGTTTCCCGACGGCAAGGCACGACGTTTGAAAGTTCAGATCAATGGCTTGGCCCGCACGGCAGAGATGATGACGACCGCGCCGCGCGAACTGGGGCAGGGCGACCCTTGGTTGAACACCGACGGGATCGTGCATCGGGTCGGTGAATTGCTCGACCCTCAGCCCTTGCCGCGCCGCTTGATGGAAGCCTTAAGCCTCTCCTGCGAGGTCATTCTGCCCGCCACGATCCGGCCGGCTGCTCTCCTCGCATTGTCAGCGACCCATGCTATCGAGCGCGAGCGCCAGATTCTAAACGGTCCTTCCGGTGCGCTGCAGATCCGAGTCGACCAGCGCGCTCGTACGCGGCTTAGGTTCGGACGGGGCTGGTTCTCCAGCGGCGTAGACGAGCGGCTGGGTATTGTCACTTGGCCGCCGAACCAGGCGGCCGCTGACGAGCCTCGACTGGCGGTCAACCTGGTGCCGCTTCGTAGCGATCCACCCTCGGTCGGCCGCTTCCCCAGCCTCAACCCCGAGGGGTGTCTTGCCGTCCCCCTCGGCGACCCAGGGATACCGGAAGAGGAGGACCGCACTGCAGCCATACCAAATTTCGACGATGCTGACTTGGGACCCGGCGGCCGTTTTGTCACCCGCCGCGGCATGGACCCCACCCGGATCCCCGACGGCAAGGTCCATGGCGGCGAGACCCAGATCTTACTCTCTAAAGAAGCATTCCCCGATCTTTGGCGCCATCCGGCCGATCCGAACCTTGCCGAATACGTCCCTCATGCTTGGATCCCGCTAGGCGACGCTCCCGAGACCGGCGGGGCAGGAAGTGCGGTAATGGAGACTCCGGCCGAGATCGCCGAGGCACTGCCGCCTACGACTACGGCGATTGATACTGTCCCGCAGATGGCGTGCGGCCTGATCGCCTATATGCCGCGCTTTGATCCAGTTGCTGAGGAGTGGTTCGTCGATGTCCATTTGCGCCCCGGGCGCCGTGCCGATGAGATCGTTCGATTTGGCCTCCTGCGCTATCAGCCCCATACCCGCCCTGACCTTCGCTGTTCGCGCCCAGTGGCGGTGCAGGCACAGCCGCTCCCCGATCGCCGTGTTGAGATCGCGCACCAAGACGGCACGCTGACAGTGACCATGGAAGGCCCGGTCTCGATCGGACGGCTGCACGAACACGGATTACGTCCGGACCAAATCCATATTGCTGAGCGTTCCAGTTCGATCCTAAGGGTCACCGCCTTCGTTAGCGGCGTTGCACCGAATGGTACCCAAACGCACGAAGACATCTCACTCGACACCCTAGCAATCTCGTCCGCCAATCAGGACAACCTTGTAACCACCCGCCCAGATCGGAGCCGTATCGAGGTGATGCCCCGGGGCCAAGTGTGGACGGTGCGCTTGCCGCTTGGCGATATCCAACAAGAACCCGGAACCCGACTCAACCTTAGGATCGAGGAAATCGAGTACTGGCTCCCAGCTAGTTACGAGGGCCTGATCCGCGAACCAATCGACCCGCTGGCGACACATTGGCTGCAACAGAATATCTGGCGCGAACGCAATTCAGGCCTCGACTTGACCGAAGAGGTCACCGCGCTAATCGACGGCAATTCTGCTGCACTGAATGGAAGGATTTCATGTATCGATCCCTGATGCGGCGCGATGTCTGCCTGGGGGCTTCCGGCGGCGGCGCTGTCCTTTCAGCTCTGGGTTGAGCCCAATGGCCCGACTTCCTTCGCCGAACAAGGGATCGATGCGCTAGGGCATATCTCATATCAGGCATCAAGCTTCAGGATTCCTAGCCAGTATGGAATGCAATTCTCTTTTGCTGAGGCAGAGATGGAGATCTGATAGGAAAGCCACATCCATTGGAGCTTTGGACGCGGGTCGTGACCTATGTGGACGAAAGGGATGGGCATCGCGAGGCGGAGCGGCACTTTCAGGTCTTGCCAAAATTTGTCAACGATCTGGTGAAGCTGCGACGCGAAGCCAGATTGTTGACACTGAGACAGCAAGGCAATGGCGGCGGGCACGGGAGGCTGGTGGGCGTGGCAGGTTAGCTCAAGGCGCGTGTCACGGCCAAAGGCGAGATCACGCTCAATGAACTGGTGGCTGAACTGGCTCAAACCCACAGCATCGTCGTTTACTGAGCCACTGTCTGGCGAATGTTGCGCGGGCTCGGATTGACACACAGAAAAAGCCCTGCAGGCGCTTGAACAGAAGCGCTAGGATGTTGCTGGCCTGCGTCATACTTGGATCGCAAGGCACCAACCTTTCATGGCCAACCATCTGGAGCAGCTGGCCTTCCTTATGAGATCGGGCTCAAGACCAACATGACCAAGACCACCGGCTTGTCGCCTTGCAGGCAACGTTTCGTGGATCATGCGCCGTTTGGACGTTGGCGGAGCCAGACCTTCATTGCAGCGCTACGCCATTACCGGCCGGACGCACCTTGGATGATCGACAGGGCGATGAACGCCAATGCTCGAACTTTATAACAGAACCCAACTCGTCCCCACGCGACATCGTCATCTTGGAAAACCTCTCCAGCTATAAAAGCCCTGCCGCTGCGGCTGCACTGCATGATGTCGGCGCGTGGTTCTTGTTCCTGCCGCAATACAGCCCCCATCTCAAGGCAATTGAAATGGCATTTTCCAAGCTCAACGCTCTTGTCAGAGAAGCTGCCGCACGGACCTACGATTACCTATGGGCCGAGGTCGGAAAAGTCTGCGACCTGTTCTCCGACAAGGAATGCTACAACCAATTCAAAGCCGCTATGAGATCGATTGAGTGCAACCGGCCCTAGAGACGAATACTTGATCTCACCAAGGCAGAACTACGGCTCCTACAGGTATACCTGCCAAAAAGACAAAACGCGATTGCGGGTGGGGCTACAAAATGAAATGTCCCTGATCGTCACTTCCCAAGCTATGGCTGCGACCGGCAAGATAAGCTGCTTGCGGCTTCCAGGTCCGCGCGCAAAACTGACATGCAAGCACGGCGCATCTCCTCCGCCGTTCTGGTATCGCGCATTTCAGCGAGCCCCTCGCGGGTCAGGCGCAACTGATCCTCGATCTCAACTCTCATCCGGACGATTTCTCTGTATCGATCGTTTGCATTGGAAAAGTTTTTTATCGCGAGAATGACGCCGACAGAGCTAAGAACCTTCGAAGCAACGCTCGATACTTGAGCTGATCGTCGACTTAGGGCATATGCGTCTTCGCCCATAGAAGATAGTACGCCGCTTGTTCGATCGAGTCCGACGCCTGTTACAATCTCAAACGCCGACCCATCCGCTGGCGCTGTCAAAGTATCGGCCAGCATAATAGTTCCAGTGAAGACGATCGAGCCGGCGAATAACAAAACAACTGCAGAGCCGCTGACGGCTAAGCCCGCCGCAAAAAAACCGATCGAACCAACCGCATTGGCATAGGCGACAACTTGACGGCGGCGCTCCGCGGTTTCGTTGGCCATTGCTGCAGAGAGGGCTGCCTCAAAGCTGGAGATCCGCTGCTCCATCTGTGGAATTGCTGTGAGGGCCGCGGTTAAAGCCCAAGCCGTTGCATTCGTCGCCTCCTGCTCCGCGCGTATGATCATCGCCGAGATGATACTGCAGCCTTGATCCTGCTGAGAAAGTAAGAGCCGCGGCTTTGTAAGTAGCGCTCCCGTCACGCCACAAAAAAGCATTCGCCTTGTGCCGTCAATCATGCTCATCTCCACAAAAAGAATAAACTACAACTGCTAGTGTTTTACGCCTACGACATGAAGCCTATCAGGGAAGCGGCAAGAATGCCCCCGCCACGGCCTGAGTGTTTCTCTTACGCTCCGGAAGGGGGATCTGCTGCTAAGCGGCCCCCGACTAACTCTAAGTTTCGACAGTGGTGGCTGACCAAAAATCAAACTTCCCAAAGCAAATTCTAGGAACCTTATGTTAACAGAAATCGGCTTGATTAAAAACATTAATAAGACCAAAGGTAGTAAAAATAACCCATTTTTTTACTCATAAATATAAATCCGCCAGAATCGCTTGGGGTTGTTTTGCGTCAACTATCCCAAATTCGTGATGACTGTATTGACCGCAGCTAGAATTTACCGGGGTTGCGCGTCTAGAAAAATTTTCAATCAGAGAGTGCCTTTTCAGCCTGTTTCCAAATGAAATAACCAATATCGCCAGCCTGTGCGCGATCAGCTGCGGACTTTGCACGTGCTCGATGAAGGGAAGAGCTGAACGACTTTTGTTCGTCAAGACTTGACCATGTTGGCAAAGATTGCCATGATTATAGAGAATAGTCCGATGGAGCTTCTGATGGCCACGATGAACGTCTCAATCCCCGATCCCATGAAGGTGTGGGTTGAAGAGCGGGCCCGCGGGGGCAGCTTCAGCAATGCCAGTGACTACGTTCGGCATCTGATCCGGCGTGACCAGGAACGCGCCGACGCAATCGGGCAGCTTCAGGCTGCTGTCACCGAGGGTCTGCAGAGCGGTGAGCCCCGGCCGTTCGATGCCAAAGCCTTCAAGGCGAAGATGCGCCACAAGCATGCCGGCTGAGGAGCGCTACAGTCTCAGGCTTACGCCCCAAGCTGAAGGCGACATGGAAGAGATCTGGCTGCACGGCGTGGCGGAGTGGTCACCCGAGCAGGCAGACAGATATGTCGACGGGATTACGGCTGTTTTCGATCTGCTCTGTGCCATGCCGGGGATCGCGCGAGAGCGTCCGGAGTTTAACCCGCCTGTTCGCATTCATCCCTCCGGGGCTCACTTGATCATCTATCGGACCATCGGTGACCGGCTTGATGTGCTTCGTGTTCTCGGAGGTCGTCAGAACTGGCCGATATTACTGGAGGTTCTGGAATGACCTCGGACTTTTTGCCCTCTTTTCCTAAGGGTCAGTTCCGGTTCGTGGCGCTTGATGTCGAAACCGCCAACAATGACCGCGGCAGCATCTGTCAGATCGGCGTCGCCTGCGTGCGGCCAGACTATTCGATCGAGACATGGATGACCTATGTCGATCCGCAGGTGGACCGTTGGATATTCACCTATCTGCATGGGATCAGCGCCACGACCGTGCAGGGTGCCCCGACATTCGCGGAGGTGCTGCCGGTTCTGCGCGAGGCGCTCATCGGGCACACGATCTATCAGCATTCAAGCTTCGACCGGAGTGCGGTGTCTGCCGCCTGTCACCACGCGAACCTTGCCGTTCCAGACTGGGAGTGGCGAGACAGTGTTCAGGTCGCGCGCCGCGCCTGGCCGGAACTGCGGGGAAATGGCGGCCATGGACTGGCCAGTCTCAAGCAGCATCTTGGTCTCGTCTTCGAGCACCATGACGCGGGCGAGGATGCCCGTGCGGCTGCAGAGGTCGTGCTGAGAGCGGAACGCGCACAGGTCGATAAACCTCGATATTCCACAGTATCTGCCGCAAGAAAGGCACGACATACCGAAGACTTTGATCTAATCGATGACGGCGATGACAGCCTGAATGTCACCACGGAGCGTGTGATCGGATGCCCTGCATCAACGGCCTCAGAACACGCTCAGTCACCCCGCGCTCTTGGAACGACAGAGATTACACAAGGCAATCTGAACAATAGCCACATCTACCTAAAAAGCTTCTTCGAGGCATTTCCGGAAGACACTATCGGCGGCTCAAACCGCACCTTGGCGGCCCCGCGCGAAATCACCGTGGACTGGGGTGGCGACGCTGCGGTCATGACCGATCTCGATGGTGCCAAGCGGTTTTTTCGAAAGCGGGGCTGGATCAGATCCTTCTTCGAACAGAACGACGTGCGGGCAGGGGACATGGTCTTGGTCGAAGAAATCGCGCCCTATAGCTATCGTATCATTGCGCAGCCGCGACAGAGGACTATCGAGGCGAGCGCTTCATCATGACGAATATCGAAAATGGCTGCTACCCTCTGAGGCATCCGCTCCTGTGATGTCGTCAGATCTTGTTTCGTACCGAATGTCCTTCACAACGGGCGGCCTCATGCTGCTCGAAAGCCGGGCCGTGGCCAAGCTGCACGTACCGGGGGAGACGTGGGCGGCGACGCTCGAGCGGGCCAGAGATGCAGGGGCGACAGCCCTGCCGAAAATTGCGTCGAACCGGCGGGTCCTGAATGAAATCGTTCTGCGATTGTCGGCTCTGTCCGCCGAAGAACTGGCCTTCCTAGCCGACGAGGCTGACCACGACGAGGCCCAGGCACTGCTCTGGATAGCCGTGTGCAGAAGCTACAGGTTCATTGAGGAGTTCGTGCGGGAGGTCGTAATCGACCGATACCTCTCCTACCGCCTGGACCTGCCGCCCGAGAGTTTCGATGTCTTCTTCCATGACAAGGCGGAGTGGAACGACAAGCTGGCACGCCTTAGCCCAGGCACCCAGAAAAAGCTCGGTCAGGTGATGTTCCGCATCTTGCGGGAAGCCGGGATCATCTCCCGCGACCGCCACATCCAGACAGCGATCATTTCCAATCGAATGCAAATTATGATTGAAAATGCACAGCCTGCAGCCTTTGATTATTTTCCCGGCCTCCGTCGGGGTGGAGTTTGATTTTTGAAGATGATGTTTGATCGGAAGGGCAGGGCCGAACACCTGTTCAAGGTCGTGACCAGCCAGCGTTTTTTGACCAAGCAGGGCCTGGGCAATGAGGTGCCGTTTTTCATCTGCCCCTATGCGGCTGCGGACGGCATGGCGATGGACGAGGATCGGGCCGATCTGATCACCCGAAGTGCCCATGCGGGCGTCCGCGTTCTGGACCTGAACCTCTATGACATCACGCTTCAGATCCTCGCCGAGCGAGGCATCCTCGAGCAGGTCCTGGAGATCGAACAGGATACGGAAAAGGCTGAACTCAAGGAATTGCTGCAGGGTGTTCTGGACCCTCAGGCGCACCTGGTGCCGATGGTGGCAGAGATGATCAAGGCCACCCCTCACGACATCATTTTCCTATCGGGTGTCGGTGAGGTCTATCCCTACCTGCGCTCGCACAATGTCCTGAACAACCTGCAGAGCACGGCCAAGGAAGCGCCGACGGTCATGTTCTTCCCCGGAAGCTACACCCATGCGCTGGCCACCGGCGCATCGCTCGATCTGTTCGGGCTGCTTCACGACGACAAATATTACCGTGCCTTCAACATCATGAATTACGAGGTCTGACCGTGACCCAATATCTTCGCGACATTTTCGCAAAGCCCGTCGATCGCGCCATTGATGGCGTCATCAAGGCCGATGACGACACAGGGCTGCGCATCGAGCTGGATGAGTACGTCATCACGGATGAGATCGGTCAGCGCATCGAGCTATTCCTGGAGGCCTATACCAATTACCACACCGCCAATGGCGTATGGATTTCCGGGTTCTTCGGCTCAGGCAAGTCACATCTACTGAAGATGTTGGCGTTGCTTCTGGAGAACCGCGAGGTCGATGGCCGGCGCGCAGCAGATATCTTCCTTGAGAAAGAGAAGATCAAGGACGCCCCGATGATCCGTGGCCTGCTGCAGAAGGCCGTCGCCATCCCGTCCAGGTCGATCCTGTTCAACATCGATCAGAAGGCAGATGTGATCTCCAAGACCGATGTCGACGCCCTGTTGGCGGTCTTCCAGAAGGTATTTGACGATTCCTGTGGCTTCTACGGAAAGCAGCCTCATATCGCGCAAATGGAGCGCGACCTGCATGGCCGCGGTCAGCTGGAAGCGTTCAAGGCTGCCTTCCACACTGCGTCAGGAAAGTCTTGGGAGCGGGGACGCGAACAGGCGCTGCTGGAAACCCGCAACATCGCCACGGCCTTTGCCGCAGCCACCGGTGGGGATCCTGCGGATGCCAAGGATATCCTGAACCAGTACCGCAAGGACACCCGGGTCTCGATCGAAGACTTCGCCGCAACCATCAAGGTGTGGATCGACGAGCAGGAGCCGAATTTCCGGCTCAACTTCTTTGTCGATGAGGTCGGCCAGTATATCGCCGACAACGTGAAGCTGATGACCAACCTGCAGACGATTGCAGAAAGCCTGAACACCAAGTGCAAGGGTCAGGCCTGGATCATCGTGACCGCGCAGCAGGATATGGCCTCCGTCATTGGGGACATGACCCAGCAGCAGGAAAATGACTTCTCCAAGATCCAGGCCCGGTTTAGCAACCGGATGCCTTTGAACTCGGCCGATGTCGCGGAGGTCATTCAGCGCCGGCTTCTCTCCAAGACGGAGGAGGGGGAAGCCCAACTCGGCAATCTCTATCAGCGGGAAGAAAACAACCTCAAGACGCTTTTCGACTTCACGGATGGGTCGATCAAGCTGAAGAATTTTCGCGATCGCGACCAGTTCGTGCTCAGCTATCCTTTCCCGCCTTATCAATACACGTTGTTCCAGATGGCGATCCAGGCGCTGTCGCAGCACAATGCCTTCGAGGGCAAGCACAGCTCCGTCGGTGAGCGCTCGATGCTGGGGGTCTTCCAAGAGGTCGCCAAGAAGCTGAAGGATCAACCCGTCGGGGGCCTCGCGACGTTCGACCAGATGTTTGAGGGCATTCGCACAGCCCTGAAATCGTCCGTCCAGCAATCCATCCACATCGCCGAGCGCGATATCGAAGACGTGGATCCGTTCGCCGTGCGTGTGCTGAAGGCGTTGTTCCTTGTCAAATACGTCAAGGAGTTCAAACCCTCGGTTCGCAACATCTCGATCCTGTTGCTGTCCGGGTTTGAAAGCGATCAGACGGCGCAACGGCGCCGGATCGAAGAGGCCCTAGCCTTTCTGGAGCGCAACACCCTCATCCAGCGCAATGGCGAGGTCTATGAGTTCCTGACCAACGAAGAAAAGGACGTCGAGGCCGAGATCAAGGCCCTTCCCGTCGAGCAGTCGGAGGTCTCGGGCGCGCTGGAGACCATGGCCTTCGACGCTATTCTGCGAAGCCGCAAGATCCGCCACAACACATCAGGCAATGAATACCAGTTCACGCGGCGGCTCGACGGCCATCTGATCGGCAAAGAGCATGAGCTGGCGATCCACCTGTTCTCGCCGTTCAGTGAGGATGGTGACAGCCCGGAGACCATCCGCACCCGGACCATCGCCAATGAGGAGCTGGCGGTGGTCATGAAGCCCGATCAGCTGTTCCTGCGCGACATGGTCCTCTTCAAGCAGACGGACAAGTTCGTCCGCCAGTCCCGGAGTGGATCCCCGCAGCCGGGCAGGGATCGGATCATCGCCGAAAAGGGCGAGCAGAACAGCCGTCGCGCGAAGGACCTGGAGCTGCGGCTGCGCAAGCTGATCGGCGAGGCGCGATTGTTCGTCCGGGGGGACGAATTGGACCTCAGCGGCGAGGATCCTCAGGAGCGCGTCACCAAAGCGTTCCAGACCCTGGTCGACAAGGTCTACACGAACCTGCCGATGCTGCGCAGCGTCATCTACACCGAAGCAGATATCATGAAATCCGTGCAGTCGGGCACGTCACTCTTCGGGGAAAACGGTGAAGGGCTCGGCGAGCCGGAACAGGAGATCCTGAACTTCCTGAGCAGCCAGGCCCGCAATGGGGTGAAGGTCTCGGCGAAGCACCTGACCGACAAGTTTTCCGCAAAACCTTATGGTTGGCCTAGCCATGCAGTGATGTGCCTGACCGGGAGCCTGGTCACAAAGAACAAGATCGAGGCGCGCATCGACGGTGCGGTCCATGAAGGCGTCGATCTCGCCCGGGCGCTGAACAACAGCCAGATGGTTGGAAACCTCTTGCTGACGACGCAGACCGAGTTCACGCCAGCTGCACTGCGAAACGCGAAAGAGCTCTATCGTGAGCTTTTCGGATCACCTGCCGGCGGCAGCGATGCGCGTGCCTTGGGCGAGGACTGGAAGCAGGCTGTCGATGCCTTGGAAACCAAAGTCGATGATCTGACCCGACAGGTCCATGATTACCCATTCATGGAAGCATTGGCTCCTCTGCAGGCGCGCCTGAGGGCCATGAAGGGCAAGCCGGCCGCATGGTACATCACCGAGCCGATCACGCAGCAGGAAGAGCTGCTCGATGCGCGCGAGACGATCCTCGACAAGATCCTCAGCTTCATGGGTGGTGCCCAGAAGGGCATCTACGACGATGCGCGCGGGGCGCTGTCTCAGCAGTCCGAGAACATCGCGGATGTCGACGCGGATGCCGGACGGCGGCTGCGGGCGGTGATGGATGACGAGAACTGCTATCGGGGATCGGCGATCCAGAACCTTAAGGCGGATCTCTATGATCTGAAGAACAAGGTTGATCTTGCGGTGATCGCCGAGCGCAAGGCCGCCAACGCAGCCTTGGACGAGGTTGCAGTGAAACTGGGCCAGCTACCGGAGTATATGACCCTCACGGCCGAGCAGAAGCGGGCTATTGACGAGCAGATTGCAACCCAAAGAACGGGTCTCGACACCACCAGCCTGATCCCGTCGTTGCGGGATCGTGGCAATCAGGTCCGTCACCGGTTGTTCACTGCCTTGCTTTCGCGGATCTCGGAAATGACCGCCGTCCAGCCTGTCGTCCCCACCTCTCCTGGTGAGCCTCCAGCACCTGCACCGAAGAAAACGGTGTTTGTATCCGCGCGCGATCTGAAGGTGGAAATGGGCAAGCCTTTCCTCAGCAATGAGGCCGAGGTGACCGACTATCTTGAAGCATTGAGAAAGACTCTGCTGTCCGAAATCGCGGCAGGCAACAAGGTGACGATCTGATGGATACCAACGCGCTCAAGAAATTCGCGCAGGCGGCGCGTAATCTGCTGATCAGTCAGGTCACCGCCAAGCTCGATCTAGTTCTGGCCGAAGGCGCAGCTGCTCGGCGTGAGCATCCGCGGGCGGTCAAAGATCTGGAAAACGCGTTGCGGACCTCCGGCAGGACCCAGGTGGTCGAACAGGTCGCCTATACCTGGTTCAACCGCTTCACAGCGCTACGCTTCATGGATGCCAATGGCTACACTCAGGTTCGCATCGTCTCTCCGGCTGACGGCAAGACCCGTCCGGAGCTTCTGGCCGAGGCTGCGGCGGGCAATTTGCCGGACGGCGCACCTGCCGAGGTTTCCGCGTTGCTGGAGGGCCGTCTCCCGTCGAATGATCCGCAGGCAGAGGCCTACCGCCTGCTGCTAGTCCATGCCTGCAATGCATGGCACGGGCCGATGCCCTTCCTGTTCGAGGAGCTGGACGATTACACCGAACTGCTGATGCCCGAGGATCTGCTGTCTCAGACCTCGATCCTCGCCCGGCTGCGCGCGGTCATGACCGAAGAGGCCTGTAAGGATGTCGAGATCATCGGCTGGCTCTACCAGTTCTACATCTCGGAGAAGAAGGATCAGGTCTTCGCGGGGCTGAAGAAGAACCAGAAAATCACGGCCGAGAACATCCCCGCTGCGACACAGCTGTTCACGCCGCACTGGATCGTCCGCTATCTGGTGGAGAACTCTCTGGGGCGGCTGTGGCTGCTGAACCGCCCGGGGTCGAAGCTGGCCGCGCAGATGGACTATTACATCGCACCGGAAGAGCCCGAGACGGACTTCTTGAGGATCGGCAGGCCTGAGGAGATTAAGGTCTGCGATCCGGCTTGCGGGTCGGGGCACATGCTGACCTATGCCTTTGACCTGCTCTACGCCATCTACGAGGAAGAGGGCTATGACGCGGCCGAGATCCCCGTGCTGATCCTGACGCACAACCTGACCGGGGTGGAGATCGATGATCGCGCCGGTGCGCTGGCCGCCTTTGCGCTGGCGATGAAGGCCGCGGCGCGGCTGGGGCGGCGGCGGTTTCTGCGGTTGGAGGCAAAGCCCGACATCGTGGTGTTGCAGAACGTGGCCTTCACGCCCGCCGAGATGCAGGACGTGGCCGCCGTGGTGGGCAAGGATCTGTTCACCGATGAGCTGCGAGAGACGCTAGTCCAGTTCGAGCATATCAAGAACTTCGGCTCGCTGATCATGCCGAAGCTGCGCGACCCGGCAGAGACGCTGCGAGTGGTCGAGACGCGGGACTTCGGCGGCGACCTGCTGCTGAAGGAGGTGCAGGATCGCGTCATCGCCGTGCTGCGCATGGCCGAGGCGCTTTCACCGAAGTATCACGTGGTCGTGGCTAACCCGCCGTATATGGGCTTTAAAGGAATGAACGGAGCTCTATCCAATTTCCTTTTGGCGAACTACGCGGAGTTCAAATCTGACCTTTTTGCCGCGTTCATTTCGCGATGCACCTTGATGTCACGAACGCATTCTTACTTTGGGATAATGTGCCCTCACGTTTGGATGTTTCTTCAGTCGCACGAACGACTGCGGATCGAGTTGACTGAGAAGAATGCGCTTATACATCTGGTCGAGATGCCGCTTACCGGGTTCTCTGGCGCCACTGTTCAAATTTGTGGATTTATTTCTAAAAGGGCCGGGCGCTCATCAGCACCAGCTACGTTCATTTCTCTATTGAAGTTCTCAGGTGGTGAGCCGGAGATGGAACGCATGACTTTGGAGGCGGTTCGAGGTCAGAGCGTTTCATACAGGTTCTCTGCATCACCTGATGAGTTTCTTGTAATTCCCGGTGCCCCTATATCCTATAGTTCCGGATCCGGGATCAGACATAGCTTTGCGGATAGTGAAACGCTGTTAAATGTTGCGCGACCAAGGCAAGGACTCGCGACAAGTAATAATGAGAGGTTTCTCAGGAACTGGCATGAAGTGGCATTTGATCGGGCTTGCCTTGGCGCCCGGAATCACAAGGAAGCGAAGCTGTCGGAAAGAACTTGGTTCCCCTATAATAAAGGGGGGCCGTACCGAAAATGGTTTGGTAATGCCTTTCATTTCGTGAACTGGAGAAATGATGGCGCGGCACTGCTGGCGTTTGCTGGAGAGCTTTATGGGAGTCCGACACGGACGATCAAGAACATCAAGTTTTATTTCCAAGAAGGTGTAACTTGGTCAGACATAAAGACAGGTGGCTTCGGCGCAAGGTTTAACCCGCCTGGGTTCATCTTTGACGTCAAGGGCTCTTGCGCATTCCCCGACGCCAAAGACCGCTTAAAAGTCTTAGGATTGCTATCAAGTAAACTTGTCGAAGCATATGTTTCTATACTCAACCCAACCGTTACTTTCCAAGTCGGCGACATAGCGAGGATTCCTTACAATCCAGCGGAAGTGGACAGTCTGGTCGACGTCTTGGTAAAGATCGCCAAATCCGACTGGGACGCCTACGAAACCTCCTGGGATTTCACGACGCTTCCGCTGCTCCAACCCGACCACCGCGCCGAGACGCTGGAGGCCACCTACGCCGCCCTCCGCGTCCATTGGCAGTCCATGACGGACGCCATGCAGCGGCTGGAGGAAGAGAACAATCGCATTTTCATCGACGCCTATGGTCTGCAAGACGAGCTGACCCCCGAGGTACCGCTGAACGAGATCACCCTCACCTGTAACCCCGCCTATCGCTATGGCATTAAGAACGACGTGGCGGCGAACGAGGCCCGCCTGCGCGCCGACACCATGGCCGAGTTCCTCTCCTACGCCGTGGGTTGTATGTTCGGCCGCTACAGCCTCGACGCGCCCGGCCTGATCCTTGCCAATCAGGGCGAGACGCTGGCCAACTACCTTGCACGCGTGCCGGACCCGACCTTCATGCCAGACAAGGACAACGTCATACCGGTGCTCGACGCCGACTGGTTCGCCGACGACATCACCGACCGGTTCCGCCAGTTCCTGCGGGTGACCTTCGGCGAAGACACCTTCCGCGAAACCTGCGCTTCATCGAGGAGGCGCTTGGCAAGGACATCCGCAGGTACTTTACCAAGGATTTCTACGCCGATCACGTGAAGCGCTACAAGAAGCGGCCGATCTACTGGATGTTCTCCAGCCCCAAGGGCACGTTCAATGCGCTGATCTACATGCACCGCTATCGCGGCGACACGGTGTCGGTCCTGCTGAACGAATACCTGCGCGAGTTCGTCACCAAGCTGGAAGGCGAGCAGGTGCGCCTGAACAAGCTGTCCGACGACCCCACCGCGACGCAGGGGCAGCGGACCAAGGCCCTCAAGGATGCAGGCATCATCGCCAAGCAGTTGGATGAGCTGAACGAGTGGGAGCGCGAGGTGATCTTCCCGCTGGCCCAGGCCAAGATCGACATCGATCTGGATGACGGGGTCAAGGCAAACTACCCCAAGTTCGGTACGGCGCTGAAGAAGATCGTCGGTCTCGAGGCCAGCGATGAATGATCGACTGACCGCAAGCCTGGCCCGATTGTTCGATGAGCATCGGATCGTGTTCTGGTACGACGCGGCCCGCGACATGCGCACCGCAGTCGAGGCGATCGATCTGGACGGTGTCGCGAAGGTCGAGATCGTCAACAACCAGTTCGGACTGAAGTACCGGATGCTGCGGCAAGAGCCGGAGCAGAAGTTCCTGGTGTTTCATGACGGGCCGGAGCCCGCGATGCAGGAGAACTGGCTGCTAGACGTGCAGCTGGCCACGACCGTCTTCAAAGCCGATCAGGCTGCGATCTGGCTGAGCGAGCTGAGCCTGCGACCGCTTTTGAGGAGGTCGTGCGCGACCACATTGAGTTCTATCGCGCAAGCAGTCGCATCGCGGATCTGAAACGTCTGATGCAGCAGGGCGATACCAGAACCGACATCCGCAAGCGCATGCTGGCGGTCTGCGTGGGCGCCGAGGGGGCGTTGGATACGGTGATCGAGCAGCTGCTGGATCAGCTGGCTGCCGGACGAGAAGAGGGCATGCGGCTGATTGAACGGTCGCACCTGTCCGAATTCTTCTGGAAGCAGGTCGGCAACGCCTATGGATATCGCTCTGACAAGCCGGACCTCGAGGATTTCGCAATTGCGTTCTTCGAGGGTGCCTACCAGCTGGCCTTGGGCGAGGATGCAAAGCTGAAAGCGGAAGCGCTGCTGGTTTTCCGTCGCTGGAAGAACAACAAGCACTATTCCGAAGCCTTCGAGACGCTCAGCAAGCGCTTTGAGGGTACTCTCAAGATCCCGCAACATCTGAATTTGCGCCAAGCTCGGACCTTGAAGTCCGTCGATCATTTTGAAGAGATCGACCGACACGTGATCCGTTCCCTGGTTCAGGCCATGGCAAGCCAAACCTTGGGCGCTGCGGATGTTCTGCAGATCATCCGGGAGCGGCGGCAAAGCCACTGGTATGCGACCTACGAGCATGTCTATCAGGCGATCAGCCATGCCATCGAGTTTCAGCAGGCTCTGGCCGAGGCCAATCTCAGCATGACCAGCCCCGAGGAGGGCATCAAGCGGTACGTGTCGAGCTGGTACAAGCTGGATCAGCTGTATCGCAAGTTCATCTTTCACATGCAGAAAAGCGGTCAGGCTACGTTGCTAAGTGACTTGTTCGAGGTCGTGGAGAACCGCTACACGACCAGCTACCTGCTGAAGGTCAATGACGCCTGGCAGGATCAGATTGCGACCATGCCCGACTGGAGCGTGCGCGGCTATCCGATGCAACGGGATTTCTACCGGGACCAGGCCGCTGAATTCCGCCGCAAGGATCAGAAGGTCGTCGTCGTCATCTCGGACGCGTTTCGCTACGAGATTGCCGAGGAATGCCTGCGGGCCATCCGCAAGCTCAACAAGTTCGATGCAGATCTGAAGCCGATGATCAGCAGCCTGCCCAGCTATACCCAGTTGGGCATGGCGGCCCTGCTGCCAAACAAGGACCTGACAATCCAGCCGGACGGCATTGTCATATCTTTCGGCCAGTCGACCCAGGGGACATCAAACCGGGAACGCGCTCTCGCCCAAGGCCGCACCGGTGACCGGGTCAAGGCGATGAAGGCAGACGAGTTCATGGGCATGCGCTCCGAAGACGGGAAGGTGCTCTTCCGAGACCATGACATCCTCTATCTGTACCACAACCGGATCGATGTGGTCGGCGACAAGCTGACCACCGAAGAGCGCGTGCCTGAGGCTGCCGAAGGTGCCATCGAGGACCTGACAGTCCTGGTCCGCAAGCTGACCAGCGCCAATGTCTCGAACATCCTGATCACTGCCGATCACGGGTTTCTCTATCAGCACCGCCCGCTCGACGAGACGGATTTCTCGGTCGCGGACCCGGCGGGGGATGAAATCCATGTTCGTAACCGCCGCTTTGTCGTCGGTCGCGGACTGAAGGCAACAGCCGGAATGAAGCGGTTCTCACCGGCTGAGTTGGGCCTTGCCGGCGATCTTGATGTGCTGGTGCCAAACTCCATCAACCGTCTGCGGGTCAAGGGATCCGGAAGTCGGTTCGTTCACGGTGGGGCAAGCCTGCAGGAAATCGTCATCCCGGTTCTTCGGGTTGGAAAGCAGCGCGAGTCCGACGTTCAGATGGTCGAGGTTCAGATCATCTCGTCTGGCCGCAATCTGATCTCGTCGGGACAGCACGCCGTGACGCTGTATCAGGTACAGCCGATTTCGGACAAGCTGCAGCCGCGCGAACTGGTGGCCGGGCTCTATGCCCTCGATGGCACTCTGATCTCTGACGAGCATAAGGTGCTTTTTGATTACCGCTCGGATAATCCGCGCGAACGCGAGATGCCGTTGAAGCTTTTACTGTCCCGGGACGCCGACGCCTTCAACAATCAGGATGTGGTCCTGAAGTTGCGCCAGCGCATCGGCAAGACCAGCCGCTATGATGACTACCAGAGCCAGCGCTATGAACTGCGACGCGGCATCCCGACCGATTTCGACTTCTGAGGAATGGCCATGAGCACGCTTGACGACAAGATCAACGACCATTTCGCAGGCTTCGTGGTCCGAAAGGATCTGGTCAAGGCCGTAAAGGGTAATGCGATCGTCCCGACCTACGTGCTGGAATACCTGCTGGGTCAGTATTGCGCGACCGATGACGAGGCGTCGATCGCGACCGGCATCGAGACGGTCAAGGAAATCCTGCGCAAACACTATGTCCATCGCAGCGAGGCAGGCCTGATCCAGTCCACGATCAAAGAACGGGGCCGCTACAAGGTCATCGACCAGATCAGCGTGTCCCTGAACGAAAAGACCGACAGCTACGAGGCAACCTTCGATAATCTGGGGATCAAGAAGGTGGCCGTGGACAGCGGCACCGTCAAGGCGCACCCGAAACTGCTGGTGACGGGGGTGTGGTGCATCGCAGACGTTCAGTACGAGTTCTCGGAAGATGCCCGGACCTCGCCTTGGATCCTCGAGACGATCAAGCCGATCCAGATCGCCCGCGTGGATTACGAGAGCTACAAGGCGGGTCGGGCGAAGTTCAGCACCGACGAATGGATCGATCTGCTGATGCAGTCGATCGGGTTCAACCCGGACATGTTCGGCCGCCGCAGCAAGCTGCTGCAGCTGATGCGGTTGATCCCCTTTGTTGAACGCAACTATAACATCATCGAACTTGGCCCCAAAGGGACCGGCAAGTCCCATATTTATTCGGAGTTTTCTCCGCACGGGCAGCTGATCTCCGGGGGAGAGGTCAGCATCCCCAAGCTGTTCGTGAACAACTCGAACGGGCGGATTGGTCTGGTCGGCTATTGGGACGTGGTGGCCTTCGACGAATTTGCCGGGCGTGAGAAGACCGCCAACAAGGCGCTTGTCGACATCATGAAGAACTACATGGCGAACAAGACCTTCTCGCGGGGGATCAACCCGATGGGGGCCGAGGCCAGTTTTTCGTTTGTCGGCAACACTGATCACAACGTCCCCTACATGCTGAAGAACAGTGACCTCTTCGAAGCCCTGCCGCCCCAGTTCCATGACTCGGCCTTCATCGACCGGCTCCATGCCTACCTGCCGGGATGGGAAATCGACGTTATCCGCGGTGAGATGTTCACCCGGGGCTATGGGTTCATCGTCGATTACCTGGCCGAGATCCTGCGCCATCTGCGTCAGGAGGATTACTCCAACCGGCCGGATCGGTACTTTAAATTAAGCGAGCAGATATCGACCCGTGATCGCGACGCCATCTCGAAAACCATGTCCGGCTTGCTGAAGATCCTGTTTCCAGCTGGTGGCGAGACAGAGCAAGAAACCGAAGAGCTGCTCAAGCTTGCCTTGGAGAGCCGCAAGCGGGTCAAGGACCAGCTATTCCGTATAGACGCGACCTATCCCGAGGTGGATTTCTACTACACCGGCTCCGACGGCAAAAAACGCCATGTGCGCACGGTCGAAGAGGAAGAGTTTCCGCAATTCTACTATCGCAAAGGCACGCCAGGCGCCGAAGCCCCCCAAAGCGTCGGCATGGATGGCGACCGAGTGCTCGCCGATGCCGCTGCGCCGTCTCAATCGCGGTCACATGGCACTCTCGCATCCATGACGCCTGATCCTATCGAAGGGCATCATGTCTTTGCCGAGAACCGGAAGGGGATCAGCTATGACACGCTGTTCGGCCATCACCTTCAAGGCGCGTCCCGCATCATCGTGACGGATCCCTACATTCGATACTTCTATCAAATCAAGAACATGATGGAATTCGTGGAAATGGTCATTTCACGGAAAGCGCCTGAAGATCAGATTTCCATTCATCTGGTCACGGCTCCGGATGACGGGAACGTGCCGAAGCAGCGCGAATTGCTTGAGAGTATTTCCGAGGCTTGCGTCGGTACGGGCGTGGATTTTACTTGGGCATATGACACCAGTGGTGCGGCCCATGCCCGTGATATCGTCACCGACAATGGTTGGAAGATCGTTCTTGATCGTGGGCTAGATATATTTCAGGCACCCATGCGCCGTGAGAACGGATTCAACCTTGGTGACCGCCTTCAAGAACATCGAATGGTAAAGGCATTTTACGTGACCTATCTGAAGGAAACGGCAAATATTTTGTTAGCGGAGCACAACAATGGTTAAGTTTTTAGCCGGCGCCAATTTATCCGAAGCTATAAGAACGGTTTGTGCGGGACAGGATGTTAGATGCGCCGTAGCATTTTGGGGGAGGGGATCTGAATCTCTATTCAATGAAAAAAATCCTCAGCCTTGGATATTTTGTGACATCACTCTCGGTGGTACGTCACCAGAGGCTTTGCGCGCTCTCGGCGCGCCTGATAACAAAAGCCTGCGCCATGTTCGCGGGCTTCATGCTAAGGTGTACCTTTCAGAGAGAGGAGCCGTGATCGGCTCTGCCAATGCCTCCCAGAACGGCGTTGGCTTTGATAAGTTGGCTACACTGACTGAGAGCGGCGTCTTCATCAGCACGGAAAATGATCAGTACAAAGAAACCGAAAGATGGATTGAAGGCCTAATGGTTGCTTCTGAGCCCATCGACAAAGACGCGCTCGACCTGGCGAAGAGAAGCTTCCGACCGACCAAGCCAGTTGGTGGTCAGAAAATACGTGAAGGATCATTACTTGACTTGGTAGCAGCTTCACCCGACAGATTTTCGGATTTCAGCTTCGTATTTGCGAGCTCGGCCAGCACCTCAGATGACCGCAGGCTAGCGAGAGAGTCACTCCTCCGAGCCAATTCAAAAGAAACAGAGGCTATCAACGCTCTGCCAGACCACGGGATGTTTACCGGTTGGGATCAGAAGGACCTTAATAGGTGGCGGCGAGCATTCTTCGAGTTTTGGATGCCCGACAAAACTCTCAAAGTCTTTGGGAGAACGGTTGCTTATTTTGATGACGTTGAAGGCAATGTTATGACTAAGCGCGATTGGCGGGCAGTACGCGGCTGTATACCTGGTGAATTGCCAACAGCCGGCAGCATTGAACAAACAGACGCCGCTATCAGTAAAAAAATCATTGAAAAGTATGGGAATGTTCTTTTCACAGCCCTTGACCTTGCTCGAGAGATGGAGGTGATCTCGGAACAATAGCGTGCATTATACCTTTCGCTTTTCGCCTTTTCCGTAACTAGAAAAAGCTGTGCTCCTCATGCTGGTGCAGTCCGAAGTATTGACGGCAGCTAGGCGGCATAAACTGAGCTACTCCCGGATCCTTGGACAGTTTTTAAGGATATTTAAGCTTCTCTTAGAAGGAACCTCGGCTTTTGTGCGATACCGGAGCTGCTGCCCAGCACGGCATTTATATCGGGCAGCAACGGGGGGTGAATCAAATTAAGCTGGGCCGTGTTGAGCCGTGCAGTAGTCTGATCACCCCCGCCTTTTCATGTAGCCTGAACTGATACCTAGCAGGCCGCAAAATTTTCGCCGTGCCGGAACGGTTTCCCTTCTGCGCGGGGGTTGGCTGACGGCGTCAGGTTCGTGAACCTCGAAGGCGCATGTGCCCGATGGTGTCTATCATCGTTATGCGGTAATCCCCCCCGAAAGTGGCGGGCTGCATGAGTAGAATTTTCTCGGCAAGATGAACGAGGAGATTTCGAATGAAGACAAGCAGATACACTGAGGCTCAGATCATCGCGATCCTGCGGCAGGCCGAAGGCGGTGTGCCGGTGGCCGATCTGTGCCGTGAGCACGGCATGAGCAACGCGTCATTTTACAAGTGGCGGGCGAAGTATGGCGGGATGGATGCGTCCCTGATCAGCCAGATGAAGGCCATGGAAGAGGAGAACCGTCGGCTGAAGCGGATGTATGCGGACCTGAGCATGCAAGCCGATTTGCTGAAGGAGGCCCTTGGAAAAAAGTAACTCGGCCGTCTCAACGCCGTGAGATGGCCGAGAATGTAGTGGCGCGAAGAGGAGCGAGCGTTGCGCTGGCCTGCCGTGCCTTTGGGGTGAGCTAGACCTGCTATCGCTATGGCCCGAAGCTGAAGGCAGAGAACGAAGAGATCGCCGATCTGCTGGTCGGGCTGACCGATGCACGCAAGACATGGGGTTTTGGTCTGTGTTTCCTGCATCTGCGCAACGTCAAAGGGCACCCATGGAACCACAAGCGGGTCTACCGGATCTACTGCGCGCTGGAACTGAACCTGCGCATCAAACCCCGCAAGCGGTTGAAGCGGGACGAACCCGATGCGCTGGCCGTGTCGGATGCACCCAACATGACCTGGTCGATGGACTTCATGGCGGACCATCTCGGCGATGGCCGGGCGTTCCGGCTGCTGAACGTGCTGGATGACTTCAACCGCGAGGGGCTGGGGATCGAGGTGGACTTCTCGCTGCCAGCCGAACGGGTCATCCGCAGCTTGGACAGGATCATCGAATGGCGCGGCAAACCAGACACCATAAGGGTCGACAACGGCCCAGAATACATCAGTGAAACGCTGAGAAAATGGGCTGAGAAGCACAAGATCACGATTCAGCACATCCAACCCGGGCAGCCCCAGCAGACCGCCTACATTGAGCGTTACAACCGCACGGTTCGGCATGAATGGCTTGACCAATACATCATCGAAACGATCGAGGAGGCACAAGACCACGCCACGCAATGGCTCTGGACTTACAACAACGATCGCCCGAACATGGGCATCGGCGGTATCACACCCGCACAAAAATTGAAAATGGCTGCGTAAGTTCTACAGATGCACCCCGTTAAAAACGGGGGGATTACCCATCGCCTTCGAAGCGTTTGACAAAGCGGCGGCGGACATGGGTCCAGCAATAGACCAGCTGCCACGGGCCGCTGTCGCGCGCGACCTCGGTCAGCGCATTGTAGGACTGGTAGGCGTCGCATTGCGAGGCAACCGACCGCGGTATCCGGCCAGGAACCTCCGCGGATGCTCCCGTCCACGACCGGGGGCGTCGTGGAGGGAGGGCATGACTACCATTGGTTCGAAGGAATGCCCGAACGACCATGGGCGGGCAGCACCGCCATGTCCGCGATCGTCGGACACGACGACCCAGAAATGCCGCTCTTCGTAGCCTTTCGGCCCGGATCCAGCACCGGCGCGCGGGTGTCGTCAACGAAGATCCGGTCGGCGGCGCGCAGATGAGCGCGCATATGGTCTATGACGGGCATCAGGTGGAAGGAGGCGCGCCCCGTCCGGTTGCCTAGCGTGCCACGGTCGAGGTGGAGTCGCTGCCGCTCGGGGATTCCTGCCTAGCGGTAAAACGACAGGTCGTCACCAAACTTCAAGACCATGATCCACGCGATCAGCCGCTCGGTCGGCAGCCCGCCAAGGACGACATGCTCAGGGGCATGGGCTTGCACCACGGCATGCGAGCAGCCGCGACAGGCGTATCTCGGGCGCCGCGTTTACCAGCACCTGGAACTGCGCGGGGATCACACGCTTAAATGTATCGTCCCCGATCCGGGCAATCTCACCATAGCCGCAGGGACAAAGCATGCTGGCGGGCTCGATTACCCGTTCGACCCGGGGCAGGTGCTATGGCATTCGCGGCGTCTCCCCGCGCGTCCGTTGCAACGCGGTCTCTGCCTTTTCCTGTGCGGCCGCGAGCACAGCCCCTGGGCCATTTTGGCATCCTCGAGCGGCAGAGTGAACTGATCGGGCGACAGCTTCTCGAAACTCTTGCCGAAGCGTTCGCGCTGCGAGGAGCGCAGGATGTCCTCCAGCCGACGATTGGCCTCCTACACCTCGCTAGCGCCACCTCGACCGCGGCCAGGCGAGCCTTCAGATGAGCGTTCTCAAAATTGAGGGCGTCGGCATTCATGCATGAAGTGAATCACGCCAAGGCCGCTCTTACCACTAAAAAGGGAGCTTCCAGTGCATCGGCCGCACTTGCCCGCCGCGCTCGCTCCGGTCTTACCAGACGCCAGTCCAACCGCTCGAACAGTGCTGCCAGCTGCGCCGAAGACATCCGCATCACCCCGTCGCGCACCTGCGGACAGACGAACTTGGCTCCTTCCAGCCGCTTATGAACCAGCACCATCCCGGTCTGATTCCGTACCAGGAGCTTGATGTGGTCCGCCCGTTTCGCACGAAATACGAAGCGGGCGCCACAGAACGAGTCGAGCCCGAACATCTCTTGAACCACCAGTGCGAGGCCGTCGATCCCCTTGCGAAAGTCCACCGGCCGCATCCCCACGTAGACCTTCACTGCCCCTACTTTGCCGCCCTACTTCGCCGAGCATCACGATGCTGCCGCTCGGATCGACCGCGTCAGCAGGACCTCATCGGCGTCGGCGCTGACGCGGATCACAACATCGCCAACAACGATCTCCACGCCGGTGGCAACCTCCGTCTCTGCCGGCATCGCCGCTGCGGGACCCTCGACAACCCACGCGGTTCTGAAACGCCAGTCCCAAACTCGCCTAACCCTGATTGAACGTCAGATAGCGGAGCTTGATGCTGAGAGTGGCGGACGCAAGGCTTTGCACGACGCGCTCTACATGCCTGCGTTGGTTGCCATGCGATTCAACCTGTGCTTCAAGGCCAAGTACACACAGCTACGCGACGCTGGGAAGCAGGCAAAGGTCACGATCGTGGCAATCATGCGTATGCTGCTGGAGACTGCCAACACATTGGTTAAAGCCGACCGCCTCTGGTCGATCAAGGCACCTTGTGCATGACGGATACTCAAGCTGTACTATATGTTTACTGGTCCACTCCAAACGCAAAGCTGCCGCGCCATCGGTACAGCCCTGACGGGCGGCCCTCAGGACTTGGCGGAA
This sequence comes from Paracoccus sp. PAMC 22219, assembly GCF_000787695.1. Classification (GTDB taxonomy): domain Bacteria; phylum Pseudomonadota; class Alphaproteobacteria; order Rhodobacterales; family Rhodobacteraceae; genus Paracoccus. The sequence continues at coordinate 1,997 of NZ_BBPH01000020.1, read as the reverse complement.
CGGCGTGCGTGCGGGGGTGAGAACGCTGTTGGCAGATCTGCCTTAAGCAAAACGTGCGGCTAGCATCCGTAGCCCCCGTCACTTACGCTTCGCTCGTTCCCCCTACCAAGGGCTACGGGCTCCTAGGGAAGGTGTTAGTTATATATAGGCAGTCGATTTCGACTACTCTTCGACTATGCCCACGAGAACCGGGCGGCATGGCCAGGGTATCCCTTACTAACCTTTTTAATAATGCCGGCCTCGATCAAGGTGCGGCGAGCCTTTGAGAACCGCTTAGGGTTCCACTTTCCGTCTGGCATGTGATCGGCCATCCCATCGGCACAGAGAAACTCTTCGTCGCTGCCTGCCCACCTCATCAGGACGCCGTGAAGGTAATAGGCATCTGCACCAAGTTCTTGGACTTGGTCACGGATGCTGTTGCGCAGGATCGTATGAGGTTCGCCTCCAAAGCGGTTATCCCCGCGCTCGGTGATTTGGTGGACGCTGCGAGCCGTTGCAATGATCTCAGCGTCAGTAAACGGATGGCCCGCTCTCCTATCAATGACTGCATCGGCATAGGTAAAGGCCTCGTCCAGTAGGACTTCCAGATCATCACAATGGCGAGCCACCCGCATCAGGTGGCGGAACAGTGCTTCGGACCGGCCGCCCGCCGCAATCTTGCCCCAATTGGCTGCGACGGGTTGCACAAGCTTCGGCTCAGGGAACTCAATCATGTTCGCTGCGGGCCGCAGCTTGTGCAGATCGTCCAGACTGCCTCGTATAAATTCATAGGGGCCCTTGCTGCCCTTGGAAGGTGGCGCAACAACAACGCCGCCGCCTAGGACATCGACAGGAACAGATGCCCCATAAGGGCGGATCAGCCGCTTTTCTCCACTGAAACGATACCATGCCTGAAGGTTATCAGAGCCTGACCGCACGATGATTGGGCTTTGCCCATGACGTTTCATCATGTCTCGCAAGAGATCTTCGTCGGTGCTATCGCTGTCCAATACTGTAATTCTGGATCGTTCTCCAGCCATGAACCCCAAGGCGTCGATATCAGGAAATTTGAGAGCCAGTTGCTTGGAGGCCTTGAGGCCTACTCCTGCAAAGCGCTTCACGGCCGGTTTTTTCCCCTGCATGGGAAAGGTTGGAATGTTGTGTGTCGCATAGTTACGTTGGTGATCAGTGAAGACTCCCAAGGTCTTTGTCCTTATGGATACCTTGGGGGATCGCCTCTTGCCGAGAAACATATGTTCCTCTAGCCTCTGTCTGGTCATATGAGACGCTCACCAAGGCTGTTTCTAACCAGAAGCCTGTTTCTGTTTGCCGCAGGAGCGGGCTTCGCTCATTTCAGGCCATATAGAGCCCGATACTGACAGTACCGCTATCCGTCGGTGTTTTTCAAGCTACGGGCACAATCAGAAGTGCTAATGTCTATCCGTAGTTAGTTAGATAGTGAACTGGCCCTGTTTCGACCGGACACTTTGGCATAGCATGGAGGCTTAGGTATATGCCTGAGCACGTGCTTATGTCTGAGATTGAGATCATCACGGATGGCGGCCGCCGCCGCCGCTGGACCGCTGCCGAGAAGCTGCGGATCGTCGAGGTCGAGGGGAACCGTGGCCCCGGTGGGGCCGCGTAAGCCCCCGAGGGCTGGAGGATCAGGCCAGCATTTCCATCGTTGCGCGGCGCAATGGCGTTGCACCCAACCTGGCTCGTATTCTTGGCGAAGGCTCATGCTCGAAGGGGGGAGTGTCGCCGTGACCCAGGATGATGACGTCACCAGCAACAAGGTCGTGCGGCAGCTCGAGGATCGTATCCGCGAACTTGAAAGGCATCTTGGCCGCAAGACGCTTGAATGAGCCTGTTCGCGCCATCGGTCCAAGCGGGCATGCGAATGAGATCCTGCGCGAAGCCCTGGACAAGTCACGCTCAAAAAACCGACCTTGCATGCGCGGTCGCCGCTGACAGGCGGTTCCCGGGGAAGGTCGTGGCAGAAACCCTTGGTGTGGCCC
>NZ_BBPH01000021.1 GCF_000787695.1 Paracoccus sp. PAMC 22219 | reverse complement strand
AAGCCGCTGCGCCTGACGGCGATCGACGACGGGCCGCACGATTCGTCGCCCGACGCGATTCATCTCTGACTGGGTCCGGGACGGCCGATTTCCGCCAACGGACCATCATGGCGGTGCTGACCCGCCATGGCGCCCCGGTCGAGCGTCTGCGCTTTGCGTCGGCAGCGCCGCGGCACGCCCGTCGGCCCAGGCCGCGGCCCCCGCAGGCCAGCCGGCCGAGGCGCCGACCACCCGCGCGCCGCGTGCCGATCTGGGCGCGCCGCTGGACAACCGCTTCACCTTCGGGAACTTCATCGTCGGCAAGCCGAACGAGTTGGCCCATGCCGCCGCCCGCCGCGTGGCCGAGGGTGGTCCCGTGGGCTTCAACCCGCTGTTCCTCTATGGCGGCGTGGGTCTGGGCAAGACGCACCTGATGCACGCGATCGCGCATGACTATCAGGCGCGGCACCCGTCGGCGCAGGTGCTGTACCTGTCGGCGGAACAGTTCATGTACCGTTTCGTGCAGGCGCTGCGCGAAAGCTCGATCATGGATTTCAAAAGCATGTTCCGGAACGTGAACATGCTGATGGTCGACGACGTGCAGTTCATCGCCGGCAAGGACAGCACCCAGGAAGAATTCTTCCACACGTTCAACGCGCTGGTCGATCAGGGCAAGCAGATCGTCATTTCCGCCGACCGCGCCCCCGCCGAGATCAAGGGCCTTGAGGAACGCATCAAGTCGCGCCTGTCCTGCGGCCTGATCGTCGACCTGCACCCGACCACCTATGAGCTGCGCCTTGGCATTCTGCAGTCCAAGACCCAAGGCTTCCGCGCCCAGCAGCCCGACCTTGAGATCGGCGCCGGGGTGCTGGAGTTCCTGGCGCATCGCATCACCACCAACGTCCGCGTGCTGGAAGGCGCGCTGCAGCGCCTGTTCGCGCATGCCAGCCTGCTGCGCCGCGAGATCACGCTGGAGGTGGCCCAGGAATGCCTGGCCGACATCCTGCGCACCAACGACCGCAAGATCAACATCGACGACATCCAGCGCAAGGTCGCCGAACATTACAACATTCGCCTGGCCGACATGATGGGCCCGAAACGCGCCCGCAACGTCGCCCGGCCCCGCCAGATCGCCATGTATCTGTCGAAACAGCTGACCAGCCGGTCCCTGCCCGAGATCGGCCGCCGCTTTGGCGGGCGCGACCACACCACGATCATGCACGGTGTGCGCAAGATCGAGGAGCTGTTGGTCGAGGACAGCGCCATGGTCGAGGATATCGCCGTGCTGAAGCGGATGCTGGAAGCCTGATCACGAAAATCTTGTGAGTGCCCGCGCAGGCGGGTACACATCAGGTCCGGCAAGGGCCGCAGAGCCATGGGACAGGGGAAACTGATGAAATTCTCGATCGAGCGCGCCGTTCTGGTCAAGGCCGTGTCGCAGGCCCAGTCGGTCGTGGAACGCCGCAACACCATCCCGATTCTGGCCAACGTGCTGATCGAGGCCACCCCCGAGGGCGTCAGCTTTCGCGCCACCGACCTGGACACCGAGGTCGTGGACCGTGCAATCGCGCAGGTCGAACGCCCCGGATCGACCACCGTCAGCGCGGTGATGCTGAACGAGATCGCGCGCAAGCTGCCCGACGGCGCCCTGGTCCAGCTGGCCAGCGACGACGCTTCGGGGCGGCTGTCGGTCCAGGCCGGGCGGTCGTCCTTCAGCCTGGCGACCCTGCCGCGGGCCGATTTCCCGGTGATGGCCACCAGCGAATACAGTGCGAACTTCAAGGCGCCCGCATCCGTGCTGCGCCGGCTGTTCGACAAGTCGAAATTCGCGATCTCGACCGAGGAGACGCGGTATTATCTGAACGGCGTCTACATGCATGTGGCGCAATCCGAAGACGGTCCCGTCCTGCGCTGCGTGGCGACCGACGGTCACCGCCTGGCCCGCATCGACGCGCCCCTGCCGGTCCATGCCGACGCGATGCCCGGCGTGATCGTGCCCCGCAAGACCGTCGGAGAGCTGCGCAAGCTGCTGGACGACGACGAGGCCGAGATCGCCGTGTCGGTCAGCGAGACCAAGGTCCGCTTTGCCACACCGACGATCACGCTGACCTCCAAGGTGATCGACGGAACGTTCCCGGATTACAGTCGCGTCATCCCGCAGGGGAACACCCGCAAGCTGGAGGTGGACGCAGCCGATTTCGCCCGCGCCGTCGACCGCGTCGCCACCGTCAGCAGCGAACGCAGCCGCGCGGTCAAGCTGTCGCTGGACGCGGACCGTCTGGTCCTGTCGGTCAACGCCCCCGATGCCGGCGCCGCCGAGGAGGAGCTGATCGTCGCCTATGCCGACGAGCCGCTGGAGATCGGCTTCAACGCCAAGTACCTTCAGGAGATCGCGGGCCAGGTCGACCGCGACAACGCGGTGTTCCTGTTCAACGGCTCGGGCGACGCCGCCCTGATCCGCGAGGGCAGCGATCTCAGCGCGGTCTATGTCGTCATGCCGATGCGCGTGTGACACTGACGGCGCTGCGGCTGTCCCAGTTCCGGTCCTGGCCGCGGCTGGACCTGTCGCTGGACGCCCGCCCCCTGGCGATTTACGGGCCCAACGGGTCCGGCAAGACGAACATCCTGGAAGCCCTGTCCATGCTGGCCCCCGGCCGCGGCCTGCGCGCGGTGGCCGCCCCCGATCAGGCGCGGATGGGCCCCGATGCGGGCTGGCGCATCCGCGCCACGCTTGGTGATCACGCGATAGAGACCGCGGCGCCCCCCGGCCAGCCCCGCCACGTCATCCTGGACGACAAGCCCGTGACCCAGACAACGCTGGCACGGCTGGTGCGGGTCATCTGGCTGGTGCCCGCCATGGACCGGCTGTGGTCGGACGCGCCCGAAGGGCGGCGGCGGTTCCTGGACCGGGTGACCCTGTCGCTGATGCCCGATCATGCGGATCTGGCGCTGGCCTATGAAAAGGCGATGCGCGAACGCAACCGACTGCTGCGCGATCAGATCGGTGACCCCGGCTGGTACCGCGCACTGGAATCGCAGATGGCGCAGGCCGGTGCGGGTCTGACCCGCAACCGCCAGGCGGCGCTGTCCGCGATCATGGCCGCGCAGGACGGCGGCACGGATTTTCCTGCCGCGCGCCTGACCCTGCTGCCGCAGGACGGGTTCGCCGACGACGCGGATGCGGACGCCATCGCCGCGCGCCTGGCCGCGATGCGGCACCGGGACATGGCCGCGGGGCGGACGCTGACCGGCGCCCATCGTGCCGATCTGGGCGCCAGCTGGGGCCCGCAGGACATGCCCGCCGCGCAATCCTCCACCGGAGAGCAGAAAGCGCTGCTCCTGTCGCTGATCCTGGCCAATGCGCGGGCGCTGTCGGACCAGCCAGTCCTGCTGCTGCTGGACGAGGTCGCGGCCCATCTGGACGCCGACCGGCGCGCGGCGCTGTACGACCGCATCACCGACCTGCCCGCCCAGACCCTGCTGACCGGCACCGGGCCGGAACTGTTCGACGCCTTTGGCCCGCGCGCGCGCAGCCTGGCGGTGACCAAGACCGACGGCGAATCCACCGCCAGCGAGGCCGCATGACCCTGACCGCGCAGGCAATCTGGCTGTATGCGGGCGCACTGGCGGCGATCTGGCTGACGCCCGGCCCGGTCTGGGTGGCGATCATGGCGCGAGGGCTGTCCTCGGGCTGGGCCGGGGTCTGGCCGCTGGCGCTTGGAGTGGCGATCGGGGACATGATCTGGCCGCTGATCGCGATCTTTGGCCTGACGCTACTGGTGGGCGACCAGGCGGCGCTGCTGTCGGTCCTGCGCTGGATCGCGGTCGCGGTGTTCCTGGGCATGGGGCTCGCGCTGCTGCGCCATGCCGGGCAGGCCGTGGACAGCGACAGCCGCCTGACCCGGCGCGGCGGTTGGGCGGGCTTCAGCGCGGGCCTGCTGGCCATCGCGGGCAACCCCAAGGCGGCGCTGTTCTATGTCGGCGTGCTGCCCGGTTTCTTCGACGTGGCGCGGCTGAACTGGCGCGATGTCGCGGTCATCGTGGGGATGTCGGGGGCCATTCCGTTCCTGCTGAACCTGGGCATGGGCGCCACGCTGGCCGCGCTGCGTGCCCGTCTGGCGACGCCCGCGGGGCTGCGTCGGATGAACCTGGCATCGGGCTGGCTGCTGATTTTCGTGGGGCTGGTGCTGGCCGCGGGACAGATCTGGGCTAGCCGGGCATAAAACCCGCCGACGGGGCCGAAAAACCCAGCCAAAGCCGTGACTTTGCCCCTGCGAAAGCCTATATCAAGGCATGACGAACAGAAAGCCCGACGCATGACCGACACCGCTGCCCAACCCGCTTTGTACGACGCCGATTCCATCAAGGTTCTCAAGGGTTTGGACGCCGTTCGCAAGCGTCCCGGCATGTATATCGGGGATACCGACGACGGCTCGGGCCTGCACCACATGGTCTATGAGGTCGTGGACAACGGCATCGACGAGGTTCTGGCCGGTCATGCCGACTTCGTGTCGGTCAAGATCCATGCCGACAGCAGCGTCAGCGTGCGCGACAACGGCCGCGGCATCCCGGTCGACATGCATGCCGGCGAAGGCGTCAGCGCGGCCGAGGTCATCATGACCCAGCTGCATGCGGGCGGCAAATTCGACCAGAACAGCTACAAGGTGTCGGGCGGCCTGCACGGCGTGGGCGTGTCGGTCGTGAACGCCCTGTCCGATTGGCTGGAGCTGCGCATCTGGCGCAACGACAAGGAACATTACGTCCGCTTTGAACGCGGCGACACGGTCAAGTCGCTGGTCGTCGTGGGCGATGCGCCCGGCGAAAGCGGGACCGAGGTGCGGTTCCTGGCCTCCGCCAAGACGACCCATCCCGAAGGGACGTTCAGCAATCTGGACTATGTCTTCAAGACGCTGGAGAACCGCCTGCGCGAGCTGGCATTCCTGAACAGCGGCGTGCGCATCATCCTGGAGGACGAGCGCCACGCCGAGGTCCAGAAGACCGAGCTGTTCTACGAGGGCGGCGTCAAGGAATTCGTGAAATATCTGGACCGGTCCAAGACCGCCGTCATGCCCGAGCCGATCTTCATCACCGGAGAGAAGAACGGCATCGGCGTCGAGGTCGCGATGTGGTGGAACGACAGCTATCACGAGACCGTCCTGCCCTTCACCAACAACATCCCGCAGCGCGACGGCGGCACGCACATGGCCGGTTTCCGCGGCGCGCTGACCCGCGTGATCGGCAAATACGCGCAGGACAGCGGCATCGCGAAGAAGGAAAAGGTCGATTTCACCGGCGATGACGCGCGCGAGGGCCTGACCTGCGTGCTGTCCGTCAAGGTGCCCGATCCGAAATTCTCCAGCCAGACCAAGGACAAGCTGGTGTCGTCCGAGGTCCGCCCGGCGGTCGAGGGGCTGGTCGGCGAAAAGCTGGCCGAGTGGTTCGAGGAGAACCCGACCGAGGCCCGGCAGATCGTCGGCAAGATCATCGAGGCGGCGCTGGCCCGCGAGGCCGCGCGCAAGGCGCGCGAGCTGACGCGGCGCAAGACCGCGATGGACGTGGCGTCCCTGCCCGGCAAACTGGCCGATTGCCAGGAAAAGGACCCGGCACTCAGCGAGCTGTTCATCGTCGAGGGCGACTCGGCCGGCGGGTCGGCGAAACAGGGTCGGTCGCGCCAGAACCAGGCCGTCCTGCCGCTGCGCGGCAAGATCCTGAACGTGGAACGCGCGCGGTTCGACCGGATGCTGGGCAGCGACCAGATCGGCACGCTGATCACCGCGCTTGGCACCGGGATCGGGCGCGACGAGTTCAGCCTGAAGAAGCTGCGCTACCACAAGATCGTCATCATGACCGACGCCGATGTCGACGGCGCGCATATCCGCACGCTGCTGCTGACGTTCTTTTTCCGCCAGATGCCGGACCTGATCGAGGGCGGGCACCTGTATATCGCGCAGCCACCGCTGTACAAGGTCGCCGCGGCCGGTCCGAGGTCTATCTGAAGAACGAGGCCGCGCTGGAGGAATACCTGATCCAGCAGGGGGTCGAGGGCGCGTCCCTGCGCCTCGCCTCGGGCGAGGAGATCACGGGTATGGATCTGGCCCGCGTGGTCGAGGAGGCGCGCGTGGCACGCCGCATCCTGCGCGCCTATCCGACGCATTACCCGCCCCACATCACCGAACAGGCGGCAATCGCCGGGGCGCTGGTGCCCGGTCGCATCGACCAGGACGCCCAGGGCGTGGCGACCGACATCGCCGCCCGCCTGGACCAGATCGCCGAGGAATACGAGCGCGGCTGGCAAGGTCGTCCGACCCAGGACGCCGGCATCCGCCTGTCGCGCACCCTGCGCGGGGTCGAGGAGAACCGCACCCTCGACGGCCAGATGCTGCGCAGCGGTGAAAGCCGCAGGCTGGGAGAGATGACCCGGTCCCTGCAGGACATCTATGCCAAGCCCGCGCGTCTGATCCGCAAGGACCGCGACCAGCCGATCCACGGCCCGTTGGGCCTGCTGCAGGCGGTGTTCTTGGAAGGCGAAAAGGGCCTGTCGCTGCAGCGCTACAAGGGTCTGGGGGAAATGAACCCCGAACAGCTGTGGGAAACCACGCTGGACCCCGTTGCGCGCACCATGCTTCAGGTCCGTATCGAGGACGTGGCCGAGGCCGAGGACCTGTTCACCAAGCTGATGGGCGATGTGGTCGAACCGCGCCGCGAGTTCATCCAGCAGAACGCCCTGAACGTCGAGAACCTGGATACCTGACCGATTGATGTTGCCCAAAGGCCACTGTCCTTGCCCGTCACAGCGTGCAAGGACAGTGGCCAATGCGCGTTTTAATTGATTTAGGGGCGATTCTCTGCGCTGAATTGACGGGACATCATTTGCAAATCGGGCGTGGCCCCTGTGCGTGCCCCAGCTTTTCAGGAGTCTCCCTCATGCGCCTCTCCTCTTTCGTGTCCGTGTCTGCCCTGGTCCTGGGATCGGGCGCCGCCTTTGCCGGGGGCGTCGTGGCCCCCGTCGTGGATGTGGCACCGGTCGTGGTGACGCCCGTTGCGCCGATCGCCTCTGCTTGGGGTGGCGCCTATGCGGGCGGCTCGCTTGGCTACATCTTCGACACCGAGGATCAGGTGGGCTTCTCCGAGGTCATCGACGGCGAGGACTTCGGTCTGATCGGCGGGCTGGGCGATGTCGGGATTTCCGGTGCGACCGCCGGTCTGCAGCTGGGCTATCGCTGGCAGCGCGGCAACTGGGTCTTCGGCCCCGAGTTGGGCGTCGAGTTCGGTTCGGTCGACGAGACGGTCAGCTTTGGCGATGATCTGACCGGCACCACGGGCAGCGTCGAAAGCGAGATGAAGACCATCGCGACGCTGGTCATGAAGACCGGCTATGCGGTCAACCCGCAGACACTGGTCTATGGCACCTTCGGCGTCGCGCGCGGCGATTTCGACTATACGCTGCGCATCGACGATGAATCGCAGACCCGCGGCTTCAACGCTACCGGCACCGCTGCCGGGTTGGGCGTGGAGCGTATGATCAACGCCCGCACCTCGGTCTTTGCCGAATACCAGTATCGCGATTTCGGCAACGAGCGGGTGGAATTCACCGACGGCATCGACACCGTGTCGACCCGCGCCAGCATGACCATGAGCAGCGTCAAGATCGGCGCGAACTTCCGCTTCTGATCCGACCGTCACGACACGATCGGGCCGGCCGCCATGCGCGCCGGCCCTTTTTCATGCGCGGCGGCGCATCCCCACCGGAACCGGCAGGGCGCGGGCCCCGCAGGCGATGGCCAGGCCCTGCGGCACCAGCACGGCCAGCGCGCGGTCGGTGACCTCCAGCCCGCCGGTATAGGCGCCGAATGCGGGCAGGATCAGGTGATCGCGCCCGGCCAGGAAACACCGCCGCCGCTGGCCCGCCAGCCGGATGCAGGGGTGGTAATGGCCCGACACGTCCGGCCCCTGCCCCGCCTCGTGGCGCAGGGTCAGGCCGTCGCGCAGTTCGGCCGCGGTGTCGCCAGGCAGGCGCTGGCAGATGGCCCCCGGATCGTGATTGCCGCTGACCCAGATCCAGCGCCGGCCCTGCGCCATGGCGCGCAAGCGGTCGCAGACATCGTCGGGCAGCGCGCGCCCCGCCGCGTCGTCGTCGAACCCGTCGCCCAGGCTGACCACCACGGCCGGGTCCGTTGCCGCGATCTCCGCCTGCAGGCGGTCCAGCGTCTCCAGCGTCTCGTAGGGGGGCAGCAGCGCACCGCCGCGCCGGGCCATGCGTTCGGATTTTCCCAAATGCAGGTCGGCCACGATCAGCCAGCGCCGCTCCGGCCAGAACAGTGCGCCGCTGGCCCGCGCCTGCAGCGTCTGGCCGTCAAAGTCGAAAGGGTGGAACGTCACGAAAGCCCTGCCTCTGCCATCATTGCCGCCGCCTCGGCCTCGGCCATGCGCTCGCGTCCCTGGCCGGCGATGGGCACGCGGCCCAGTTCCAGCATCAGCGGCGCGGCCAGGGGGGACACCCGCTGCAACATGCGGTGGTCCAGGCGGTCGGTGCGGTCCAGCATCTCCTCGATCCGGCCGAAATCCACAAGCCCCCGGCTGGCCTCGGCCGCGGTGATGCGCAGCATCAGGTGGTCGGGGTCATACTTGCGCAGCGTGTCGTACAGGATGTCGCTGGAAAACGTCGCCTGCCGCCCGGATTTGCGCGCCCCGGGCAGGTTGCGCTGGATCAGACCGGCGATGGTGGCCACGTTGCGAAAGCTGCGCTTCATCACGGCGTTGCTGGCCAGCCAGTCTCCCAGACCCTCGCGCAGGCCGTCGCGGTCCAGCAACGGCGCGGGGTCGGTCACCGGGTCAAGCGACCAGATCAGCAGGGCGTAATCGGTGGCCAGGAACCCCAGGGGGGCCAGCCCCGCCTCCTCCATCAGCCGCGTCATCAGAAGGCCCAAGGTCTGCAGCGCATTGCGCCCGGCAAAGCCGTAGACCGCCAGATGCCAGCGACCCTGATGGGGAAACGCCTCGGTCAGCAGGGTGCCGGGACGCGGCAGGGTGCTGACCTGCGCCTGCAGCGCCAGCCAGTCGCGCGTGTCGGGCGGCAGCCCCGCATGCGCCGCTGGATTGCCGATCAGCGCCAGCACCCGGTGCGACAGCTGCGTCGATGTCGCCAGCTTCATCCCGGAGAATGTCGCAATGCGGGGTTCCTTGGAGGGCTGTTTCGTAACCTCGACCACCATTTCGCGCAGGGTGTCATAGCGGACCGTCTGTCCGCCGATCAGGAAGGTGTCGCCCGGCGCAAGGGTCGCGGCAAAGCCTTCCTCGACCTCGCCCAAGGGCGCACCGCCCCGGCCGCGATAGCGAACCTTGAGCATCTCGGCCTCGACGATCGTGCCGATGTTCATGCGCAGGTTGCGCGCTGCGCGCGGGTCGCGCAGGCGCCACAGCCCATCGCGTTCCATCAGCCGTTGCCAGCGGTCATAGGCCCGCAGCGCATAGCCCCCCGTCGCCGCGAACGCGACGCAATCATCGAAATCGGCGCGGGCAAGGTCGCGATAAGGGCCCGCCGTGCGCACCTCGGCGAACAGCGCATCGGCATCGAACGGCCCCGCGCAGGCGGTCAGCAGGATATGCTGGCACAGCACGTCCAGCGGCCCCGGCCCCCGGTCGTCGCCATCCAGATCGCGTTCGCGCACTGCCTGCAAGGCGGCGACGCATTCGATCACCTCGAACCGGTTCGCCGGAACGATCCGCGCCCGCGACGGCGCGTTATAGCGGTGGTTCGCCCGGCCGATCCGCTGAACCAGCCGCTTGACGTTGCGCGGCGCGCCGACCTGGATCACCAGGTCCACCGCGCCCCAGTCGATGCCCAGATCCAGGGACCCGGTCGCCACCACGGCGCGCAGTTCGCCTGCGGCCATCGCCCCTTCGGTCCGAGCACGGGCCTCTCGCGACAGACTGCCGTGGTGCAGGCCGATGGGCAAGTTCGCGTCATTCGCGGCCCACAGCGCCTGAAAGAACAGCTCGGCCTGGGCGCGGGTGTTGATGAAGATGATCGTGGTCGTGGCTTGGGCCACGGCCTCCAGCACGTCGGGGACAGCGTAATGCCCGCCCGCGCCTGCCCAGGGCGGGGCCTTGGCGGTGGCCAGCATGGCGATGTCGGGATCGGGGCCGGGATCGGCATGAATGACCGTGGCCCCACCCATGAAACGGGCCAGCCGCGACGGGTCCTCGACCGTGGCGGAGAGGCCCGTGACCTGCAGGTCGGGCGCCAGTGCGCGCAGCCGCGACAAGGCCAGCATCAGCTGGTCGCCGCGCTTGTTCTCGGCCAGCGCGTGCAGCTCGTCCAGCACCACCCGGCGCAGACCCCCAAAGATCGCGGGCGCCTGTTCATAGGACAGCATCAGCGCCAGCGATTCCGGCGTGGTCAGCAGGATGTCGGGCGGGTCCATGCGCTGGCGGGCGCGCTGGCTGGCGCGGGTGTCGCCGGTGCGATCCTCGATGCGGATGTCCAGGCCCAGATCGGCCACCGGGCGCGACAGGTTGCGCGCGATATCCGCCGTCAGCGCCTTGAGCGGCGAGACGTACAGCGTGTGCATCCCCTTGTGCGGCGTGGTCAAGTCGACCAGCGAGGGCAGGAACCCGGCCAGCGTCTTGCCGCCCCCGGTCGGCGCGATCAGCAGGCTGTCGGTCCGCGCCTCCAGCAGCGCCAGCTGATGCGGATGCGGCTGCCAGCCCTGTCGGGTGAACCAATCCTGGAACGCGGGGGGCAGCGTCACGGGATCATGTCCTTCAGCGTCTCCAGCCGGTCGGCCTCGGCCGCCGGCTTGTCCCATCGGATGCGGCTGATGCGGGGAAAGCGCATGGCCACCCCGGATTTGTGGCGCGGAGAGGCGTTCAGCCCCTCGAACGCGACCTCCAGCACCAGCTTGGGTGCGACGGACCGCACGGGGCCAAAACGTTCGGTGGTGTTGTTCCTGACAAACCGGTCCAGCTCGCGCAGCTCTTCGTCGGTGAAGCCGAAATAGGCCTTGCCCACGGGCACCAGAACATCCCCATCCCACAGGCCAAAGGTGAAATCGCTGTAGAACCCAGACCGCTTGCCATGCCCGCGCTGCGCGTAGAGCATCACCGCGTCCACCACCATCGGATCGCGCTTCCACTTGAACCACGGCCCGCGGGGGCGACCGCCGACATAGGCGCTGTCGCGGCGCTTGATCATCACGCCTTCGATCACGATGCTGGGCGGGTCGGCGCGCAGGGCGGCCAGGTCGTCCCAGGTTTGGAACGGCAGCAGCGGCGACAGGTCGATCCGGTCGCTGCCGAAATCGGCGGTCTCCAGGATGCTGCGCCGCTCCTGATGCGGCAGGTCGCGCAGGTCGCGCCCCTGCCAGATCATCGCGTCATAGACCCTGAGGCCCGCCGGATGGCTGTCCAGCATCGCGCGCCCCACAACCTTGCGGCCCAACCGCTTCTGCAGATCGCCAAAGGGCGCCACGTCGGCGCCGCGCCGGACCAGCAGTTCGCCGTCCACCGCGCCGTCGAAATTCAGCGCCTCCAGCAGGTCGGGAAAGGCTGCGCCCACATCCTCTCCGGTCCGCGAATACAGACGCCGGGTGCCGCCGTCGTTGATGGCCTGCACGCGGATGCCGTCCCATTTCCATTCCGCGATGTAATCTGCGGGATCAAAGGCCCGCAGCTGGTCCAGATCGACCGGCGTGGACAGCATCACCGGGCGAAAGGGTGCCAGCGCCGCGTGTTCGGGGCGCGTGCCCCCCGCGATCCAGTCGAACAGCGGATGATAGGGGGGCGTCAGGCCGTGCCAGATCTCCTCGATGTCCTTGACCTCGGGGGTGCCCATCTCGGCCAGGGCGATACGGGCCATGCGCGCAGACAGGCCCACGCGCATGTTGCCGGTCGCCAGCTTCAGGAACGCCAGCCGCTGCGACGGGCCAAGCCGATCCAGCATCGCGGTGATCGCCGCAGGCAGGCCCGCGCGCCCGGTCCCCGACAAAAGGTCCACCGCGTCGCGCAGCGGGACGTCCTGATCCTGATCGGTGTCCCACAGCAAGGCGATGGTTTCCGCCAGATCGCCCACGAAATCATAGGACATCGCGAACAGCTGTTCGTCCACCCGCCCCGCCATCAACCCGCGCAACAGGCCCGGCGTGACCGCCCGCAGCTTCAGGTCGCCGGTCAGTGCGGCCAGCGCATAGCCGCGGTCGGGGTCGGGCGTGGCCTCCAGGTAGTGGCGCAGCAGGCGCAGTTTCGCGTTGCGCGCGGCGGTGAAGGCCAGCCGTTCCAGCAGATGGGCAAAGGCCTTCATTCCGGCTCGTCCTCGTATCCGATCAGGCGCAGGGGGCGGGACGCGATGCCCTGCATCTCGCACCAGCGCATCAACCCGTCCTCGGTCCCGTGGGTGATCCAGACCTCTTGCGGGGCCAGCTCGGTGATGGTCTGGGTGACCTGCGGCCAGTCGACATGGTCGCTGATGACCAATGGCAGTTCCACCCCCCGCTGGCGCGCCCGCGCCCGGACGGTCATCCAGCCCGAGGCGAAGCCGATCACCGGGTCACGGAACCGCTGGACCCAGGCGCTGGCAAAAGCCGATGGCGGCGCGATGACCAGTTGCGCGTCGACCTGCCTGGCGGTGGCGGGGACCAGCGGGCCAAGGTCGATCCCTTGTTCCACGTGAAAATCGCACAGGCGTTGCAGCGCGCCGTGAATGGCGATGGGGCCGTCGATGCCCGCCTGACGCGCCAGCGCGATCACCCGCTGTGCCTTGCCCAAGGCATAGGCGCCAATCAGGTGCTGTCGTTCGGGAAACTCGGCCATGCTGGCGATCAGCTTGGTCATTTCGGTCAGCGGGTCGGGGTGGCGAAAGACCGGCAGGCCGAAGGTCGCCTCGGTCACGAAGATGTCGCAGGGGACGGGTTCATAGGGCGCGCAGACCGGGTTCGGCGCGCGGCAATAATCGCCGGACACAACGATCTTGGGGCCGCGGTCGGGCATCACCGCGATCTGGGCAGAGCCCAGGATATGGCCTGCGGGGTGAAAGCTGACCTGCACGTCGCCGATGCGGGCCACGCCCTCGGCCGCCTGTCGCGTGCCCGTGAAATCCTCTCCATAGCGGATCGCCATGATGTCCAGCGTCTGCTGCGTGGCCATGACCGCGCCATGACCGGACCGGGCGTGGTCGCCATGGCCGTGGGTGATCATCGCGCGGGGCACCGGACGGACCGGGTCGATGTAGAAATCGCCGGGGGGGCAGTACAGCCCGGCCTCGGTCGGGTGCAGGATCTGGTCGGGACGCATGGCACCATCATGACAAGGGTTCACGCGGGTTCAACGCCGCCGATGGCCGCAGGGGTCCGTCAGCTTGGTGGCGGACGCTTGACCGGGGGCGCCTTAGACAGCTGCACCGCCAGGATGCCGGCCATGATGACCGCGACGCCGATCACGTCGCCCGCGCCCAAGGCCTCTCCCAGGAACAGGGCGGCGGTGGCCACGCCGAAGAAGGGCGTCAGGAAGTGGAACGTCGCCGCCCGAACCGCGCCGATGCGGCCGACCAGCATGAACCACACCCAGGTCGCGACCAGCCCCGGCACGATCACCGTATAAAGGAACGCCACGACCAGGCGCGGGGTATAGGTGACGTCCCAGGTCTCGAACCACGGCGCGATCAGGCCCAGGGTGACGGCACCGACCAGCATCTGCAGGCCCACGATCATCATGACGTTGCCGCCCGAACTGGCGCCCCGCACCGTCAGCGTGGCCACGGCCAGCGCCAGCGCCGCGACAAAGCACATGACGATCCCGGTCAGGTCGCTGCCGCCCTGCAGCCGCGCGCCCATGATGATCGCCACGCCCGCGACGCCCAGAACCAGCCCCGCCACGCCCATCGGGCGCAGGCGTTCGCCCATCAGGGTCCAGCCCAAAAAGGCCACCAGCAACGGCATGGTCGCGGCGATGATCGATGCCAGCCCGGCCTCGATCCACTGCATCGCGGTCCAGTTCAGGCCCAGGTACAGCGCGTTCTGGCACAGGCCCAGGATCAGCACCGCGCGCCATTGCACCCGCGTCAGGGTGCGCCAGGTCTGCCCGATGGCCAGCGCGATCAGCACGCCGATCACGCCCGACAGCGCAAAGCGCAGCGCCAGCGCCATCAGCGGCGGCGCCTCGGTCACGATCATCCGGGTCGAGGTGAAGGCCGATGCCCACATCACCGCGAAGGCCAGACCCATCAGCAACGCGCGGAGATCCATGGACCAGGCCTTTCTTGCAGGTGATGCAAAACGGCTAACAGAGCGCCGCCGCGGGGTGAAGCCATAAAGAAAAGGGGCCGTGCCCGATGGCACGACCCCGATCCGTCATCGCAGGTTCTGCGGATCAGCTGTTGACGCTGTCCTTCAGGGCCTTCGCGATGGTGACCTTGACCTGCTTGTCGGCGGGCTTGGTCATCATTTCCTGGGTCTGCGGGTTGCGGACCTGACGCTCGGGGCGTGCACGGCAAGCGATCTTGCCGATGCCCGGCAGGGTCACCGCGCCGCCGCCGGCGACTTCGCGGGTCACGATCGCCACGATCGCGTCCAGAGCGGCCGAAGCGGATTTCTTGTCCGAGCCCATTTCCTCGGCGATCGTCGCCACCAGTTGGGTCTTGGTCATCGGTTTTGCAGCAGCCGTAGCCATGGTCCGTCTCCTCTTGCCCTGTTGCACCGGGCCCACAAATTGCGCCTTTTGCGGCATATCGCCTGCTACACACGGTTTTGACGGGCAGATCAAGCCTTTTTCGCCCGACGCGCGAAAACCCGCGTTTGCTGCTGTTTTGTCGCCGCGCTACAGGAACGCCGTCTCGCTGAAGGACCGCAGCTTGCGCGAATGGATGCGTTCCAGGGGCATGTCGCGCAGCTTCTCCATCGCGCGGATGCCGATCAGCAGGTGGTTGGCGACCTGCGTGCGATAGAAGTCGGTGGCCATCCCCGGCAGCTTCAGCTCTCCGTGCAGCGGCTTGTCGCTGACGCACAGCAGCGTGCCGTAGGGGACCCGGAACCGGAACCCGTTCGCGGCGATCGTGGCGCTTTCCATGTCCAGCGCCACCGCGCGCGACAGCGACAGGCGGTGGACCGGTCCGGACTGGTCGCGCAGCTCCCAGTTGCGGTTGTCGATGGTGGCGACGGTGCCGGTGCGCATGATGCGCTTCAGCTCGTACCCGTCCAGCTGCGTGACCTCGGCCACGGCCTCCTGCAGGGCGACCTGGACCTCGGCCAGGGCCGGGATGGGCACCCAGACGGGCAGGTCGTCGTCCAGGACGTGATCCTCGCGCAGGTATGCATGGGCCAGGACGAAATCGCCCAGCGACTGACTGTTCCTGAGGCCCGCGCAATGGCCGACCATCAGCCAGACATGCGGGCGCAGCACGGCGATGTGGTCGGTCGCGGTCTTGGCGTTGGACGGGCCCACGCCGATATTGACCAGCGTGATCCCCTGCCCGTTGGCGCGCTTCAGGTGATAGGTCGGCATCTGCGGCAGCTTGGACAGCGGCACGATGGTGTCGTGCCCGTCGGTGATCTGCTGGTTTCCGGGCGCGACAAAGGCGGTATAGCCGCTGTCCGGGTCCGACAGGACGCGGCGGGCAAAGGCCTCGAACTCGTCGACATAGAACTGATAGTTGGTGAACAGCACGAAGTTCTGGAAATGCTCGGGCGCGGTGGCGGTGTAATGGGCCAGGCGCGCCAGCGAATAATCGACCCGCTGCGCGGTAAAGGCTGCCAGATGCTGGCTGCCGTCGGGCAATGCGCCCGCGACGCCGTTCACGATGTCATCGTTCATGGTGTTCAGGTCCGGCACGTCGAAGACGTCGCGCAGGCTGAAATCCAGCACGCCCTCCTGCGGGACGGCCAGGTCGCTTTGGGCGGCGACCGCGAAATGCACCGGCATCGGCGTGTCCGACAGGCCGATGCTGACCGGTACCTCGTGATTCTTGATCAGCAGGCCCAGCTGTTCGGTCAGGTAGTGCTGAAACAGGTCCGGACGCGTCACCGTCGCCGCATAGACGCCGGGTGCGACGACATGACCGAACGACAGGCGGCTGTCGATCTTGCCGTGGGTCGGGACGATCAGCCGCACCTCGGGGTAGAAGGCGCGATACCGCGCGACGGGGGACGCGCCTTCCAGGATGGCGGTGAAATGGCCCAGCAGAAAGCCGGTCGCCTGGTCGTACAGCGCACGCAGATGGGCCACGGCGGCGGCAGCATCGGTGAAATCGCGGGGTGCCGCGGCGTCGGGGGTCTGGACCGGCAGAAAGCGGGCGTCTGTCGTCATCGGATCTGTCCTTCTTGTTGCGCCGACCCTGCCAGCGGCGCGGGCGGCAGGCAAGCGTCTGGCGCAGCCGCGCGCGCGCCGTTACGGTGCCGTCATGAAGATGCTCGTTTTCGGTCACGGCTACAGCGCCGGCTTTCTGACACCCCTGCTGACCGCCCGCGGCTGGCAGGTCACCGGTACCACGCGCGACGACCCCGACCGCGTCGCAGCCGCGGGGGCGGAGCCCTTGTTGTGGCCGGGGTCCGAGGACGCGTTGCGTACAGCCATCCCCCAAGCCGACGCGATCCTGGTCAGCGCCGCGCCGGCCGGGACGGCGACCCCGTGCTGACAGCGTTCCGGGACGATCTGGCCCGCGCCCGCCCCCGTTGGCTGGGCTATCTGTCCACCACCGGTGTCTATGGCGACCGCGACGGAGGCTGGGTCGACGAGGATTCGGTTCTGGACGGATCGGGCGTGCGCGGCCAGGCCCGCATCGCCGCCGAGGCCGACTGGCAGGACCTGGCCCGCACCCATGACCTGCCGCTGCACATCTTTCGGCTGGCCGGGATCTATGGTCCCGGCCGCGGCCCGTTCCAGAAGGTCCGCGACGGCACCGCGCGCCGCATCATCAAGCCCGGCCAGGTCTTTTCGCGCATCCATGTCGAGGATATCGCCCAGGTCCTGATGGCCTCCATCGACGCGCCCGCGCCGATCGGCATCTACAACGTCTGCGACGACGACCCGGCCCCGCCCCAGGACGTGATCGCGCATGCCGCGACCCTGCTGGGCCTGCCGCTGCCGCCCGCCGTGCCCTTCGATCAGGCCGACATGACCCCCATGGCGCGGTCGTTCTATGGCGACAGCAAGCGGGTGCGGAACGATCGCATCAAGCGCGACCTTGGCGTCACGCTACGCTATCCTGACTATCGCAGCGGGCTGGCCGCGCTGCTGGCGCAGGGCGCGTGAGGCTGCGCGCCGCATTGCCTTTGCCCCCGGCCCGTGCATTCTGCTGGGCATGACACAGGATTTCGACATCGTGATTGCCGGGGGCGGGCTGAACGGCCCGACGCTGGCGCTGGCCCTGGCGCAGGTGGGTCTGCGCGTGGCCGTGGTCGACCCGCAGCCCGCGCGGGCACGGGCGGGCGCGGGGTTCGACGGGCGGGCCTATTCGCTGGCCATCGCCTCGGTCCGGGTGCTGCGGGCGCTTGGCCTGTGGGACCGGCTGGCCGCCGATGCCCAGCCCATCCACCAGATCAAGGCGTCCCAAGGCCAACCCGGAGAGGGCGCGGGCCATTTCTTCCTGCATTTCGACAGTGCCGAACTGGGCGAGGGCCCCGTCGGCCACATGCTGGAGGACCGCTTCCTGCACGCAGCTCTGGTCGACGCGATGGCGGGGGCGGTGACCACCCTGCCCGGCCTGTCCGTGACCGGACAGGAGGTCGGACCGGCGAATGTCACCGCGATCCTGTCCGATGGACAGCGCCTGACCGCACGCCTGCTGGTCGGCGCGGACGGGCGCGGGTCGGGCGTGGCCACGCGTGCGGGCATCAAGCGGCAGGGATGGGACTATGGCCAGACCGCGCTGGTCGCGGCCATCGACCACGCGCTGCCGCATCACGGCATCGCGCATCAGTATTTCATGGCGACCGGGCCGCTGGCGATCCTGCCTTTGCCCGGCAACCGCAGCAACATCGTCTGGTCGGAAACCGCCACGAATGCCGCAGCCATCGCCGCGCTGGACGACGACGACTTCCTGACGGTCCTGCGCCCGCGCTTTGGCGATTTCCTGGGCGCACTGTCACTGGCCGGGCCGCGGTTCAGCTATCCGCTGTCGCTGTCGCTGGCGCGCGACTATGCCGCCCCGCGTGTGGCGCTGGTTGGGGACGCGGCGCATGGGGTGCATCCGATCGCGGGTCAGGGCCTGAACCTGGGTCTGCGCGACGTGGCCGCTCTGGCCGAGGTGCTGGTCGACGCCGCCCGCCGCGGCGAGGATTTCGGCAGCCCGCTGGTGCTGGAGCGGTATCAGGCCTGGCGCAGGCCCGATGCTACAACACTGGCCTTGGGCATGGACGGGGTGAACCGGCTGTTCGCGACCGACAACCCGGCGGTGGCCGGGCTGCGCGGTGCGGGCATGGGCGCGGTCGATGCGCTGCCCGGGCTGCGGCGGGGCTTCATGCGGCAGGCGGCGGGGCTGGCCGTGTCGCCGATGCCGCGGATGCTGGCGGGTCAGGCGCTTTAACCTTCCCCGGCACGCCGTTTCGCGCCATAGGCTGCGCGCAGCACCGGGGGACGCCATGACACTTGACCGCTTTCTGCAGGATCTGGACCGCGACATCCGCAAGGCCGCCGATTGGGGCAAGGTCGCGGATTACATCCCGGAACTGGGCGGCGTCGCGCCGGATCAGTTCGGCATCGCGGTGGCGCTGGCCGACGGGCAGGTGCTGAGGGCGGGACAGGCCGACCAGGGGTTTTCGATCCAGTCGGTCAGTAAGGTCTTTGCCTTGGCCTGCGTGCTGGGCCGGATCGGCGAACAGCTTTGGTTGCGCGTGGGGCGCGAGCCGTCGGGCGACCGGTTCGATTCGATCCTGCTGCTGGAGCAGGAAAAGGGCCGCCCCCGCAACCCCTTCATCAACGCGGGCGCCATCGTCGTCACCGACGAGCTGCTGCGCGGCCGCAGCCCCCAGCTGACCTTGGCCGAGATCCTGGGCTTCGTGCGCGCGGCGGCCGAGGATGACGACATCCACATCGACAAGGCCGTCGCCCGGTCCGAGGCCCGCACCGGATACCGCAACGCCGCCCTGGCGCATTACCTGCGCAGCTTTGGCAACCTGCGCAATCCGCCGGACCATGTCATCGGCACCTATGTCCACCAATGCGCGATCGAGATGTCCTGCATTCAGCTGGCCCGCGCAGGTCGGGTGATCGCCGGGCTGGACTGTGCGCCGTCCCTGCTGGCCCCGGTGAAACAGCGGCGGATCAATGCGCTGATGATGACCTGCGGCCAGTATGACGGGTCGGGCAATTTCGCGTTCCGCGTGGGCATGCCCGCGAAATCGGGCGTGGGCGGCGGGCTGCTGGTCATCGCGCCGGGCAAGGCCTCCATCGCGATCTGGTCGCCGGGGCTGGATGGCTGGGGCAATTCCCAGATGGGCACGCTGGCCGCCGAAAAACTGGCCGAGTTCACGGGCTGGTCGGTCTTCGGCTGACGCTTCAGGCGACCATCTGCACGGCCTGCGCCAGATCGGCGCGCAGCTCTGACAGCGCCGCGGGGGCGCGATCGGGTGGCAGGCGCAGGATCAGACTGGGGTGCCAAGTGATCAGGACGGGGCCGCCGTCGCGCGCAGGCTCGACCAGGCCGCGCCGCGGGGTCAGCGGCTTGCGGTTGCCGGTCAGCGCGAAAGCCGCCGTCGCCCCCAAGGCCACGGTCAGACGCGGCGCGACCATCCGGCGTTCCAGGTCCAGCCACCAGCGGCATTGGTCCACATGGTCGCGGTCGGGCGTCTGGTGCAGGCGTCGCTTGCCGCGCGCGGTAAAGCGGAAATGCTTGACCGCGTTGGTCAGCCAAGCCCGGTCGGGGGCCAGACCCGCCTCGGCCATGGTGCGGTGCAGCAACTGGCCCGCGGGGCCGACAAAGGGCAGGCCGGCCAGATCCTCCTGATCGCCCGGCGCCTCTCCGACCAGCATCAGGCGGGCGGCGGGATCGCCCTGCCCCCAGACGGTCTGGGTCGCCGCATGACACAGCTCACACCGGGTGCAGCGGGCGGCCTGAGACGCGGCCTGCGCCAGCGTGTCGGGAATGCTGTCGTCGGGCTGCTGGCGCAAGCGGGCGGTGATCTTGGGCGCAAAGGCCGGCGCATCGGACGCGCCCGCGTCGCGCATGGCCTGAACCCGGCGCGGCGCATCGGCCAGCATATCGGGGATCAGGCGGGTCTCGGGCAGGTTCTTCCAGTATTTCTTGGGCATTTCCGACCGCATCGCATTGGTCTTGATGCGCGCCGGGTTGAAGATGTTGGCGAAATAGGTCTGCCACAGCCCGTGGCTGGCATCGTCGGGCAGATCGGGGCGCGGCGCCGGATCGTCATAGGCGATGGCATCGCCGTCGAACCGGGCGGTGCCTTCGGGCGTCGCGATCAGCCAGTCCATGTCGGCGAAGCGCTTGGCGAAGAAAGGCGTCCCGGCCTCCAGGATGGGGTGTTCGGGTTCGAACCAGGCACCAAAGGCCCGGCGCGGCCCGTCGGACGGCAGTTCGTGAAACCGGACAAAGGCGTGCATCTTGTGGATGTCGCGGCGCACCGATTTCGCCATCCGCGACAGGCGGTCCAGCATCGGATCGGCCGGGTTCGACAGAAAGCGCCGGTCGTCCTGTGCCCGCATCAGCGCGCCGTACAGCAGCGACCAGCGTTCCGGGTCGGAATGGCTGGCGACTTGGCGGGCCAGCTGCAGGAACTCCTGCGTGGCGACCACCGGATGATTGCGCGGCGGCGGGGCCGGGTCGGCGCCGAACAGATCGGGAGGCGTGTCGGGGTCAGCCCAGGTCACGTCCTCCATCGCGACGCGCGCGCTGGCCAGATCGCGGGCCGCCGCGCGCCAGGCGTCAAAGCGTCCGAACCGCGGCAGCGTGACCCGGATCATCAGAACAGCGACAGCTGTTCGGGCGGCGGCGCAAACCGTGCGCGCAGGCCCGCGCTGTCGGTCAGTGCGCCGGGCGTCCAGTCGGGCAGCGTGACGAAGGGCTGCGCCTTGGACATAATCGCGCCCATGCGCAGCAGGTCCGCATAGCGCAGCACGCCGTTTCGGCGCGCGGTCAGGATGCGGCCCACGGTCTTGGTGCCGAAACCCGGCACCCGCAGCAGCATCTCGCGCGGGGCGCGGGCGACATCGACCGGGAACTGCGCGCGGTTGGCCAGCGCCCAAGCCAGCTTGGGGTCGATCGCCAGATCCAGGTTGCCCGACGGATGCGCCGAGCCGATCTCTGTCGCGTCAAAGCCATAGAACCGCATCAGCCAGTCGGCCTGATACAGGCGGTGTTCGCGCATCAAGGGCGGCTTGATCAGCGGCAGCATGGCGGACGCGTCGGGGATCGGGCTGAAGGCAGAGTAATAGACCCGCTTCAGCTGATACCCCGAATAGAGATTGGCCGAGGTGTTCAGGATGTCCACGTCCGTTGCCTGATCCGCGCCCACGATCATCTGCGTGGACTGCCCGGCGGGGGCAAAGCGCGGCGGGCGCTTGCCGGTATGGCTGCGATCCTTGGCGGCCTCGCGGCCAAGACGGACGTCGGCCATGGTGGCGCGGATCGTCTCGGGGCGCTTTTCGGGGGCAAGGTGGCGCAAACTAGCATCCTGGGGCAGTTCGACATTCACCGACAGGCGGTCCGCGAACAGCCCCGCCTGCGCCACCAGATCGGGCGAGGCGTCGGGGATGGTCTTGAGGTGGATGTACCCCTTGAACCCGTGTTCGATCCGCAGCATCCGCGCGATGCGGACCATATCGCCCATCGTCTGGTCCGGGCTGCGGATGATGCCCGACGACAGGAACAGCCCCTCGATCATGTTGCGCCGATAGAATTCCAGCGTCAGCCGGACAACCTCCTCGGGCGAAAACCGGGCGCGTTCCACGTTGCTGCTGACGCGGTTGATGCAATAGGCGCAATCATAGATGCAGAAGTTCGTCATCAGAATCTTCAGCAGACTGATGCATCGCCCGTCCGGCGTATAGGCATGGCAGATCCCCGTGCCCCCGCCCGAGCCGATGCCCCCCGATCGCGAATCGCGTCGCGTCGTTCCGCTGGACGCACAGGATGCGTCGTATTTCGCGGCGTCCGACAGGATCGCCAGCTTGTCCTGCAAGGTGCGCTGTGCCATGTCGGGAAAGATATGTTCCCCATGCGTTCTTCGCAAGGCGTCGCGGATGAAACAAATGATGCGGAACCGTCACGGACGCGCGATGGTTGGCACCGCGTTCATCCGCCAGACGTGATGTGCATCGCAACAGCGAAAGGATATGATCGGGACCATGAACATACGCACCCTCGCCCTTGCGCCCGCCCTTCTTGCCGCCATGGCCTTTCCGGCCCTGGCCGAACGCATCCCGTTGAACGAGATCTCGCGCTATCTCAACAGCCTGACCACGGTTACGTCCGAGTTCACGCAGATCAACCCGGACGGCACGGTGTCGACGGGAACGGTCTATATCCAGCGTCCCGGCCGGGTACGGTTCGAATACGACAACGACCCGACGCTGGTGCTGGCATCGGGCGGCAACGTGGCGATCTTCGACGGCAAGTCGAACGGCGGCCCGCAGCAGTATCCGCTGTCGCAGACCCCGCTGTCGATCATCCTGGACGCCAACGTGAACCTTGGCCGTCAGGGCATGGTCACCGGTCACAGCGAACAGAACAACGGCACCATCGTGACCGCGCAGGACCCGCAGCGGCCCCAGAACGGCACCATCCAGATGGTGTTCACCGCGCCGACCGAACTGCGCCAGTGGGTCGTCACCGACGATACCGGCCAAAAGACCACCGTGATCCTGGGAGAGATGTCCAAGGGCGGCTCTATCCCGTCGTCGCAGTTCTCGATCCAGTCGGAGATGGGGCGCCGCTGACGGCGTGATTGCATCCTGACAATTGCGTGATTGACGTACCCCCATGTCGGGGGCAACGCTGCGGCCGATCCTATCCAAGGCCGCAGCCATGCCTCATTCCCGCATCCTGACACCCGTGCTGATCGGCGGATCACTGATCCTGCTGATCAACTTTGCGCTGCGCGCCAGTTTCGGCGTGTTCCAGATTCCCATCGCCGAGGATTTCGGCTGGCCGCGGGCGGAGTTTTCGCTGGCCATCGCGATCCAGAATCTGGCCTGGGGCATCGGCCAACCGATCTTCGGGGCGATGGCGGAACGGTGGGGCGACCGGTGGGCGATCATCGTCGGCGCGATCCTGTACAGCGCGGGCCTGATCCTGACCGCCTTTGCCACCACCCCGGCAAGCATCCAGCTGCTGGAGATCATCGTGGGTTTCGGCATCGCAGGCACCGGGTTCGGCGTGATCCTGGCCGTGGTCGGCCGCGCCGCCAGCGACGACAACCGCAGCCTGGCCCTGGGCATCGCCACCGCCGCCGGATCTGCGGGCCAGGTGTTTGGCGCCCCCTTGGCAGAGGGGCTGCTGGCCTTTTATCCCTGGCAGACGGTCTTCATCATCTTCGGGGTCATCGTGCTGGCCACGATGCTGTTCCTGCCGATGCTGGGCGACGGCAAGCCCGCAACCCGGTCGCAGCTGGAAGACAGCATGGGCACCGTACTGATGCGCGCCTTCCGCGACCCGTCCTTCATGATGATCTTTGCGGGGTTCTTCTCCTGCGGCTATCAGCTGGGCTTCATCACCGCGCATTTCCCCGCCATGATCACCGAGATGTGCGGCCCCATCGACCCGGCCGGCATGCTGGCGGGCCTGGGCATCACCACGACATCGGCGCTTGGGGCGATCGCCATCTCCCTGATCGGGCTGGCCAATATCGGCGGGGCGATCCTGGCGGGGTATCTGGGCAAGCGCTATACCAAGAAATACCTGCTGGCGGGCATCTATACCCTGCGCACCATCGCCGCCGCGGCCTTTATCTTGACGCCGATGACGCCCGGCACGGTGGTCCTGTTCTCTCTGGTCATGGGGGGGCTGTGGCTGGCCACGGTGCCGCTGACCTCGGGTTTGGTCGCCTATATCTATGGGCTGCGCTACATGGGGACGCTCTACGGGTTCGTGTTCCTGTCCCATCAACTGGGCTCGTTCATGGGGGTCTGGCTGGGCGGCAAGCTGTATGACGCGTCGGGCGACTATTTCCTGGTCTGGTGGATCGGCGTGGGCATCGGGGCCTTCAGCGCCCTGATCCACCTGCCCGTCCGCGAGGCGCCGTACCGCATGCCCGTCCCCGCCGTGTGACGCCTCCTGCCACCAGACCGTCATTTGACCCGGCGGCGCGCGCGGCCTAGCAATGCTGCGCGCGACCAAAGGACAGATCATGCAGCCCACCCGCACGCCTCACGACCACGCCATCGCCGTCCGCTATCAGCAGGCTCGGCCGAGGTGCGCGCCCTGCAGCGGCAATGCTATGCGCTGGCCACCCTGCGCCTGCGGGCCGCCGTGGATCAGGCCGGAGGTGGCGCCGGTCTGGCGATCCTCAGCGACATCGACGAGACGATCCTGGACAACAGCGCCGTCATGGCCGCCGCCATGCACAACGAAGGGATGTTCCAGAACCTGGACACCTGGCTGCTGTGGGAGCGCGAGGGCAACCCCCACCTGATCCCCGGCGCCGCCGAGTTCTTTGCCTTGGCTGACAGCCTGGGGGTCACGATCTTCTACGTCTCGGACCGGTTCGAGGAGAACAAGCTGGCCACCATCGCGACCCTGTCGCGCCTCGGCCTGCCGCAGGTCTGCGCCGAACAGGTGCTGCTGTTCGGGCCGCCCAAGGCGCGCGCCGCGCGCAGGTTGAAAGCGGCCACCGGATCGTCCTGCAGCTTGGCGACACGCTGCACGATTTCCATGGCGCGTTCGCCGGCGCCGCGCTGGAGGATCAGCACCGCCTGACAGACGACCACGCCGACCGCTTTGGTCAGGACTGGATCGTCTTCCCCAACGCCGCCCACGGCACCTGGATGGAGGCCGAGCTGCGCCCCTGGCAGCGCGCCTAGGGCCGCAACCGGCGTGCTGCGCGCGAGACCGCCCGCAACGGCGCCGTCACGCGCCAGGAAGTGCTGGCCATCAGTTCCGCCTCGCGGGCGGTGCCCCAGTGCTGTGCGGAATCGCGTTCGGCCCGCGCTTCCGCCAAGGAGTGCAGAGCCTTTGCCAGATCGTCCCGCAGGCGCGCCCCCTCGGTGGCCATCGCCTCGGCTTCGGCCTGCAGGCAGTCGCGTTCCTTGTGATGTTCGGCGGTGGCCCGTTCCACGCGATCGGCCAGTTCGTCCAGTCTGTCCGCCATCGCATCCGGGTCGTCCAGCGCGATGGCCAGGCGCAGGCGTTCATGCATCTCGCGGGCGCGCTGTTCGGTCAGCTGGCGCAGCTGGACAGAGGCGACGTGCTGTCGACGATCCGTCGCCACCAGGCGCTGCGCCTGATCTGCGATCTCGGCGTCGCGGCGGCCCGCTTCAAGCCCGGCACGGGTCAGGTCCTGACGCACCTGCGCGACCTCTGCCCTCAGGCTTTCGACGCGGCCCGACAGATGCGCCACCTCGCGCGCACGATGCACCGTGCGCAGCGCAAGCCCGTCGAACAGCGGGCCGCTGGCGTCCAGGGCCGAACGCAGTTCATCCAGACGGCCCTGATCCTGCGCGGATCCCGCATCATGCACCCATGCGCCCAGAACATCCTGCAGTTCGGCCACCACCGGCGGCAGGGGCTGCCCGTCGGGCCCGGTCGCCGATGCCCCTCGAAAATGCTGGAGGTCGCGGCTGAGAAAGTCGTCCACCGCCGGTCCGGCCTGATCGGGCGCCTGTGGCCACTCCAGGCCGAGCGCCTGCGCGACGTGTCGCGCGACCGTGCGCCAATCGTCCATCAGCGCCTCGAAGCTGGTAAAGCAGCGCGGCAGCGCGCGGCTGTCGGCCTCGGCGTCAAGGACGTGCCGCGCCCACAGGACCAGGCCGAATTCCGGCTCGTATTCCGCCCAACGCGACAGGGATGCGGCAACGTCCCACGCGGCGCGGTGGGTGTGGACGATCCGCACCCGGGCGCCAAAGCGGTCCAGTGCGGCGATCCAGAACGGCAGCAGGCGACAGATCCTGGGGTCCTTCATGACGAACAGCCGCGCATCGCCGTAATCCGCCCTCAGCACCTCCACCGCCTCGTCCAGCAAGGCGTCCGCCTCGGGGGTGCCGAACCAGGTGGCTGGGAAGCGGCGGGGGTCCCACCAGGTGAACCCGGCCTGCGCCAGCAGGCGGTCGTTCAGCCCGGTGATGCGGTTGGATTCAAAGAACCCCTTGGCGTTCATGTCCGAGGGCGCCATCAGGTCCTGCGGCAGCGCCGCACCCAGATGCCCCAGCACGCCGGCCAGCGCCGAAGTGCCGGACCTGTGCATCCCCAGCACGATCAGGGCGGTTCTGACCGGTGAAACGGTCAGGTCGGTCTGCGGACGGGTCGAGGTCATCTGATGCGTCTCCGGTCGGGGTCAGGGTCAGCGCGCCCTTCCTCCCAAGGGTTGCCGGTCAGCCATTCTGAATGGCACTGCCGGCGGTCTGCCTGATGTTCTGCTGGCATGACAAATGGTTGCCGTGGTTTCAAGCGAAAGATGTCCGGCGCGCCGTACCCCTCATGAGGAATGGCCCAAGACGTCTGCGGCGATCCTATCGTAGTAGGAATAGCCAGACCGCCAGTTCGCGTTCATCTGAGCCGGATTGAGCATTTCGGAAAGGTTCGAGAAATTCCCTTCATCGGGATGAACGCTCATGAAACGCGAGTTGTTTTGAAGAAGAACATGGGTCGGCGCCACCTCCTTCAATAGTGAAACGTCTATGCGACCTGTTCCATGCAGGAATACGGTGCGTTTAAAAGACGGCGTCAGAAATTTGCTCATCCAGTGAAACGAAGAGCCGCCGCTGATAAACAGCGTGCCTTCAGCGCCAGCATCATCCGACTCCCAGATCATAAATCTGCCAGTATTGCCGCCCAGTACGGCATAGTTGTCAAAATTCAAATTAACGTTTTCATTTTGCAACGAAATACCGGGAAAAGCCGCATCATGCTGTCCCAAGAGCTTATCACTCAAATCACCGATGCCGATCGAGAATTCTACACCTATATTCGGCACGACTGTATTGGTCCTGCCGAATCTGTGAAGAACGTCCTTAGCAGCAATTGCTGCGCCTACATCGCTCCAGTGACTGTCCGAGGGCCAGTACGATATATTTGAGTATCGTTTGAACTGATCAATTGGGCACGACATAAACTCCGCAAACCGCGATCGACGTAAAAATACAGCAAGAAAATTATTATCCGACACTGGAAAGGGTGCAAGCTCTGGAACGATAAGCTCCTTGGACGGCGCAATGCAAAAGCGCCACTGGATCTGCATTTCCTGAGCAAGCATGTCGAACCGTTCGAGATAGTCGTCCCAGACCTTCAGGCCGGGCGCGGGATTGAAAGTCCCCGCAGCCTGCTCGAGAATTCCGTTCGATGAACTGAGAAACAGCCAGCCGTTGGCACCCAGCATGACGTTGTCCGGCGCCTCGACCTCTCCGGCAAGTTGCAGCTTGCGGGTGCCATCCTGGAACAGCGCATAGACCTGGAACGGCTGCGCCTCGGTCAGAACGGCGAAACCGTGGCAGTCGTCAGAGGTCTCGACGCCGATACGTCCCAAATGGGCAGTCACGTCGGGCCGCATCAGCGTTTTCGAAACAGCGACGCGATGGGTCGGAAACTCTATCTGCACCTCGGTTACCGAAGGGACGGCCCAACCCGAAAAGGCAAGCGCATCAAGATCCCGGAAAAGTCCGGACTTGGGCTTGTCCAGAAAGACGTCGGTACCGTGTCGGGTAATTCGAATTGCATGAACCATTGCGTTGCATCCGGGCCTATTTCAGACCCGCTCCTCATCGTCCTTGTGCAGAAATACCGACTCCAGCCCCATGCGCGCGGCGATGGCGGGCCACAGGCGCTCGATCAGGTGATACTCGGTGCCGTCGGTCGGGATGGGCTCGTTGGGCCAGGCGTGGTCCTCTCCGAACAGGTCCAGCATCTGCCGGGCGACATCGGCGCGGGTCCAGAACATGTTGCCCACCGGGAACAACAACGGATTCCGCGGCATCGGCCCCGGAAAGCGGTCGGCGATGCCCGGCAGCAGACGCCGCGAATCGTCCCAGGGGACGAAATGCGGTTCGAACGGGGCGACCAGCCCCACGCCGGGTTCGGCGATCCGGCTGATGGCCGACGACAGCATGTCCTGATCGCCCAGCAGGATGCGATGAAGGAAGCGGCGCCAGACGTCGCCATGCGACGTCGTCTGGACCGATTTCTTCTGGTGCAGGTGGCACCAGATCAGGTCGTCGCCCGCCAGCCCGTCGCGGCCGAACAGTCGCAGAAAAGGCAGGATGTCCCGGCCCTGGTTCGGCACCAGCTGCGTCTGGATGGTCAGGCCGCGGTCGGCACCCATCTGGCGGATCTGCGCGGCCTTGAGCTCGGTATCGGTGGTCACGACGATGCGCGAGGCGCGCGCAAAGGCCGCCTGGTCGCGCAGGGCGTCGTCCAGATCGTCGATGTAGAACGCGTGGACGTGGATCGCAAAGTCGCCCACCCCGGCGTCATCAGGCGCGATGGCGCGGTACTCCTCCAGGCGCAGGCTGCGGTGCACCCAGTTGTCCGATGCGGCGATGGTCGTGCGCGCGTCATCCACGTCGCGCCACAGCAGGCGGCGGTCATAGCGGAACAGCTTCTCGCGCTCTCGCTGGCGCAGGGGGCGATCGGCCGTTGATTTGGAGAACAGCAGCGGAATGTCGATCCGGCTTTCGCCGAGGACAAAGTTGCGCTGCCGCGCCAGCCGGTCCTGCAGGGCGCCGCGCATGCGATCGAACAGCAGCGGCCCATCGTTTCGGGCGGTGGTCGCGTCCTGATCGGGAGTGCCCGTCTTGCGGGGCAGCGTCAGCAGGGCCCGAACCGCCGCCGCCGGATCGGCATAGGGCGTGCGCGTGATCCGATCGGACCCGCGATACCGGTCGTCGGCAAAGCCTGTCGCGCCGTCGAAACAGACCATCGTCTGACCGCGCCGCACCGCGTCGAACACCACGTTCGGCAAAGGGTCCAGGCGCGACGACAGGAACATCGAATCAGCGGCGTCCATGAGGTCCAGATACAGCGGGCCCGCCGGCAGCATGAACAGGTTGCCATCCGGCCGGTTCGCACCAACCTGGCGAAGGTGATAGTCGAACCAGACCCCGAATCCCATGTCCTGATGGTTCTGGCCGTCGCCGATCCACACGAAGACGGTATCCGGGTCGGTGTCGGCGCAGATCTGTGCGGCCTGCACAAAGATGTCGGTACCCTTGCGCCACTGGACATGGCCCGCGCCGCAGACGATGCGCGCGTCCGCCAGATCGCGGCCCAGAGCGGAGGAAATCCTTTGCCGTGCCTCGACGAGGCGCTGTTCGGTGACCCGGCCGTCGATCAGCGGATGCTGGGGAATGATGGTGCTGTCATTTGCGGTATCAAAATCGACATCCGCCAGACGCCCCTGCCAGCTGTCGCGGACATGCTCGGACGAGAATATAAGAAGGTCCGCAAAGGCGGCCATGTACAGCGATTTCCACGACGGGAACGTATAGTCGGCATATTCGTGGATATAGGCCGCAAAGGGGATATCCTGGGCGACCAGCGGATGGATGAATGGCGCGCATTCGACCGAGTTGAGGATGGCGTGGTCGATCCCGCGGAACACGTCCGCGTTCACATAGGGCATCTCGCGCAGCGGGTTATCGGTGACCAGGGCACCGCAGCAATGCGGCAGGAACTGGTCCAGCAGATCGCCGCCGCGCAGGGCGGCCACCACAACGTTATGGGTGCGGCTTGCCTCACGGACCAGATCGCGGCCAACGACGGGTGCGCCGGTGCGCGACATCTCGTGAACGCAGATCAGAACGGTCGGCAGTTCGGGGCGAAACACCTGGCGTCCCGAGTGAAACCCCTTGCGCAGGTCCGCCAGCGTGCGGCGACCGCCTTCCATCGATCCAAAGCGCAGATAGTGCATCAGCGGGTTCATGCCCGCTGCCTCGATGTCCGGATACCACTCCAGATATGCCTGCATCGAGAAATCCGAGATGTCCGAATCGACGGGTGCGCCCAACTGGATCGCCTCGAATGCCAGATGCAGGGCATCGGGATGCCGGGCGTCAATCAACGTCCGGATATCGGGGTGGGTGATCAGCTTGTCCAGCGCAGCATCAATATGGGGCGCCTGCCTGCGCAGCAGGCTGTAATAGGTGCCATGGCGTCCCTCGGACCGTCCATGATCGGTATAGTGATGCAGCAATGTTGCATCGTCGCGTCCAAGCTCTGGATAGGTGCGCGCGTAGAATTCGGAATCGAAACGGAAATCGGGTCGTTGGTCGACGATCCCCGCTCGGCCGGCAAGCGTCGTCCAGATGTCGTTGGGATAAGGCATTCAGGCTCCTGCAAAGGCGGCGGCAAGAAAGGTAAAGCGCCGGTCGTCAGTCATCGTCCGCCCAGCAAGATCGCGTGATACCGTTGCCAGCAGCGGGCTGCTGGCGACCATCGGGGCCAAGCGAAATGCTGTCACGCTTCCGTCCGGCAGGGCCGACCATGCGACAGGAGTGTCATCATGTAAGGCGTCCTGTTCGTCCTGAGGTTGATAATAGCGCAATTCGCATAAATGTTCGGCAAGAAGCCGCTGACAGAGGCACAAGCATTCGGCCAACACTTCGAAGGCGGAATGTCTGGGGGTCAGGTGGGAGACACGCAGAACCGCGCCGCCGACCTCGCCCGGCGCAGTGTCCCAGCCGCTTGCATCGAATGCCCCCACCGGACCCGCCAGCACGATGAAATCGTTTTCTTTCAAAAGCTCAGCAGACAGCAATTGTACTGGCTGATCTGCTTTTGCATGTAAAATCACTACCATGCCTGCTCCTTCCAGTCGGCCTGTTCCGCAATGCGGTGCTGCCCAAAGACCCGGATTGCGGCGACCGCAGGGGGCTTATGGCCAGCCCTGCAGTTGTTTGCAATGCAGCATGTTTCCGGTATGGGTGATCTCGCCGAGGCCAGGTTGCGCCGCGCATGTCAGTCACGATCAGTCTGCGTTACGACGGAACACCGCGAAAAAACGGATACCTTATCATGACTCGAACCCTAGTAATTGGCGGCTGCGGCTTCATCGGATCCCATATCGTCGACGCGCTTATCGCCCACGGACACCGCGTGCGCGTGCTGGATATGAAGCCCGAGGCCTTTCGCCCTCCTCTGCCGGGGGTTGAGTACGTCAGGGGCAGCTTTTCATCCGAGGACGTTCTGAAGGTCGCCCTGCGCGACGTCGATTCGGTTATCCACAGTGCCAGCACAACGGTGCCTGCGACGTCGAACATGAACCCCTGCGCCGACATCGAAGGCAACCTGATCGCAACTGTCCGGCTGTTGCACGCGATGCGCACCCGGAACATCAAGAAGCTGGTGTTTCTGTCATCCGGCGGGACCGTCTATGGCGTGCCCCAGTGCGAGGAGGTTCCCGAAAGCCACCCGCTGGTTCCGATCAGCTCGTACGGCATCGTCAAGGTCGCGATCGAGAACTATCTGCACATGGAGCGCAAGCTTCATGGCCTGGACTTCGTCGCGTTACGTGCGTCGAACCCCTACGGCCCACGTCAGGGCAATGCCGGCCTGCAGGGCATCATTGGCACGTACCTTTGGAAGATTGCACAAGGCGAGCAGATCGAGGTCTGGGGCGACGGCAGCATCATCCGGGACTTCATTGATGTGCGCGACCTTGCAAACCTGTCGGCGATTGCCTTGGAAGCGCCGATCAACGGCTGTTTCAACGCCGGTTCGGGTGAAGGTGCTTCGGTCAAGCGCATCGTCGAGCTGACGGCGGAGATCACTGGCCGGGACCTGTCACCCCTCTATCGGCCGGGCCGCGGCTTCGACGTGCCCAGGATCATTCTGGACATCGCCAGGATTCGCAAGGCCGTCGGATGGAACCCCACCATCACGCTGGAACAGGGCATGCGGGACAGTTGGGACTGGATATCCCAGCAGCAGCGGGTTTCGGCCGTCGCCTAGGCGGCTGCCTGTTGGCCTGACCCCCGCACCTCGCTATATCATCGCGCAAGGCACGACGGAATGTCGAACCATGCGCAAAGGCGGGGCGGGGCAATGAGAATTCTATTGGTGGGCGCGGGACTGTCCGGTGCCGTGATCGGACGCGAACTGGCCGAGGCCGGGCATGACTGCCGCATCATCGATGCGCGCCCTCATATCGCCGGCAACTGCCATACGGAACGCGACGCCGATACCGGCGTCATGATGCATGTCTATGGCCCGCACATCTTCCACACCGACGACGAGGGCGTGTGGGATTACGTCAACCGCTTTGCGCGCTTCATGCCGTTCCAGAACCGGGTCAAGACGACCGCGCAGGGCCGGGTCTATTCGCTGCCCGTGAACCTGCTGACGATCAACCAGTTCTTCGGCACGACCCTGCGCCCCGAAGAGGCCCGCGCCTTCATCGAATCCAAGGCCGACACGACCATCACCGATCCGCAAAGCTTCGAAGATCAGGCCCTGCGTTTCGTGGGCCCCGAACTCTACGAGGCGTTCTTCAAGGGATATACCGAAAAGCAGTGGGGATGTTCGCCGACCGAGCTGCCGGCCTCGATCCTCAAGCGGCTGCCGGTGCGGTTCAACTATGACGACAACTATTTCTTCCATCGCTTTCAGGGGATGCCGCAGGACGGATACACCGCGATGGTCGCGGCCATTCTGGATCACCCGCGCATCAAGGTCGAACTGGGCACCGAATACAGCCCCGAGATGGCGTCGGATGCCGACCACGTCTTCTGGTCGGGACCGCTGGACGGGTATTTCGACTATCGCCTTGGCCGGCTTGGCTATCGCACGCTGGATTTCGAACGCTTCAATCATGACGGCGACCATCAGGCTGCGCGGTGATGAACTATGGCGACCGCGACGTGCCATTTACCCGGATCACCGAGCACAAGCATTTCAGCCCGTGGGAAAGCCATCAGGGGTCGGTCTGCTATCGCGAATTCTCGCGCCAGGCAGAGCCGGGCGACACGCCCTATTACCCGATCCGCCTGGTCGAGGAGAAATCCCTGCTGGAGCAGTATGTCGACCTGGCAAACGCCACCCCCGGCGTGACCTTCGTCGGTCGCCTTGGCACCTATCGCTATCTGGACATGGACGTGACGATCCGTGAGGCGCTGGAGACGGTCGCGGCCTTCGACCGGGATGGCGGCGCGATGCCCGCCTTCGTCAAATCCCCGATCTGAGAGGCGTATCATGTTCGGAAAGTCGTCATCCCGCCCATCGGTGGGTACCGCCGCCAAGGATTTCACCACCACGACACCCGGCCACCGCCTGCAGTTCCTGAAGGGCAGTGACACGCTGATCGTGTCTTTTGACAACGCGGCACGGGCCAAGAATACCCCATTCCAAGGTCGCACGATCTGGGGTGAAAAATTCTACCGCGAGGAAGGCCACTCACTGCTGGGTGTAATCGCGGCGACGAACGACTGGTTCCGCTGCCGCCATCTGATCACCGCGCTGGAAGATCTGTCCGGATCGGGATTTTTCCGACAGTTCGAAAACGTGGTGTTTGCCGGCAGCTCGATGGGGGCTTTCGGCGCCGCTGCATTTGCACCGCTTGCGCCGGGGTGCACGGTGCTGTCGCTCAGCCTCAGGCAACGCTGGACCGCGCTCGCGTTCCGTGGGAACGCCGATTCGCCGAAGGTCTGGATCAGGATTGGTCTTTGCCCTACGGGGATGCGGCCACAGGGCTCAGGGCGGCGAAGAACGCCTATGTCTTCTATGATCCGCTGAACCGTCCCGACAAGCGGCATGCTGACATGATCGCCGTCGCGCCGGCCACACGCATGGTGGCTGTTCCTGCCGGGGGCCATGGCGTCCCGCCCATGCTTGTCCAGACAGGCCTGATGAAGCGGATCAGCCGTCAGGTCATCGCGGGTCAATTCCAACTTCCGGAATTCGCCGCCGCCATCCGGTCGCGAAAGACCACCATCCGCTACTACAGAATGCTGGCGCGCGAGGCCCTGCTGCGCGGTCGTCCGTCGCTGTGCCTTCGTGTCTGCGCGGCCGGACTTGTGCGTTTTCCGCATTCCGACCTTAGCGAGACCCGTGCCCTTGCCCTTGCGGCACAGGGCAAACCGGTGCTGGCCTTGCGTGCGATGGACGACGCCCGCGACCGCCTGATGCGCAACGCCTGACAGGCGGCGTCAGTCTTTACTGAACCGCTTGATCATTTCGGCCACGAACGGCGCAACAAGTCGCTCCATGGCAGGACCCGAGAAACGCGGCAATTGCGGTGTCGTCACCGGCTGTGAGGCCTGTGGCAGAGGCGCCAGGAACAGGTCATCGCGACCAAAGAAACGCCGGGCGACCCGACTGTTGCCCGGAGCGTATTCCTGCATGATCGCCATGCGTTCTTCATGCGGGATCATCAGGGTCACTGGGTTTTCGGCACGGAGCTTGCGATCCACCCCTTCGGCCATCGCGATAAGGCGCAGGCGCAGCGGCATCGGCGCGTCGATCAAGGGCAGGTGCCGGACAAATTCGGACACTTCGGGTGTCAGGCTGATGTTCTCTCCGCCCGCCTTCTGCAGGCTTGCCCCATCGGTGAACCCGAACTGTCGGCAGAACGCCGCGATTGCACCATCAGGCATCTGCTCACGTTCGAACACATAGGGTCGGACGCTGCCCTCACCGAAGACGTCTTCGATGTGACGGATGTAACGGTCATAATCGATCCAGTGGAAATCGGCCCGGTTCTGCATGAAGTCCGGCCAGGACATGTGACAGTACCTGCGATCCCACTGCCCCTTCACGTTCTGTGCCCACCAGCTTTCCAGCCACAGGTCCTGTCGGCGCATCGCGAAGATCACCTTGACGTCGAAATCGTCCGCGAAATCGCGCAGGGCGCTGATGTCGCGACGCATGCTGACGTCTTCATCGCTCATGATCAGGGTGTGAATTTTGACCGGGTGCGATTCGGCTCGTGCCAGCAGGGTCTTTGAGACATCCTTGGCGGTCGTGTTGCCGAAAAAGATGTTGTTGAAGGTGCCGATATGCCGTTCGACGCCCAACGGGTACAGATAGCCTTCGTCGCGCAGCCGCGTCCAGTTCTTGAACATCGTCGCCTGGATGGCCGTCGTTGCTGTCCGGTGGACACCGATATGAAGGAACAGGGTTCTGCGGTCGCTCATGATGCTTTCGTGTTCTCTGGTATAGGTCTGGTCAAACGCGTTCGATGGCCGGGCGGAACCCAAGGCCCTTGATGATCGCGCCATAGATCTGGCGGCGCAGGGAGGACGGCACGTCGCCGCGGCGCATCTGCCCCCGCACGCCGTAGGCATAGGCGAGGACGCCCATAAGGCCCATCTCGCGCCGGCGCCATGAGGTTTCGTTGCGGGCGCCGTACTTGAACTTCCATAGGCTCTTGTCGTCGACCAGGCCGAAATTGACACCCCGGTTGTCGGGGGTGTCGTGGACCACGACGCTTTCCGGCACGAAGATGCCCGGATAGCTGCGCGCGATGCGGCGAGTGTATTCGGCGTCGTCGAACCAGATGAAATAATCCGGGATCGGCAGGCCGTGTTCGCTGACCGCCCAGCGCGGGATCATCACCGACACGAAGGACGCGCTGTCCACCAGCGCCCAGGGGCTGCCCGGCCGCACGAAGCGCGCCCAGTCCCAGACCGTGCGCGGACAGTTCATCTCGCACAGCGAGCCGTCGATCCACTCGACCCGCGAACAGGCAAAGCTGGGGCGCCAGCCGTTATCGGCCTGGAACCCGGTCAGGGCGGCGTGCAGGGCCTGGATGGCGTCGGGCCGGGGATAGGCGTCGTCGTCGGACACCCAGAAATACTGCGCGCCCATCTGATAGGCGGCCTTCATCCCGGCATGGAACCCCCCCGCCCCGCCGATATTGGTCGGCAGGCGCAGGTGGCGGATGGTCGGGTCGGCCTCGGCCCGCGCCTGGACCAGGGCGGCGGTATCATCGGTCGAGGCGTTGTCCACGACCAGCACGATGTCGGGGCGCATGGTCTGCGCGGCCAGCGCATCCAGCACGGCCATCAGCTTGCCCGACCGGTTGAAGGTGACGATGACCGCCGCCGTCTTGTTCAGCACGCTCATGCGGTATCCCCCTGCGACAGGCGGCGATAGACGGGCATCAGAACCTCCTCGGCGGTGGGATCGGCGGTCAGGCGGGTCCAGGCGGCCTGCAGGGCGTCCTTGTGCCGTGCCAGCGTCCCTGCGTCGCGCCACATCGCGTCGACGGCGGCCACGGTGCCCGCCACGGCCGCACGCGGCGCCAGCGGGACCAGCAGGCCGTCGGGCAGCACCTCATCCTGGGACCCCACGCGGGTCGAGATGGGGATGCAGCCATGGGCCACGGCCTCGTAGCAGACCAGCGCCAGCCCTTCGTTGTTGGAGGGCAGCAGCAGGATGTCGGACCGTTCCAGAAGTGCCGGAATGTCGGTGTTGCCGGGCAGCAGGGTGACTTTGGACGACAGCCCGTGCTTGCGCAGCAGGCGGGTCAGCGTGCCGTCATAGGGCCCCTCGCCCACGATGGTCGCGGTCAGGGTGACGCCGTTCCGCGCGGCCCAAGCATCCAGCGCGCGCAAGGTCTCGACCACGACCACGGGCCGTTTCTGATAGAACAGGCGCCCGATGAAGCAGGCATGCAGCGTCTTCTGCCCCGCCTGCAGCCGCAGCGGCGGCAGCGCACCGGCATCCTTGCGGTCCAGCATCCGGCCCAGGACCACCTTGCCCGCAGGGGCGTGGAACCGATCGCGGAAATAGCGCACCAGCTCTCCGCTGATGACGTGCTGCATGTCCAGATAGTTGGACCAGACGCCCGATATCCGCGGGTAGCCGCCATTGGCGTATTCGACGATATGCGTGCTGTCGATGGTCTGCACCCAAGGCAGATGCATGCACAGCATGGTCAGGCTTTCGTACAGCGGCGTGCAGTGGTGGATGTGCACGGCGCGGATGTTTTCCGCCATCGCAAGCCGCTGGACATAGCGCGGCCACAGATGATGGGGCAGATAGCGGTCGAGCCGGATGAAGGTCAGGTCGGGGTGGTCGGGCAGCTTGTCCGCCAATCGCTGGATCGCGGGAACCGAGGCCACGACGAACACCCGCAGTCCGGCCGCCAGCGCCCAATGCACGGTGTCGAAACCCAGCTTTTCCGCGCCGCCCATCTCCAGCCAATGCATGCCGATCAGGATCGCGGGACGCTTGTCGCTGTCGGGCGCCATGGGCGCGGGAAACAGCGCGGACCCGTCGCCCAAGGGCATGGCGCTTTGGTCGGTGCGTCGGTCGGCCTGCCGCTTGCGGGCCATCTCCGCGCCGTAGCGCAGCTGTTCGTACCAGAGCGGGCTGGCCCGGAACAGCGCGCCCAAGCCCCGCATGGGCTTCCACGGCGCATCGGTCTGCTTGACCTCTCCGGGCAGGGGCGCACGCGGGATGGCCAGGCGGATGGTCACCTGCGGCGCGCCGTCGTAGGCCCCGGGCCGGGTCAGCGTGCCCAGATAATCCGCGCCCAGGTCCTGGGGCCGCGGATTGTGCGGGCCCTCGATCACCTCGGGGTTGGCCCATATCGGGTTGTTGCCCTGCGACAGGACAAAGAACAGCTGCTGCGTGGGAAACAGCAGCTCATAGATCGCGCGGGCCTCGGCAATGCCGGCGGCCAGATCGGCCACCAGCGCAGGATCTGCGGGCGTGTGCGAGGCAAGGTCGGACATGGGCGTGGTCAATCCGTCTGTCGGGAAGAAGGGTCAGTCGATCAGACGCAGCAGATAGGCCCCATAATCGTTCTTGGCAAACTTTGCCGCACGCGCCCGCAACTGGTCAGGCGAGATCCAGCCGGCCTCGAAGGCGATTTCTTCGGGGCAACCGGTCTGCAGGCCTTGGCGGTTCTCCAGCGTGCGCACGAAATTGCCCGCGTCCAGCAGGCTGGCATGGGTGCCCGTGTCCAGCCAGGCAAAGCCGCGGCCCATGCGTTCGACGGTCAGCGACCCGTCATGCAGATAGCTTTCCAGCAGGGTCGTGATCTCCAGCTCTCCGCGGTCGGAGGGCTTGACGGCGCGGGCCCGTTCCGGCGCGGTGCCGTCCAGGAAATACAGTCCCGTCACGGCATAGTCCGACGGCGGCACGGTGGGCTTTTCGACGATGGCGCGGGCGCGCATCTGGTCGTCGAAATCGACCACCCCATAGCGTTCCGGGTCCGACACGCGATAGCCGAAGACCGTGCCGCCGCTGTCGCGCTGATCGGCCGATGCCAAGAGTTCCGGCAGGCCGTGCCCGAAGAAGATGTTGTCGCCCAAGACCATCGCGGACGGGCTGCCCGCCAGGAAATCCTCGGCCAGGATATAGGCCTGCGCCAGACCGTCGGGGCTGGGCTGGATGATGTAGGTGAAGCTGACGCCCCACTGGCTGCCGTCGTCCAGCAGGCGGCGGAACTGGTCCTGATCCTCGGGGGTGGTGATGATCGCGATCTCGCGGATGCCGGCCAGCATCAGCACGCTGATCGGATAGAAGATCATCGGCTTGTCGTACAGCGGCAGCAGCTGCTTGGACACGCCCATGGTGATCGGATACAGCCGGGTGCCCGATCCACCGGCCAGAATGATGCCCTTGCGCTGTGTCATGCCTTGTCCTTCAGTTGATCCAGAACGCGGGCCAGCCCGGCCCGCCAGTCGGGGCGCACGATCCCGAAATCGCGCGCGATGCGCCCGCAATCCAACCGCGAATTCAGCGGCCGCGCGGCAGGCGTCGGATAGTCGGATGACGGGATGTCGGCAACCTGGGCGGCCAGACCCGCCTGCGCCATGATCTCGCGCGCGAAATCGGCCCAGGACGCGTCGGGGGCGCCTGCGAAGTGATAGATCCCGCCCGTGGTGTCGGGACGGTCGCGCATCACGCGGATCATCCGCAGGGCGGCGCTTGCGATGTCGGCGGCGGGGGTCGGTCCGCCGATCTGGTCCGCCACCACCGTCAGGCGGTCGCGTTCCGCCCCAATGCGCAGCATCGTTTTGACGAAATTCGCCCCGTGAGCGGAGAACACCCAGGACGTGCGCATGACAGCCCAGTTCCCGCCCGCGGCGGCCACGCCCTGTTCGCCGGCCAGCTTGGTGGCGCCATAAACGCCCAGGGGCGCGGTCGGCGCATCCTCGGCCCGCGGCTGATCGCCCGATCCGTCAAAGACATAATCGGTCGAGATGTGCAGGAGCGGGATGCCCAGATCGGCGCAGGGCTGCGCCATCGCGGTGGGGGCGTCGGCATTGACCAGACGGGCGATGTCCGTATCCGTCTCTGCCCGGTCCACGGCGGTATAGGCGGCGGCGTTGATCACCGCGCGGGGACGCGCCGCGCGTATCGCCGCGGCGCAGGCGGCGGGGTCGGTCAGATCGGCCCGGTCACGGCCCAGAAAGGTCGCCTCCGGGGCCAGCGCGGCCAGTTCCCGCGCGACCTGGCCGGTGCTGCCAAAGACCAGCAATCCCTGCATCACGCGGTCCCCAGGCGCTTGCCCACGCCGTCGCGGTCCAGCAGCGGCTGCCACCAGTCGCGATTGGCCAGATACCATTCGACGGTGCGACGCAGACCCTCCTCGACCGTCACGGACGGGCGCCAGCCCAGTTCGGTGCGGATGCGCGTCGGGTCGATCGCATAGCGGCGGTCATGGCCCGGACGGTCGGTGACGAAGGTGATCAGGTCGGCATGGGGGGCGCCCGCGGGGTGCAGGTCGTCCATATGCGCGCAGATGGTGCGGACTAGGTCGATGTTCGTGGCCTCGTTCTCTCCGCCGATGTTGTAGCTGCGGTTCAGCTGGCCCTTTTCCAGGACCAGCAGCAGCGCGTCGGCATGATCCTCGACATAGAGCCAGTCTCGAATGTTGCCGCCGTCGCCATAGACCGGGATCGGCTGGCCCGACAGCGCCTTGAGGATCACCACCGGCACCAGCTTTTCGGGGAAGTGATAGGGGCCGTAATTGTTGGAACAGTTGGTCAGGACGACCGGCAGGCCATAAGTCTCGGCCCAGGCGCGGACCAGGTGGTCGGAGCCCGCCTTGCTGGCCGAATAGGGGCTGCGCGGGTCATAGGGGGTGGTTTCCGTGAACTGCCCCGTCTCGCCCAGCGAGCCGAAGACCTCATCGGTCGAGATGTGGTGAAAGCGGAAGCTGTCAGGCTTGCCTTGGGCGATCCAATAGGCGCGCGCGGCCTCCAGCATGTTGAAAGTGCCGATCACGTTCGTCTCCACGAACGCCGCGGGGCCGTCGATGGACCGGTCCACATGACTTTCCGCGGCCAGGTGCATGATCGCGTCGGGGCGGTGTTGTGCCAGGATGCGGTCCAGCGCGGCGCGGTCGCGGATGTCGGCATGCTCGAACGCATAGCGGTCGGACTGTGCGGCATCGGCCACGTTCTCCAGGTTAGCGGCATAGGTCAGCACGTCCAGGTTCACGACATGATGGCCGCGCGCGATGGCCAGGCGCACGACGGCCGAGCCGATGAAACCGGCGCCGCCGGTGATCAGGATTTTCATGCCTGTTCCTCATAGGTGAAGGGCGATTTCAGGTCGGCCAGCCGTTGCGCGGCGCGGTCCTTGTCCGACAGCAGCGGGTCGGTGACGTCCCAGTCGATGCCGACGCTGTCCCAGGCGACCGCCCCGTCCGAGGCGCGGTCGTAATGCGCCGTGCACTTGTACACGATCTCTGTATCGGGCTCGCGGGTGACGAAGCCGTGCAGGAACCCCGCCGGGATCCACAGCTGGCGACCGTTCTCAAAGCTCAGCTCGGCCCCGAACCACTGGCCATAGGTCGGACTGCCCACGCGCACGTCCACCGCCACGTCGAACAGCCGGCCGCGCCCGCAGCGCACCAGCTTGCCCTGCGCGAAAGGCGGCGCCTGATAGTGCAGGCCCCGGACCGTGCCGGTCTGCGCGGACATGGAATGGTTGTCCTGCACGAATTCCGGCAGCACCACCCCGGCATCGGCCAGCGTCTTGCGGTTCCAGCTTTCGGAAAAGAAGCCGCGCGCATCGCCATGACGGGCCGGTGTCAGCAGCAGCACTCCGGGCAGCGGGGTTGTTTCGATCTGCATCTTTGCCTCGGATGGTTGTTCTTCTGGTTGTCTAGGGGCATCGGCGCGCCTTGTCAGCCCCGTCCGGCACGGAAATCCCGGGATGGCGGCGGTTGCTGCGGAAACGCGCTTCGTGGTATCGCGCTGACCGACCCGGCGACCGCCTGCCGGCAGATGACAGGATCGGCACCGCATGCCCCAGACCCGACCCTCGATCGCCGCCGTGGTGGTCACGCATGACCGGCTGGACAAGCTGACCGTCACCGTGGCCCGCCTGCTGGACCAGCCGGTGGACCACGTGATCGTCGTCGACAACGCCTCGGCCGACGGGACGGCGGCCTGGCTTGCCACGCTGGACGACCCGCGCCTGCGGGTACATCGCAGCGCCACGAACCAGGGCGGCGCGGGCGGGTTCTCGGTCGGCATGCAACTGGCGCGCGACGTGGCCGACGCCGACTGGACCGTGGTCATGGACGACGACGGCCGCCCCGCCCCCGGCGCATCGACGCGTTCCGGGCGATGGATCTGTCGGGATGGGACGCGATCGGCGCGGCGGTGCATCACCCCGACGGCCGCATCTGCGAGATGAACCGCCCCTATCGCAACCCGTTCTGGAATCCGGGCGCG
Organism: Paracoccus sp. PAMC 22219; assembly: GCF_000787695.1. Taxonomy (GTDB): domain Bacteria; phylum Pseudomonadota; class Alphaproteobacteria; order Rhodobacterales; family Rhodobacteraceae; genus Paracoccus. The sequence goes on along the minus strand of NZ_BBPH01000021.1, from coordinate 35,433 downwards.
TTCCTGCGGACGCTGGCGCGGATGCCCCTGGGGCGCGGCCGTGCCGGGTTCCACCTAGGCGACGACGACTATCGCGCCGGCGCGCCGGTCGTGCCGGTGGACATGAGCAGCTTTGTCGGCCTGTTCCTGTCCCGCGCGGCGCTGCATCGGGCCGGGCTGCCCGACCCGCGGCTGTTCATCTATGGCGACGATCAGCTGTACACGCTGCAGATGCGCCGGGCGGGGCTGCGCATCGGCTTTGCGCCGCAGGTGCGGTTCGATCACGACACCACCGCCGCGCAGGGAAAGGGTGGCGTCGTGCTGCGCCCGATGTGGAAGGTGTTCTACATGTACCGCAATGCGCTGATGGCGTACCGGGTCGCGGCGGGACCGTGGTTCTGGCCGCTGGTGCCGGTGCTGCTGCGCAAATGGCGGCGCAACGGCGGCGATTACGGCCCGGATGCCGCGCTGTTCAGGACCATCCTGGATCAGGCGGTGCGGGACGGGCTGGCCGGGCGGCTGGACCGCAGCCATGACGACATCCTGCGCCTGTCGCGGTCTGACGCGCCCTAGTCCAGCTGACCCGCGATGGCGCGGCCCAGGGTGAAGACCCGCTGTTCCAGGATCACCGGCGTCTCGCAGACATAGGTCAGCGACTGCTGGCGTTCGGTAAAGATGCGCTGATCCCAGTCCAGGGCCTTTTCCTCGGCGTCGATGGCGTCGAAATCGGGGCTGTCGGCGGCCTCCATCTCGGCCATGCGGGCGCGGCGTTCCTCGATCCGTTCGGACAGGTCCAGTTGCGACTGGCCGTATCGCGCGATGCCCGCGATCAGCGCGCTGCGGTCGGTGTCGATGCGGTCGAAGATCGCCTGCATCAGCGCCACCAGATGCGTGTCGGGGGCCTGGGCGCCGAATTCGGCGATTTCCACCTCTGCCTCCTCGACCGGCAGGCGGCGCTGTTCCAGGCGTTCGGCCAGGCGGGCGATGTCGGGGTCGCGGGCCAGGGCCAGCGTGTCCTCGTCGGGGATCGGGCCGGTCCAGACCTGGCCCATCGACAGATGCGGCTGCTTGCGCTGGATGCAGGGCCAGTCCGGATCGATGCCTGCGGCGCCGAAGGCGGGACCGGCCAGCAGTGTCAGGGCCAAGGCGATGCGGATCATGCGGGACCTCCCTTCCGTCGGGCCCACAGGCCCTTTTGTGGATCATACATGAAGACCGCCGCGCCAAAGAACCCCGCCAAACATCCTAGGACCACCGCCAGCGCCGTCCAGTTCACCTGCATGTACAGCGCAAAGCGGATCAGCTCGACCGCGTGGGTGAAGGGATTGAAGGCGCAGATGTCGTGCAGCAGCGGGCTGCTTTCGCGCATGCGCCACAGCGGGTACAGCGCGGATGACGCAAAGAACATCGGGAAGATCACGAAGTTCATGACGCCCGCGAAATTCTCCAGCTGGCGTATGGCGCTGGACAGGAAGAGCCCCATCGCGCCCAGCATCAGCCCCGACAGGATCAGCGCGGGAATGACGGTGACATAGCCCCAACCCGGCGGGCGGATGCCCCACCAATACGCGATGGCCAGAAAGGTGAAGACCTGGATGATCGACACGATCACCCCCGCGATCAGCTTGGACCCCAGCAGGTACCAACGCGGGAACGGGCTGACCAGCAGCGTGCGCATCGCCCCGGTTTCCCGGTCATAGACCATCGACAACGACGACTGCATCCCGTTGAACAGCTGGATCATCGCGACCAGGCCGGGCGTCACGTAGACCTCGTACAGCACATAGGTCTGATAGGGCGGCGTGATCGACAGGCCCAGCACGGCGCGGAATCCGGCAGCAAAGATGAACAGCCAGACCAGCGGGCGCACAAGGGCCGCCAGGAACCGCCCGCGCTGGTTGACGAACCGCAGCGTTTCTCGCCGGGCGATGCCCAGAAACGCGGTCAGCCAGCCGCGGGCGCGGTCGGTGGGTGCGGTCATGGCGCGACTCCGGTCAGGTCCAGGAAGGCACGCGTCAGCCCGTGCGGTCCCGCGATGTCGGCGGCGCGACCGTCGCGCAGCACCCGGCCGCTATGCAGGATCACCAGGTCGTCTGCGGGGTCGATCTCGTCCATGATATGGGTGGCCCATAGGGCGGACACGCCGTCCCGGGCGATCAGGCGGCGGGTCAGGGCCAGCACCTCGGCCCGCGACTTGACGTCGAGCCCCACCGTCGCCTCGTCCAGCAGCAGCAGGTCGGGGCTGTGGATCAGGCGCGCGCGATCTCGGCCCGTCGGGACTGGCCGCCGGACAGGGCGGTGACGCGGGCATCGGCCTTGTCGGCCAGATCGACCTGGTCCAGGACCTGGTCGATGCGCGGCCGCGCCAGGCGGCCCGGGATCCCGTGCAGGCTGGCGTGATAGATCAGGTTCTGGCGGACCGTCAGGTCGGCATCCATCGCACGGCTTTGGAACACCACCCCCAGACGGGCCAGCGCCTGCGACGGTTCGCGCCGCAGGTCGTGCCCCGCCACCCGGATCGTCCCGGATCGGTTGTTGTAAAGCCGCGTGACCAGAGAGAACAGCGTGGTCTTGCCCGCACCGTTCACCCCCAGAAGGGCGGTGAACCCGCCGCGCGGCACCGTCAGTGACACATCGTCCAGCGCCTGCACGGCACCGAAATTGTGGCTGACATGGTCGATCTGCAACGCGGCGGTCAATGAACCCTACTGGATGTTGAAGACGGCTTGCAGACTGTCGCCCGAAGAGCCTGGCACTGACAAGGTATATCGACCGGGCAGCACCGCGACAAAGCTGAGGACCGCCGTGCCGTCGGCATCGAATTCGATGCTGTGCACGCCCATTGGCCGGATCTCGGTGTCGCCGATGACGATCTCGTTGATCCAGATCGCGCGGAAGAAATCGCCGCCCGACAGGGCCAGCTCCTGGCTGCCATCAGCCACGATGTTGATGCGATAGTAGCCGCCCGACTTGATCGTATATTCCCCACCCGCGACCGGCTGTCCGGATGCCAGGGTCAGGGGTGCCAGGTCAGTACGGTTCTCGCGGGCCAGAAGGCCGGAAAAGCCATATTCGTGCATGCCCGACGCCTCAAAGACGCCATCGCTTGCGGCCTCCTCCTCCTCGTCATCATCGTCATCCGCCTCGACGGCCTCGCCCGATTGGGTGCCTGCCTCGGCCGGTTCGCCCACGACGGCATCGCCACCCGGGACCTGTTCGGCGGCGGCGTCCTGGGCCACGGCGGGCACCGCCAGGATCAGGGCCAGCGCGGCGCCGGACATCAGTTTCGTCAGCGTGGTCATGGAAAGTCTCCTCCTCAGGAATGTGCAGGGATGCCGGATCAGTCCGGGGCGACGACGACACCCCAGGGCTGCTGCCCCACGGGAACCGAGCGGACGACCTCGTTGGCGGCCACGTCGATGATCGACACGTCGTTGGAATTGCCGTTGGTGGTGTACAGGTATTTTTCGTCCGGGCTGAAGGCCAGCTGCCAGACGCGCTGCCCGACCAGCAGATAGTCGATCACCTCGTCGGTGGCGGCATCGATCACCGCGACCCGGTTGGCCGGCCCCAGCGCCACGAACAGCTTGGTCCCGTCAGACGTGACACGCGCGCCCACCGGCTGGATCGCCTCGGGCAGGACGCCCGGAATCTCAAAGCTGATCTTCTTGGTGATGGTCCGGGTCTCGGGGTCGATGACGCTGACCGTGCCGCCGATTTCGGACGTCACGTACAGCTTGGACCCGTCGGCGGTGTACTGGGCAAAGCGGGGACGGCTGTCGACCAGCACGTTCGCGACGATCTCATAGGTTGATGTGTCGATGAAATGCGCCATGTTCGTCGTTTCCGACGTGTTGATGACAAAGGCACCATCGGGGCTGACGCCCATGCCCTCGGGTTCGACGCCCACGGGGACTTCTGCCAGGACCTGGTGGGTCTGGGTGTCGACCACGGTGACGATGTTGTCGTCCTCGTTGGCGATGAACAGCGGGTTTCCGGACGGGTGCAGCACGAACAGTTCCGGGTCGGGCCCGGACGGCAGGGTGTGCAACTCCTCCATGGTGTTCGGGTCGAACACGCGCACCAGGTTGTCGTCGGACGCGCAGACATACAGTTCCGTCCCGTCGGGGCTGATGGTGATGCCGCGGGGGCGGTTGCCGACGGGATAGGTCCCGATGACCTCGAATGTCTCTCCGTCCAGGACGGTGACGTCGTTGCTGCGCTCGTTGGTGACGAAGACGCGGTTGGCAAGGGCAGGTCCGGCGGCAAGCAGGACGGCAAGCCCGGTGGTGGCACTTAGAAGATGTCGCATGCGGCCTCTCAGAATTGACATTGGGTTTCGGGGCGGTCGATGCCCAGCGTGTCCAGCTGGCTGGTCTGGTGCAGATACTGGTCCTGCGGACTGACCGAGGTGGTCAGCACGCCGGTGGTCAGCAGGATCGGCTGGCGCACCTGGTGGTCCCAGTCGCGCACCGTCAGGGCCTGGCCCTTGAATCCCGCCACGTCGAAATCGGGGGACAGGATGAAGTCCTTGAGCGCGGCGGGATCGCCGGAATTCGTGCGGGTCGCCGCCTCTCCGACGATGCGCAGCGACAGCCAGGTCTGATAGTCCTCCTCGCGGATCGGGCGGGCGGCCAGCTTTTCAAAGCGGTTCTGGAACTGGGTGCCGCCCCAGGCCTCCATCGCGGGGTGCCAGCTGCGCGGGACCAGCCCGGCGGACCCCGCGACCGGGCGCGCGTCCCAAGTCAAATAGGGCAGGTAGGCGGCAAAGACGTCGGCCTCGTCGGCGGTGATGACGACGTCATGTTCGGCGGCGCGTTGGGTGAAGACGGGCATCTGCGCCTGGACCTGTACATGGCCGCTGTCGGTGCGGCGTGCGCCGCCGGTGTCGGTGTATTCACGCTCCTCGACGATCTGGGCGCCGAACTTGGCGGCGCTGGTCCGCCAGGCCTGGGCCAGGGCCTGGTCCTCGGGGTGGCTGCCGTGAATCAGGAACCAGCGGGGCCAGTTCTTCCACATCAGGAATTGCGTCAGGGCATCGGTCATCATGGCGCGGCTTGGCGCGACGTGGATGGTGTTGAACCGGCAATCGGCTCCGCGCAGGTTGTCGCCGCGCGCCATCGCGTTGAAGACCATCGCCCGGTCGCCCGCCTGATCGGCCAGCGTCAGGGTCGTCGCGTCATCGGCCAACAGGACGATGAACTGCACCCCGTCGTCCAGCAGGCGGGCCATCTCGGCCTCCGCGGTTTCGGGGGTGGCGGCCACCTCCTCGGCCTCGAAGTCCTGGCCCATGAAGCGGCCGGTCGTGTCGTTGTCCTCGATCGCCAGGCGGCGCCCGCGAATCCCAGATCGGCGGGCGGCAGATCCAGCCGCGAGATCGGCGGCAGACCGGGGTCGTCGACCCGCAGGACCGCGGCGCGGATCTGCACCGGTTCAGGTGCCTGGGCCGCAGCGGGCTGGGCCAGTGCCACGGCACCAGCCAAAAGTCCTATGATTCCCTTGAACATTTCGTCTCTCCCTGACGGCATGGTGCGGGGCGATTCGGGATGCGGCAACCCGGTTATTGTTCCCGTTTCGTGCGGGAACTTTTCCCTCAACCCAAAGTCGGGGGCGGTTGCACCTTTTGTCTTAATGGACGCGTGGGCGACCCCGGCGCATGGTCGGGGGATGACCCGTTTTGGCCTGATATCGATCCTGTTGCTGGCCCCCGTGGCCGCCCTTGCCCAGCCGGCACCGCCCGCCGGGACGGCGACCTGGTTCGGCCTGCATTACATCGACACCTCGACCGAGGGCGACATCAACGGCGTCCGCGCCGACGAGACCGCCCGCATCGCCATGGTCGAGGAATTCATCGCCGACGACCTGACCCAGCGCGGCTTTGTCCTGACCGCACCCCCGCCTGATGCGGTGGCAAGCATCCTGAACCCCGTTCGGTCGAACGGCGCCGATGCCAGGATCGCCCGCGACATGGGGTCGGACTATGCCATCGCCGGAGAGGTGCAGAAGGTGTCCAACCTGATCCAGTCGATCAATCTGCAACTGCGCGACGCCGAAACCGGAGAGACGCTGCGCGCCGGTTCGGTCGAGATCCGCGGCAACACCGACGACGCGTTCCGGCGCGGCTACAGCTATTTGCTGAGAAATGTGATCTTTCGGGAGGAACGGAAGGAATGAGGACGACGACAGTTCTGGCTGGCGCGCTTGGTGCGGTGCTGGCCTTGACGGGGATGGCGGGGGCGCATGGCCCGTCGCGCCTGAAGACCGAACAGACCGTGACGCTGGACGCCACCCCTGCCGAGGTATGGGAGGTGATCGGTCGTTTCGACGACATGAGCTGGCACCCGGTGATCGCCTCGACCGCGATGACGCCGGAAGGGGCCGCCGCGGATGTTCCCGACGAATCGACCCGCGTGCTGACGCTGAACGGCGATGGCGCGCCCACGATCACCGAACAACTGATGGCCATCGACAACGACAAGATGAGCTACAAATACATGATCACCGAGGTGGACACCGCCGTCCTGCCGGTGACCAACTATTCCTCGACGCTGCAGGTCAGCGACAAGGACGGCAAGGCCGAGGTCCTGTGGAAGGGCGGATTTTACCGCGGTTTCCCGAACAATGAACCCCCGGCGGAACTGAACGACGACGCAGCCATCGCCGCCGTCGACGGCGTCTATCAGGCCGGTCTGGATGCGCTGGCCGAGCGTTTCGGCCGCGTCGAATAGGTGCTGCGCCCGTTTCTGGTGCTGTTGCTGACAGGGTCCCCGGTCCAGGCCGGGGATCTTGCGTTCGTGACCTCGCAGAATGGCGATGCGCTGTCGGTGGTCGATCTGGAAACCGGAACCATCGTGGCAGAGGCCGACATTCCGGACGCGCCTGCCCCTGTGGCCTATGACCCACAGGCCGGGCGCGTCTATGTCATCGCCGCCGATACCGGTCGCCTGCACGTGCTGGACGAAGACGCCCAGCCCTTGACCCATCGCGACCTGGGCGCCGGGGCATTCGGGCTGGCCGCAGGCGATGGCGGCGTGTTCGTCACGGACTGGTACGGCGCGCGCCTGACGCGGCTGGACGCCGATCTGCAGCCGGTCTGGACCGCGCCGACCGGGGCCGCGCCCGCAGGCGTGGCCATCGACGGCCAAGGCCTGGTTGCGACCGCCGACCGGGATGCGGATCAGGTCAGTATTTTCGACGCCGCGACCGGCGCGCTGTTGCATCGCGTGGCCACGGCGGGGGCGCATCCCTTTGGCGTGACGTTCCATGACGGGCGGCTGTTTTCGGCCGATGTGCAGGGCGACGTGGTGTCGGTCATCGATCCGGTCGCGGGGCGCCTGACGGGTCAGGTTCCGACCGGCAGCCACCCCTATGCCGTGGCCTTTGCCGCAGGGCGGGGGTTCGTCACCGACCAGTATGACGGCACCGTCACCGTGTTCGACGCCGCCACGCTGGCCCCCGTCGCAACCGTTCCGGTGGGCGACTATCCCGAAGGCATCGCGCCCTTGCCCGACGGCAGCGGGGTGGCGGTGGCAAACTGGGATTCAGACACATTGGTGGTGCTGGATGCCACGACGCTGGCGGTGACACGCACGATCGACATGCCGTCAGGCCCGCGCGCCTTCGGCAGCTTTACGGGGCGACAGGGTCCACCGTGACAAGGGGCTGACCGGCCTGTTCCCAGGCATCCGTGCCGCCGGGAAACCAGATCACCGGGTCGAACCCCCATTCGATCGCCCGCCGCGCGGCATTCCAGCTCATCCAGCAATCGGCGCGACAGAAGATCACCACGGGCCGGGTCGGGTCGCCGGCCTTGGCTTGGGTCAGACCGTCGCGCAGGCGCGTTTCTTCGGCGGGGGACAGCGCCTGATAGCCGGTGTCCCACAACCAAACCGCACCGGGAATCGAGCGGTGCGGGGGTTCGTTCCAGATCGTGCCTTCGGGCAGACCCGCGGGCTTGGCCTTGGGCCGCGGCAGAACGTCCAGAAACGCCGCCTGACCCTGAAGGGCGATGGCCTGATCCACGTCGACGACCTGCGCCCCCGCCAGCGTCGCAGGCACGGCCCCGCGATAGGGCTCGCCCCGATAGGTATCGGGTTCGGGCACGCTTTCGGCCCGCGCTGCGGGTGCCAGCAACAGCGCCAGCACCAGCAGCCGGATCACGGCAGCACTTCCTTGCCATAGTCGTCGACCAGCGGGACGCCGGCCTCGTGCAGGATCTGGTTGATGCCGTCCTGATTGCGCCGGATCATGCTGTTCAGGTCGCGCTTCCATTCCTGCTCCTCGGGGCGCACGCCCATGGTGATGCGGAAGAACAGCCGCGGCGAGGCCTCTTCGTGCAGCAGCGGCACGAACTGCAGGTCCGGGTCGTCCTTGACGCGCGGCCCGGCCAGCGGTCCCCACAGCACGGCGGCGCCCGTCTCTCCGCTGCGGACATCGTCCAGCAGATCCCCCATCGGATCCTCGACCCGGCGGTCGACGAACAGATCGACGCCGCGCATGTTGGGCGCCAGGCCTGCGCGGGCCAGATGCGTGGCAGGCGGCGTCCCCGCCACCACGCCGATGCCGTGATCCTTTAACGCCGGGTCGGTCAGCCGGTCCACCTGCGCCAGCGGCCCGTCTTTGCGCGTCACGATGCCATAGACCGACGTGTAATAATGGTTGGTGTTCTGGACCAGCTCGTCCCCCTGGGCATAGCCGATCACCACGTCGCAGTTCCCCTCGCGCAAGGTGCGCTGGACGAACCCCATGCCCGATGGAAACCAGTAATACGTGACCGGCAGTCCCAGCTGTTGGCCGAAGAAATCGGCCAGCGTGTTCTCGAAGCCGCTGCCGTCGCGGCTGGACATCGGGGAATTGGCAGGGTCGGCGCAGACGCGGAACTGGGTGGTGGACCGCAGGTCCGCCACCTGTGCGGCTGCGGGGGTGGCCAGCACCCCCGCAGCCAGCATCAGTCCTGCAAGGCGTCCCAGGACCGTCAACTGGACATGCAGGAATCTTCCTGCGCGGTATAGTCCTCGGACTTGTCGGCGCGTTCCGCCGGGCGGCCGCGACCGATCGTGTCGGTGCCATGCGCCAGCAGATAGACATAGATGTCGTCGATATAGCACCAGACGTTCTTGTTGGTGCCGAACGCGGGCATCACGGAATTCGACCCCTGCCGACCGGACGCCACGACCTGCATGAAGTCGTAGTAATCCATGCGCAGCACCGATTCCTTCAGTGCGGGGGCATAGGTCGACCCCTCGCCGTCGGGACCATGGCAGACATGGCATTCCGCGTGATAACGGCGGAAACCATTGAAGGTGGCGAAATCGACGACGCCGTCCTCGACCTTGAAGGTCGGAATATCCTCGGCGTTGCGCCAGCGGCCATCCACCTCGGTCACGGCGGTCATGTCCTGGCCATTGGGCAGGACATGGGCGCCCGCTGCGGCGGTATCGGTGGGTTCGGCCGCCGGATCGGCGGCAGCGCCGGCCGGTGCCTCGGCCGCGGTATCGCCCGACACGGCGGCGGCCGCACCAGCGCCCGCATCCGCCGGGGGCGTCGTTTCGGTCTGCGCCCAGGCCATGCCGGCCAAGGATGCGCCCAGGACCAGCGCCGTGAGGCTGGTGATGGCTTTCATGTCGGAAGTCCTCCCAAAGTCGTCTGTCTCCTCAGACGGTTCCGCCCCAGTCTAAGGCTGGGGCGGCGCCGTCATAGGTCACGCTTGCGTATGCGGAACGAAAGTATGAGACGCCCCGCGGCCGGAAAGATCAGTCCGGCAGTTCGAACACGGTCAGCTGACCGCCCAGTTCGGTGTAGTCGCTGAGGGCCGCATAGCCGCCCACGGCACCCAGACCGTCATTGGGGTTGGTCAGGCCCGCGGCCAGACCGATCCCGGCCCATCCGCCGACTCCCGACAGAACCGCGACATATTGCTTGCCGTTGTTCTCGTAGGTCATCGTGTTGCCGATGATGCCCGACGGGGTCTTGAAGCTGTACAGCTCCTCTCCCGTTTCGGCGTCGACGGCCTTCAGGTAACCTTCCAGCGTGCCGTAGAAGACCACATCGCCCGCGGTCGCCAGGGCGCCCGACCAGACAGAGAACTGTTCCGGCAGCGACCACTTGATCTCGCCCGCGACGGCGTCCCAGGCGATGAAGTTGCCCATGCCGCCGTGGCTTTCGGGGGCCGGGTACATCGACAGGGTCGCGCCGACATAAGGCTGGCCGGCGGTGTAGGCGACACGGAAGGGCTCATAGTCCATGCAGACGTGGTTCGTCGGCACGTAGAACAGACCGGTCTTGGGCGAATAGGACGCCGGCTGCTGGTCCTTGGTGCCAAGGGCCGCGGGGCAGACGCCGGTGGTGTTCGTGTCCTCGCCGTTCTGGGCGGTCGAGAATTCCGACACGACCAGCGGACGACCATAGGTCTCCGAGTCCTTGTTCATGTCGACTTCGGTCGCCCAGTTGACGGCCGGGTCGAACTTTTCGGCGACCAGCAGTTCGCCCGTCTCGCGGTCCAGCGTATAGCCGAAACCGTTGCGGTCGAAGTTCACCAGCAGCTTGCGCATCTGGCCGTCGATCTCCTGGTCGACCAGGATGTTCTCGTTCACGCCGTCATAGTCCCATTCGTCATGGGGCGTCTTCTGGTAGAACCACTTGGCCATGCCGGTATCGGCGTCGCGGGCCATGATGGTCATGGACCAGCGGTTGTCGCCCGGACGCTGCGACGGGTTCCAGGTCGAGGGGTTGCCGGTGCCGTAATAGATCAGGTTCAGGTCCGGATCATAGGAATACCAGCCCCAGGTCGAACCGCCGCCGATCTTCCACTGATCGCCTTCCCAGCTATTCAGCGAGCTGTCGGCACCGATGGGCTTGCCCAGATGCATGGTGGTTTCGGGGTCGACCAGCATTTCTGCGTCGGGGCCGGTGGAATAGGCTTTCCACGCCTCGGTGCCGTCGGCCAGGTTATAGGCCGTGATGCGGCCGCGCACGCCGTATTCGCCGCCCGACACGCCCACGATCACCTTGTCGCCCACGGGCATAACGGTGGCGGTGTTCGTCTCGCCGATGGCCGGGTCGCCGGTCTTGACCGACCATTTGACTTCGCCGGTCTTGGCGTCCAACGCCAGCAGCGTGGTGTCAGCCTGGTGGCTGATGATCATCCCGTCGGCATAGGCCGGGCCGCGATAGACGGTGTCGCAGCACATGACCGCGATGACCTCGGGGTCCTGCTGGGGCGTGTGCCGCCACAGGATCTTGCCGTTGTCGTTCAGGTCCAGCGCAAAGATGTTGTTCGGGAACGGCGTGTGGACATACATCACGTTGTCCACGACCAGCGGGCCACCCTCATGTCCGCGCAGCACGCCGGTCGAGAATGTCCAGGCGACGCGCAGGTCGCCCACGTTCTCGCGGGTGATCTGGTCCAGTTCCGAATACCGCTGGTTGGCATAATCGCCGGTCTGGATCGCCCACTGCCCGGCTTCGGCGGTTTCGGTCAGGACGCTTTCATTCGCGTAAGCCGATGCGCCGGTCAGAAGCAGCGCAATAGCCGCGCTGTTCAAGAGATGTTTCATCGAGTGCTCCTCCGCTCCCTTGGATAAGTGCCGCGGATTTCCTCCCCCCGCGGCGCTCCATATCCAAGTTGTTGGTCGGGCACCCCCTTGCGTCAATCGCGGCCCCTGCCCTTTGCCCCTAAAGTCTTATGGGAAAATGGCAGGGGCATCGGGAATGTTCGGCAATCGGATCAGACCAGCCGTTCGGCGTGCCAGAAGACGTGGTCGGCCATGAAGCTCTGCACGAAGAAGTAGCTGTGGTCGTAACCCGGATGCATCCGGAACTGGCCGGGCTGGCGGCGCGCCATCATCGCATGGGCCAACGATTCGGGACGCAGCAGGTCCAGGAACTGATCGTTGCGCCCTGGTCGATCAGCACCTCTCCGGGATAGCCCTTCTCGGTCATCAGCAGGGTCGCGTCATGGGCGCGCCAGGTGTCGCGATCGTCGCCCAGATAGGCCGTGAACTGTTTGCGGCCCCAGTCCGATTCCGTCGGGTTCGCGATGGGGGAAAACGCCGAGACCGACTTGTAGCGGTCGGGATGGGTCATCGCGATGGTCAGCGCGCCGTGCCCGCCCATCGAATGGCCGGTGATCCCCATTGCGTCGCGGTCGATGGCGAAATTGTCGGACACCAGTTCGGGCAGTTCGTGGACGATGTAATGCCACATCTGGAAATGCGGCTTCCACGGGTCCTGCGTCGCGTTGACGTAAAAGCCCGCGCCCTGGCCCAGGTCAAAGGCCTCGTCATTGGCCACACCCTCGCCGCGGGGCGAGGTGTCGGGAAAGATGATGGCGATCCCGGCCTCGTCGCACCATTGCTGGGCGGCGGCCTTGGTCATCGCGTTCTCGTGGTTGCAGGTCAGACCGGACAGGTACCAAAGCACCGGCACGGGCCCGTGCAGCGCCATTTCCGGCAGGTAGACCGCAAAGGTCATGTCGGTGCCGGTCGCCTGCGACTTGTGGCGATAGACGCCCTGGGTGCCGCCGAAGCTGCGGGTTTCGGACAGGGTCTCAAGGCTCATCGGGCTCTCCCTTCAGGGTGTGGAACATGACCAGCGCGTCGACCGGCCCAAGCTGGGGATGACGAAACGCCCCCGGCAGCCGGCCCACAATGGCAAAACCGGCCTTCTGCCACAAATGGACGGCATCGGCGTTGGTCGAAACCACGAAATTGAACTGCATCGCGGTGATCCCTGCGCCGCGGCCCAGGATTTCGCGTGATCGACCAGCGCGCGCGCGACGCCACGGCCGCGCGCATCGGGATGGGTGGCAAAGGACGCGTTGGCGACATGCGATCCGCCGGCCGGGCGGTTCGCGCCGACATGGCTGGTCCCCAGGATGCGACCGTCCAGGACCGCGACGAACCCCGTGAAGGGAGGCGCGAACCAGTCGGCGATCGCCTCGGCCCGGGTGACATCGCGGGGGATGCAATAGGTCTCTCCGGCGCGGTACACGGGCTCCAGGATGGCCCAGATCGCGTCGTGGTCGTCGGGGGTGGCGGGGCGGATCACCACCCCGCCAGACCCGCTCATTTCAGGTCGTCCACGGTGCGGATGATCTGGCCCAGAAGGCCGTAATCCAGCGCCTCCTTGGTGTTCAGCCAGAAGTCGCGCTGCGTGTCCTTCTCGATCCGCTCGACCTTCTGGCCGGTCGCCTCGGCGAAGATCTGGTTCAGGCGGTCACGCATCAGGCGCACCTGCTCCGCCTGGATCATCATGTCCGACGACGTGCCGCCGATCCCGCCCGAGGCTGGTGGATCAGGAAGCGCGTGTTGGGCAGGCAATAGCGGTTTTCCTTCTTCGCCGCGACGAAGATCAGCGCGCCGGCGCTGGCGACCCAGCCCGACCCGATGGTGCGCACGGTGGGGCGGATGAACTTGATCACGTCGTGGATCATGTCGCCCGATTCCACGTGCCCGCCGGGGGACGAGATCAGCATGTTGATCGGCTTGTCGCTTTCCTCGGCCAGGGCCAGCAGGTGGGCCACGGTGCGCTGCGCCAGCTTGTCGTTGATGGCGCCCGCCACGATCACCGTGCGCGACTTGAAGTACAGCTTGCCGATCTTGTCGCCTTCGGGCAGGCCCAGCCCGCCCTCTTCCTTGTGGCGGCGGTCGTCTTCTTGCGGTTCGTCGTCGTCATCGTCCAGCCACTGGTGACGCATCGGCCTGCTCCTTGTTCTCTCTCATGGCGACGGCGGGGCCCGGAGGTCCCGCCGTTCTTTTACCTAAGCAGCCATGAAGGATCAGTAAAGGACGACCGAGCGAATGGATTCGCCATGATGCATCAGATCGAAGCCCTTGTTGATGTCGTCCAGCGGCATCGTGTGGGTGATCATCGGGTCGATCTCGATCTTGCCGTCCATGTACCAGTCGACGATCTTGGGCACGTCGGTCCGTCCGCGCGCACCGCCGAATGCCGTGCCCTTCCAGACCCGGCCGGTGACCAGCTGAAACGGGCGGGTGCTGATTTCCGCGCCCGCCGCCGCCACGCCGATGATGACCGAAACGCCCCAACCCCGGTGGGTGCATTCCAGCGCGTCGCGCATGACCTTGGTGCTGCCGGTGGCATCAAAGCTGTAATCGGCGCCGCCGATCTGGTCGAAGGGGGTCTTGGTCATCTCGACGATGTGCTGGACGATGCCGCCGTCGATTTCCTTGGGGTTGACGAAATGCGTCATCCCGAAGCGTTCGGCCATCTCCTTGCGGTCATTGTTCAGATCGACGCCGATGATCATGTCCGCGCCCGCCAGCCGCAGGCCCTGCACGACGTTCAGCCCGATTCCGCCCAGACCGAAGACGACGGCCTTGGCGCCGATCTCGACCTTGGCGGTGTTGATCACCGCGCCGATGCCGGTCGTGACGCCGCAGCCGATGTAGCAGATCTTGTCGAAGGGCGCGTCGTCGCGGACCTTGGCGACCGCGATTTCCGGCAGGACCGTGTGGTTCGCGAAGGTCGAGCAGCCCATGTAGTGATAGATCGGCGTGCCATCCAGCATGCTGAATCGGGTCGTGCCGTCGGGCATCAGCCCTTTCCCCTGGGTCGCGCGGATCTTGGTGCACAGGTTCGTCTTGCCGGACAGGCAGGACGCGCATTCGCGGCATTCGGGCGTGTACAGCGGGATCACGTGATCGCCGACCTTGAGCGAGGTGACGCCGGGGCCGACCTCGACCACGACGCCCGCGCCCTCATGGCCCAGGATGGCCGGGAAGATGCCTTCCGGGTCGTCGCCCGAGCGGGTGAATTCGTCGGTGTGGCAGATTCCGGTGGCCTTGATCTCGATCATGACCTCGCCGGCCTTGGGGCCTTCCAGGTTGACCTCCATCACTTCCAGCGGTTTGCCGGCCTCTAGGGCCACGGCGGCACGGGTTCTCATGGCAATTCTCCTGTTCCCTCACGGGCTTGTCGGTCGGGCGTTTCAGTCAGGTCGAAGGGGCCGACGAAGCGGCCCCTTGGCTGTTCTTCCCGTCTAATGCGCATCCCCGTCAAGCGGGCAGCGCACCGGAACGCTTGGCGACGCTGGTGGCGATCGCGTCCATCAGCGGGGGCGACAGCGCGTCATAGGGCTCCAGCCCCAGTTCGCGCAGACGCGAGCGGATGCCGTCCATACGGCCCGGCTCCACCCCCGATTCGATGACGGAGCTCACGAAGGCCGCGAATTCCGGCGCCGCCCAGCCCTGTTCCCCGGACAGTTCGGTATGCACGAAATCCAGTCCGTAGAACGGATGATCCTTGTTCTCGATCCGGCCATACATGTGCACGCCACAATCGCGGCAACGGTGGCGCTGGATGGCGGCACCGGCATCGACGATCTCCAGCTTGTCGGCGCCTTCCAGCACCTCGACGGAATCGCGCGACACGACGGCGATCTGGCTGAACACCGCATCGTCCGGTTTCCAGCACTTGGTACAGCCGCAGACGTGGTTATGGGCGGTCTGTGCGCTGACCCGGACCTTGACCGGGTTTGTTGCGCAATGGCACGTCAGGACTCCGCCCGAGAAACCCGGACTGCCTTTCGCGATGCCGTGATCGACGGCAGGGTGGATATGCACCCCCTGAGTGCTGGTCATCATCCCCTCCTCTGGCTGACCGGATGTGACCAAGCGTCACGCCATCGGGAACTTTCAGCAAGTCAGCGGAAGGTAGCAGCCCGGCGCACCGGCCGGGCTGCGAATCACTCAGCTGGCGGGGGTCGAGGACACGCCGACCTTGGCCGGGCGCAGCAGCCGGTCATGCAGCATGAAGCCGTTGTCCATCACCTGGATGATGTGACCCGCGACGGTGCCGGGGACCGGGGCCTCGAACATCGCCTCGTGGTGGGTGGGGTCGAACTTGTCGCCGGCCTCGGGGCGGATGATCGTCACGCCGTGCTTGATGAACACGTTGGACAGCTCGCGCAGGGTCAGCTCGACACCCTCGATCAGGGCTGCGGCGGCGGTGCGCTGTTCGTCGCCCGCGGCGTCCAGCGCGCGGGTCAGCGCATCATGCACGGGCAGCAGGTCGCGTGCCAGGCGCGATCCGCCGTAATTCTCGGCGTCGCGGCGGTCCTTGTCGGCCCGCTTGCGCGAGTTCTCGGCATCGGCCAAGGCGCGCATCCACTTGTCGCGCAGTTCGTCGCGCTCGGCGGTCAGCCGGGCCAGGGCGTCATCGGGATCGGCCAAGGGGTCGTCCATGAATTCGTCCATGGGCTGTTCATTCTGCTCGGTCATTTCACTTCATCCTTTCCGGCCGGACAGCACCCGCCCGACCAGCTGCGCGGTATAATCGACGATCGGCACGATCCGGCCGTAATTCAGCCGGGTCGGACCGATGACACCCACCGCGCCCACAATTTTCCGGTCGGCATTCATATAGGGTGAAACCACCAGAGCGGAACCCGAAAGTGAAAAAAGCTTGTTCTCGGAGCCGATGAAAATGCGCACACCCTCTCCGCGTTCGGTCAGTTCCAGGAACTCGACGATGTCGCGCTTGCGTTCCAGATCGTCGAACAGCACGCGGATGCGGTCCAGATCGGCGGCCTCGCGGTCCAGCAGGTTGGCGCGGCCCCGCACGATCAGGCGCGGATCGGCGGCCTCGGCCCCCCACAGCGCGATGCCCGATTCCACCAGCTCGGCCGCCAGAACGTCCAGTTCGCGCCTGCGGACGTTGATCTGCTGGGACAGATGGCCGCGCAGTTCGGCCAGTGTCTTGCCCTCGGCCATGGCATTCAGGAAATTCCCGGCCTCGCGCATCGAGGACGGGGTCTGGCCGGGTGGCGGGGTGAAGATGCGGTTCTCCACATGCCCGTCGGCAAAGACCAGCACCACCAGCGCCCGGTCCGGCCCCAGGCTGACGAATTCGATATGACGGATCGGCGCCTCGTGCTTGGGCATCAGGACCAGCGACGCGCCGCGCGTGATCGACGACAGCGCGGTGCTGACACGGTCCAGCAGCACCCCGGTTTCGGGGTCGTCATTGCCAAGCGTCTGGTCGATGGCGGCGCGGTCGGTCGAATTGACGGCGTCGATCTCCATCATGCCGTCCACGAACAGGCGCAGGCCCATCTGCGACGGCAGACGCCCGGCCGATGCGTGCGGGCTGTCCAGCAGGCCCATGAATTCCAGGTCCTGCATCACGTTGCGGATGGTCGCGGCGCTGACCTTTTCCGACAGCGCGCGCGTCAACGTGCGAGAGCCGACCGGCTCTCCGGTTTCCAGATAGGATTCGACGACCCGGCGGAACACTTCGCGGGAGCGGTCGTTCATCTCGTGCAGCAGTGATTCCTGGCTCATGCGCCCTGTCTTGTGACCCCCGGTGGGGTTGCGTGATGGTGCCCCCGGGCGGTATGGGCATCCTAACTTCACGAAAAGGAACAGTCATGCGCCCGTCCGGCCGGAATCTAGCCCAAATGCGTCCGATTTCAATTGAAACCGGGGTGATGCGCCACGCCGAGGGGTCGTGCCTGATCAAGTGCGGCGACACGCATGTCCTGTGCACCGCCACCATCGAGGACAATCCGCCGCGGTTCCTGAAGGGCACCGGCCTAGGCTGGGTCACGGCCGAGTACGGCATGCTGCCACGCGCGACGAACACGCGCAACCGCCGCGAGGCCGCACAGGGCAAGCAATCCGGCCGCACGCAGGAAATCCAGCGGCTTATCGGGCGCAGCCTGCGCGCCGGCATCGACCGCAGCGCGCTTGGCGAACGCCAGATCAGCATCGACTGCGACGTGATCCAGGCCGATGGCGGCACCCGCTGCGCGTCGATCACCGGGGGCTGGGTCGCGCTGCGGCTGGCCGTGAACAAGCTGCTGAAGGCCGGCGCGATCTCCAGCGACCCGATCCTGGACCACGTGGCCGCGGTCAGCTGCGGCATCTATGCAGGCCAGCCGCTGCTGGATCTGGACTATGCCGAGGACAGCGAGGCGGGGACCGACGGCAATTTTGTGCTGACCGGCGCGGGTCGCCTGATCGAGGTGCAGATGTCGGCCGAGGGCGCGACCTTCTCGCGTGACGAGATGGGCCGCCTGCTGGACCTGGCCGAGGCCGGGATGGCCGATCTGGTCGCAGCCCAGAAGGCCGCCGTCGCATGAGGCAGTTCACCGACAAGCGCCTGCTGGTCGCCACCCACAACGCGGGCAAGCTGGACGAGATGCGCGCGCTGCTGTCCCCCTATGGCGTCGAGGTGGTCGGTGCGGCCCAGATGGGCCTGTCCGAACCTGCGGAGACCGAGGACAGCTTTGTCGGCAATGCCCGCATCAAGGCCCGCGCCGCCATGCAGGCGACCGGCCTGCCCGTCCTGTCGGACGACAGCGGCATCTGCGTCGATGCATTGGGCGGTGCGCCCGGGGTGCAGACCGCGGATTGGGCCGAAACGCCCCAAGGGCGCGATTTCGCCATGGCCATGGAGCGCACGTGGCGCGAGCTGGAGGCCGTGGACGCCCCTGCCCCGCGCCGTGCGCAGTTCCGCTGCACGCTGGTGCTGATGTGGCCCGACGGCCACGAAGAGGTGTTCGAAGGCGTCCTGCCCGGCCAGGTCGTCTGGCCGCCGCGCGGTGCCGAGGGTCACGGCTATGACCCGATCTTCCAGCCCGACGGACACCCGGTCACCATGGGTGAGATGCCCGCCAAGACCAAGAACAGCCTCAGCCACCGCGCCCGCGCCGTGGCGCGCATGATCGAGGCCTGCTTTGCATAGGCTGACCACCGGATCGCCCTTCGAGGCGCGGCTGGCCTACAGCCGTGCCGTGGTCAAGGGCGACTGGTGTTTCGTGTCGGGTGTGACCGGCTATGACTATGCCGACATGACCATGCCGAACGACGCCTGCCAGCAGGCGCGCAACTGTTTCACGACGATCTTCTCCGTGCTGGATCAGGCGGCCTTTGCGCCCGCCGACATCGTGCGGGTGCAGTACACGATCACCGATGCCGCACTGGTCGACGTGATAGCCCCTGCCCTGTCAGACGCGCTTGGCAACATCCGGCCCGCCGCGACGATGGTTGTGGCGGGCCTGATCCGCCCGGAAATGCGCGTCGAGATCGAAGTCACGGCGTTTCGCGGATGACGGTTCCGGATGAGGACTGGCGCGCCGGGGGGTTCGGCCTGTACGTCCACTGGCCATTTTGCGCGGCCAAATGCCCCTATTGCGATTTCAACAGCCATGTCGTGGCCCATGTTGATCAGCGCCGATGGGCCGATGCCCTGTCGTCGGAGATCGCCCGCTTGGCCGCCGAGACGCCGGACCGGCATCTGGGCAGCATCTTCTTTGGCGGCGGCACGCCGTCGCTGATGCTGCCAGAGACGGTCGATGCGGTGATCCGCGCGGCACAGGCCGGGTGGGGCTTTGCCAACGATATCGAGATCTCGTTGGAGGCCAATCCGACCAGCGTCGAAAAGGGGCGCTTCCGCGGCTTTGCCGATGCCGGCGTGAACCGCCTGTCGATGGGCATCCAGGCGCTGAACGACACCGACCTGCACCGGCTTGGCCGCATGCACTCCGTGGCCGAGGCCCGAACGGCGTTTGATGTCGCCCGCAGCGTGTTCGACAGGGTCAGCTTTGACCTGATCTATGCCCGTCAGGGCCAGGATCGCGCCGCATGGCGGGCAGAGCTGCACGAGGCGCTGTCCATGGCGGTGGATCACCTGTCGCTGTACCAGCTGACGATCGAGCCGGGCACGGCCTTTGGCGCGCGGGCTGCGGCCGGAAAGCTGCGCGACTTGCCCGATGACGACCTGTCCGCAGACATGTATTTCGACACGCAGGACCTGTGCGACGCGGCCGGCATGGGCTGCTATGAGATTTCGAACCACGCCCGCCCCGGCGCAGAGAGTCGCCACAACTTGGTCTATTGGCGCCAAGGGGACTGGGCAGCCGTCGGTCCGGGCGCGCATGGTCGTCTGACCCTGCCTGGCGGTCGCGTTGCGACCGAAGCGCATCACATGCCCGGTGCTTGGTTGCAGGCGGTGGAGTCGGCTGGAACAGGGGAGATGCCGCGGGACATGGTTCCCGCCGCGGAACAGGCGACCGAGTATCTGCTGATGTCCCTGCGCCTGACCGAGGGTCTTGACGAGGCCCGCTATGCGGGCATTTCTGGCCAGCATTTGGACGAGGACACCCTGAAATCGTTGATCGACCTAGAAATGATCGAACGCAGCGAAGGCCGGATCCGAGCCACCGGGCAAGGGCGACCCGTGCTGAACGCGATCTTGCGCGAATTGGCGGCCTGACAGATGCGGCGCAGGATCTGGCTGATGATCGGCTGGCTGTTCGCCCTGTTCGGGATCGTCGGCGTCGCCTTGCCCGTGGTGCCGACCGTTCCCTTCCTGCTGGTTGCGGCTTGGGCCTTCGCACGGTCCTCTCCGGCGCTGGAACGGCGCATCTTGGATCACCCGACCTATGGCCCCCCCGTGCGTGCCTGGCAGGAGCGTGGGGTTGTCGGGCCGCTGGCGAAGGTCTGGGCCATCACTGCGATGACATCCGGCGTGGGGATATCGTGGTGGGTCGGGATGCCGCTATGGGTGGTCGGCACACAGGCGGGCGTGTGTGGTTTGGTCGCTGTGTTTCTGGTCACGCGTCCTAGCCGATAACCAAGATATAGTGGTTCTGACCCTAGTTGGCACTAGATGTGCCTATCGGTTCCCGCCCAGAAGCTGACAAAGCTCGTCCAACTGGTCCAGATCACGATAGGTGATCGTCAGTTGACCCCCGTCCGTTCCAGCATGCGAAATCTGTACCCGCATCTTGAGATGCGCCCCCAAATCAGCTTCCAGAGCCTTGGTGTCGGCATCCTTGGCAAGGGTCCGCGAACCCTTTCGCGGCTTTTCACCATCGGTCTGCGAGAGCTTGCGGACCATCTCTTCGGTATCGCGCACCGAAAGGCCCTTTTCACTGACCCGGCGCGCAAGCTGTGCCGCATTGGGCGCCGTGATCAACGCCCGGGCATGACCGGCGCTGAGCTTGCCGTCCTTGACCATGTCCTGCACTGAATCGGGGAGTGACAGGAGCCTGAGCAGGTTGGCAATATGGCTGCGGCTTTTGTTCAACGCTTCGGCCAGCTTTTCCTGCGTGTGGCCGAACCGATCCATCAGTTGGCGAAACGATGCCGCCTCCTCGATGGCATTGAGGTCGGCGCGCTGGATGTTTTCGATGATGGCGACTTCCAGAACCTCGGTGTCCGACATTTCACGGATGATGGCCGGCATTTCGTGCAACTGCGCCATCTGACCGGCGCGCCAGCGCCGCTCACCAGCGACGATCTGAAACAATTCTTTGTCCTGGGGGTGCGGACGAACGATCAGCGGCTGAAGAACACCCCGTTGACGCAGTGACGCGGCAAGTTCCTGCAGGGCATCGGGATCAAAGCTGCGGCGCGGCTGATCGGGGTTTGCTGTAATTTGCTCGATCGGGATCATCATCCGATCCCGTGTCGGGGCTGCAGGCGGATTGTCCCCGAGATCCATGTCCGCCATCAATGCCGAAAGACCTCGTCCGAGGCCCCGTTTTGCAATCTTGTTGTCCGACATCACGCAATCTCCGGGATCAGTTTCAGGCGTGCCGTGAATTCGGCCGCGAATTGACGGTAGGCGATACTGCCCTTGGAGGTAGGATCGTAAACAAGTACGGGCTGCGCATGGGACGGTGCCTCAGATACCCGAACATTCCGGGGAATTACCGTGGGATATACAAGATCACCTAGGGTTTCGCGTGCATCCGCCTCAACCTGCTGGGACAGGTTATTGCGGTAATCTGACATCGTCAGCAGAATGCCGTTGATCCGGAGCCTTGGGTTGGCCCCTTGTCTGACCTGTTTGACCGTTCCGAGCAGTTGCGACAACCCCTCCAACGCGTAGAACTCCGCTTGCAACGGAACGAGCACACTGGACGCCGCAACCATGGCATTGACCGTCAGCAGACCAAGCGCCGGAGGGCAATCGATCAGCACAATCGTTCCCGCAGGCGCAGCAGCCAACTGCTTCTCCAGCAGCTTGGTGCGATCTGCAACTTGGGCCAGCTGCACATCGGCAGATGCCAGATCCGACGTTGATGGAACAACCCTGAGATTAGGCAAGGATGTCGCCACAGCCGCCGACATGAGATCAGTCTCGCCAGTCAAAAGATCGTAGACTGTGTAGTCGCGTTTATCCGCCGTGATTCCCAGCCCTGTAGAGGCGTTTCCCTGGGGATCCAGATCAATGAGGATAGTCGGATAACCAGCTTCGGCCAAAGCCGCGCCCAGATTTACAGCAGTCGTGGTTTTACCAACGCCACCCTTCTGGTTTGCGATTGCCACAATGTGTTGGTCAGGCATGCGAGACTCCGCTGATTTTCAGAATGGCCGCTTCTGGGTCGGTTTTACTTTGAAAGCTGCGGAGATCAAATTGCCAATGTTTTCGAGCGTCCGCACATTCACTCTCCCACGCACGTCCTTTCATCAGCAGGGCTGTGCCATCTGAGAGCATATGCCTGTCCACCATGGACAAAAGAACGGAAAGTGGCGCTAATGCGCGCGCGGAAATATAGTTGGCTTCTAGCGGCTGTAGCTGCTCAATACGCTCGGAAATCACGGACGTATTATGCAATGACAATTCGCGTATTACAGTCCGCAAGAACGCAGACTTTCTTAGGTCACTTTCGACCAGAGTTACCTTCAATTCGTCTCCGGCCATGATTGCGACGACAACTCCTGGAAGTCCACCCCCACTACCAAGGTCAGCCCAGTGGCCCGATAAATCGTCAAGATGGTCGAGGATCTGAACGCTATCAGCAACGTGCCGAGATGCAAAGTGAGGTATCGTTGTCGGGGATACAAGATTTATCTTTGTATTCCATTTCTCGACCAACGATTGGTAACTTGAAAGTTTCTCAAGTGTTTCACGTGAAACATCCATCATGCAACGTCGACCTTTTTCGACCGGGATGCCGCTATCAAAAGCGTCAAGGCCGCAGGGGTCACACCTTCGATCTTAGCCGCCTCCGCCACATTGCGCGGACGAACAGCCGACAACTTGGCCTTTAGTTCGGTGGAAAGACCGCCGAGCGTTCTGTAATTCAAGTGCGGGTCAAGTACCACTTGCTCACTATCTTTCAATGCGGCAGCATCACGAGCTTGGCGTTCAGTATATTGGCTATACAGCGCGTCGGTTTCCAGCTGAGAAAGTGTTACAGAAGAGATATCTTTCAGCTCAGTAACAATCTCAGCAAGTTTGTTGGTATCAATATCGGCTTGACCGAGAAGACTGAAGACAGACTTTCTTTGTCCGTCCTGCGTAACATTGAACCCAGCACGCAAAAGCTGCGAAGGCGAAAGAAGAATTTTCTCAGTCGTGCTGCGTGCCTTCGCATAAGCAGTTTGGCGCAACTCAAATGCCTCTATTCGCTCATTCGAAGCGCACCCCAATGCCACTGCAATTGGGGTAAGTCGCTGGTCCGCGTTATCTGCTCTGAGCGAGAGTCGGAATTCCGCGCGGGACGTAAACATCCGATATGGTTCTGTAACACCACGAGAGACAAGGTCATCGATCATCACGCCGATGTAACTTTCTGCTCGGCTAAAGGTAACCGATGGTCTTTCAAGCGCTGCACAGGCGGCGTTCAATCCAGCAACCAATCCCTGAGCAGCCGCTTCTTCGTATCCCGTCGTGCCATTAATCTGGCCAGCAAGGAACAGTCCGGAAACTGACTTCACTGCCAAAGTTGCATCGAGTGCGGTAGGATCAATGTAGTCGTACTCTACGGCATAGCCAGGCTGAGTGATTTCAGCATTCTCCAAACCGCGAATGGACCGTACATAGTCCAATTGCACTGCTTCCGGGAGCGACGTCGAGATTCCGTTGGGATATATGATATCACTATCGACACCCTCCGGTTCGAGGAAGATTTGATGCGAACTTTTGTCCGCAAATCGAATAACCTTGTCCTCGATAGAGGGGCAATACCGCGGACCACGGCCGCTAATATGCCCTCCATACATTGCAGATTTCATGATGTTGTCACGAATAATCTTGTGCGTCGTTTCGTTCGTATGGGTGATCCTGCACTCTATCTGCTGCGCCAGTCGGCCTGCCGGAAGATAGGAAAACGTTACCGGAACCTCGTCACCTGGCTGCGCCTCTAGGGATTCCCATGCGATTGAGGACTTTTTCAATCTGGGTGGCGTGCCCGTTTTCAGGCGACCGCGCGGAAGATCGAATTTGGAAAGACTATCCCCCAGACGATTCGCAGCTTTATCGCCCCACCGACCGGCTGGCCGGCTAACATCACCTACATGTATTGTCCCGTTCAGAAAGGTTCCACTGGTCAGGATCACGCACTGAGCAGGAACCTTCGTGCCGTCACCCAAACGCAGCCCATTGACTCTTCGTGTGTCACCAAGAAGGTCAGTAACCTCCCCAAAAACAATATCAATGCCCTTGTACTTGGATACCAGTGACCACGCCGCTGCGCGATAGAGACCACGATCCATCTGTGCCCGAGGTCCGTGCACGGCAGGTCCCTTACGACGGTTCAGCAGCCTGAACTGAATACCGGCTTGGTCAGCCAGGCGGCCCATGACACCGTCCATTGCGTCGATCTCACGGACCAGATGGCCCTTACCAAGCCCACCAATGGCCGGATTGCAGGAGAGTGTTCCGATATCCTCCTGACGCATGGTGACCAAGGCGACGCTCGCGCCAAGGCGGGCTGCGGCCGTTGCCGCCTCCAGACCGGCATGTCCAGCGCCGATCACCGCTACGTCATAATGTTTCACGTGAAACAGCCTCACTTACCGATGCAAAAGGATGAGAAGATCAGATCAAGATAGTCATCCGCGCCGATTCTGCCAAGAAGCCGGTCCAAAGATCCGTTTGCCATCCTTAGCTTTTCGGCGACAAGCTCTCCGGGCAGACCTTCAATGCCATCCAATGCCGCCACTGCATCGATGAGTTCCGCCCGTTGCCGTTCGTGGCTAATCAGCCCGGCAGATGATACCCGGTGTGACAGAGCGCCCGCGACCGCGTCCAACAATTCGCCGATACCCTGCCCGGTCACTGCAGAGATGGCCAGACTAGATCCGACGCGACCAAGATCAGCATGACCTGAAACAACGATGTCGCCATCCTGCCACAGGTCTTTGACAGCCGTCGCATCGTCCGACAAATGAATTCGAAGATCAGCACATCTGGCCCGCTCAAACGCGCGGCCAATGCCGATCTCCTCAATTTCGTCAGCTGCCTCTCGAAGACCCGCCGTATCCAGAAAGCTAACTGCCAAGCCATTCAGATCATATTGCAATTCGATCACATCGCGTGTCGTTCCAGCGCGATCAGATACGATAGCGACGTCGCGTTTCGCCAATCTGTTCAGGAGGCTCGATTTTCCGGCGTTCGGAGGTCCGATGATCGCCACCTCGAACCCTAGGCGAATGCGTTCCGCAGACGAAAACCCATCCAACTCCGCTTGCAGTGCCAACCGCAGCTCCGCAACGGCATCGAACACGCGGTCAGGAATGTCATGCGGAACATCCTCATCGGCGAAATCGACGCTGACCTCGACCAATGCTCCTGCTTCGATCAGCAGCCACGCCAGGCCTCCGCTTTCCGAGCTAACTCACCGCTGGTTGTACGCAGCGCCAGCTTGCGCTGCGCTTCCGTTTCGGCAGCCAGAAGATCGCCAAGACCCTCGATCTCCGCAAGATCCATACGGCCGTTCAGAAACGCCCGGCGCGTGAATTCGCCTGCTTCCGCCGGCCGCGCCCCCATGCTCAACAATGCAGAACCAACGCGACGCACAATGACGGGTGCACCATGCAGGTGCAGTTCGGCCACTTCTTCTCCGGTAAAGCTTTGTCCCTTGGGAAACCACATCGCCAGAACCTGGTCGATGGGTTCTTCGTTATCAGCCAAGGTCCGGAAGTACGCGTGGCGGGCCGTTGGCATTTCCCCGACAAGGCGCTCAGCGGCATGCCGCGCACCTTCGCCGCTCAGACGAATGACGGCAACTCCCCCCCGCCGGCGGGGTGGCTTCCGCAAAGATCAGGTCCATGGCTGCCTCGTCAGGCGTTCATCGAGTCGAAGAACTCGGCGTTGCTCTTGGTCTGTTTCATTTTCGAGATCAGGAATTCCACCGCATCGGTGGTGCCCATCGGGTTCAGGATCCTACGCAGCAGATAGGTCTTCTGCAGGTCCTTGCTGTCGACCAGAAGTTCCTCTTTCCGGGTGCCGGACTTCAGGATGTCCATCGCCGGGAAGACGCGCTTGTCGGCAACCTTGCGGTCCAGCACGATCTCGCTGTTACCGGTGCCCTTGAACTCCTCGAAGATCACCTCGTCCATGCGCGACCCGGTATCGATCAGCGCTGTCGCGATGATGGTGAGGCTGCCGCCCTCTTCGATATTGCGCGCTGCGCCGAAGAAGCGCTTGGGGCGCTGCAACGCATTCGCATCGACGCCGCCGGTCAGCACCTTGCCCGAGCTTGGGACAACAGTGTTGAACGCCCTACCAAGTCTTGTGATCGAATCCAGAAGAATCACAACATCTCGTTTGTGCTCGACCAGACGCTTGGCCTTTTCGATGACCATCTCGGACACGGCCACGTGACGGCTGGCCGGTTCGTCAAAGGTTGACGACACAACCTCGCCGCGCACGCTGCGCTGCATGTCAGTGACTTCCTCGGGACGCTCGTCGATCAGCAGGACGATCAGATAGCATTCCGGGTGATTCTTCTCGATCGAATGCGCGATGTTCTGCAACAGGACCGTCTTGCCGGTCCGCGGCGGTGCCACGATCAGCGACCGCTGGCCCTTGCCGATCGGCGCGACCAGGTCGATGATCCGCGCGCTGCGGTCCTTGGTCGTCGGATCCTCAAGCTCCATGTTCAGGCGCTCGTCAGGGTACAGCGGCGTCAGGTTGTCGAATGCAACCTTGTGACGAGCCTTCTCCGGATCCTCGAAGTTGATCGTCTCGACCTTGGTCAGCGCAAAGTAGCGCTCGTTGTCGCCCGGTGCGCGGATGACGCCATCGACCGTGTCGCCGGTGCGCAGCGAATGCTGCCGGATCATGTCAGGGCTGACGTAGATGTCGTCCGGTCCGGGCAGATAGTTCGCCTCGGTCGACCGCAGGAAGCCGAAGCCGTCCTGGACGACCTCCAGCACGCCGCCGCCACCGATTTCCCAGCCCTCTTCCGCATGCTCCTTCAGGATCGAGAACATCATCTCGCCCTTGCGCATGGTCGAGGCGTTCTCGATCTCCCATTCCTCGGCCATCGACAGCAGGTCGGCGGGGCTTTTTGCCTTGAGGTCGGACAGATTCAGGCGTTCTTCGGTCATTCTGATGCAAACTTTCGGCCGCGCGACGTATCGGACGGAGCAGACAGGTGTTCAAGGGAATCCCGCACCGGACGGCCGGGGTTGGGGGCGCAGATAAGGCCCCGTCGGTCGTGAGTCAATCTTTTCGATCAGAACTTGACGATCACCGCGGTCACGATCCCGACCATCAGCAGGGTCGGAACCTCGTTCATCATCCGGTATGACCGCCCTGTCCGCGCGGTTCCGACCGACAGACGCCGCCGCTCGCCCGCGCACCACATGTGGAACACGCTCATCGCGATCACGCAGGCCGCCTTGACCCAAGGCCAGGTCATGTCCCAGCTGACGATGCCCGGTGTCATCACCAGGGCCAGCCCGCTGATCCAGGTGGCGATCATCGCCGGGTTCATGATCACGCGCAGCAGCTTCTCTTCCATGATGACGAAGCTGGCCACAGGCTCTGTCGATCCGGCCCGCCGTTCGGCGTGATAGACGAACAGCCTGGGCAGATAGAACAGCCCCGCCATCCACGAGATGACAGCCATGACGTGGAACGCCTTCACGTAGGGATAAATCAGCGCCAGTCCGTCGAACATCGCGAAACCTCTCTTCGGTCTTCTCTTAAATAAGAAAGATAAAGAAAGGAATGTTGTTGAAGTAGGGCCTGTGGATAGCAGGAAATGGACTCTGTTCACCGTGATTTCCTCAGAATCGGTCGTTGTGGACAAGCATGTGCGAAAGCGGCAAGGCGACCTGAAAATCGTTTGTAAACAAAGCGATCATATGTGGATAACTTTGCGGATAATGATTTGACCGCTGATTCCTCCACAGGACGCCCGATCGAGCCGCCCGATTCGTCCCCCTGTGGAAAAGCCTCTGCCGTTTTTGCTTTGTTCCAGGGCGAAATCAGTGCACGACGGGGATTGACGCCAGTTGCCACCAAGCCCGGCGCCGATTCCCCCGAAGACTTGTCCACAGCGGGTCCGCGCCGTCGCTACCACAGAAAGATCGCGGCATGCCGACAGGGGCTTTCGCCACGCCCTGACTGTGCCTAGTCTGCCCCGAAAGACGCCATGTGATGATCAAGCCGATGCAAGACGACCTGCCTGCCAGCCAGATCACCCACGCGCCCCTGGCGGGCGTGATCGGCATGCCCATCGCCCATTCCCGCTCTCCGCGCCTGCACGGGCACTGGCTGGCGCGCTATGGCCTGCCCGGCCATTACGTGCCGATCCCGGTGATGCCCGAACACTTGGCCGAGGTTCTGCGCATCCTGCCGCGCGCCGGCTTTGTCGGTGCCAACGTCACAATTCCGCACAAGGAGGCCGTGCTGACCCTGGCGGACACTGTCACCGACCGCGCCGCCCTGATCGGGGCCGCCAACACGCTGATCTTTCGGGCCGACGGCAAGATCCATGCCGACAACACCGACGGCTATGGCTTCATCGCGAACCTGCGGCAGAACGAACCCGACTGGCAGCCCGATCTGGGTCCTGCGGCGGTGATCGGCGCGGGCGGCGCGGCACGCGCTGTGGTCGCGTCCTTGCTGGACAGCGGCGTCAAGGAACTGCGCATCGCCAACAGGACGCGGTTGCGGGCGGAACAGATCAAGGCCGAATTCGGCGCGCGGCTGGTCGTCTATGACTGGGCGCAGGTCGGCAACATGCTGGAAGGCGCCACGACCGTGGTCAACGCCACCTCGCTTGGCATGCAGGGCAAGCAGCCGCTGCGTGTGCCGCTGGACGCGCTGTCACCCGACGCATTGGTCACCGATCTGGTCTATACCCCCCTGATGACCCCCTTCCTGACCGAGGCGCAGGCCCGCGGATGCCGGGTCGTGGACGGCTTGGGGATGCTGCTGCATCAGGCGGCGCCTGGCTTTGAACGCTGGTTCGGCCAACGCCCCGATGTCGACGACGAAGCGCGGCGGGTCGCGCTGGAATGACCTTCCGCCTTGGCCTGACCGGCAGCATCGGCATGGGCAAATCGACCACCGCGCAGATGTTTCGTGACCTTGGGCATCCGGTCTGGGACGCCGATCAGGCCGTCCATCGCCTGTACGCCCCCGGCGGGTTGGCCGTGGCGCCGGTCGCCGCGGCCTTTCCGACTGCGCTCTGTGACGGTGGCATCGACCGTGGCGCGCTAAAGACCGCGCTGGCCGCCGATCCCGGCGCGCTGGCCCGGCTGGAGGGGATCGTCCACCCCCTGGTGGCCCAGGACCGGCAGGATTTCCTGGCGCGACATGTCGGCGCACCCCTGGTCGTCCTGGACATCCCGCTGCTGTTCGAAAGCGCGTCGCCCCCGGACCTGGACGGGGTGGCGGTGGTGTCCACCGACCCCGAAACCCAGGCCGCCCGCGTGCTTGCGCGTCCGGGGATGACGGGCGATACGCTGGCCATGATCCTGACGCGCCAGATGCCCGATGCGGACAAGCGTACGCGTGCAGACTGGATCATTCCGACCGACAGCCTGGACGGCACCCGTGCCGCCGTCGCCCGCATCGTGAACGAGGTTGCCCCCCATGCGTGAGATCGTCCTGGACACCGAAACCACCGGATTCGACGCCGAAGGCGCCGATCGCATCGTCGAGATCGGCGCGCTGGAACTGATCAACCACCTGCCCACCGGGCGCACGTTCCACGTCTATATCAACCCCGAACGGTCGATGCCGAAAGAGGCGTTCGACGTCCACGGCCTGGGCGACGACTTTCTGCGCGACAAGCCGAAATTCGCGGCAATCGTCAAGGATTTCATCGATTTCATCGCCGATGACGCCAAGCTGGTGATCCACAACGCCAGCTTCGACATGAAATTCCTGAACGCCGAACTGAAACGCGCCGGGCACAAGCCGCTGCCTTGGGCGCGGGCGCTGGACACGCTGATGCTGGCGCGCGAGAAATTCCCGGGATCGCCCGCGACGCTGGACGCATTGTGCCGCCGCTTTGGCGTGGACAATTCGGGCCGCGAACTGCACGGCGCGCTGCTGGACAGCGAATTGCTGGCCGAGGTCTATCTGGAACTGATCGGCGGCCGCCAGCCCGATCTGGTGCTGGACAAGCCCGGTGCACAGGACGACGCCGACCGCAGCCCCGATGGCCAGATGCGTCCGCGCGCCGCACGTCCCCGCCCCCTGCCGTCCCGCCTGACCCCGGAAGAGGCGCAGGCCCATGCACAGTTCGTCGCCAAGCTGGGTGACGACGCGGTCTGGGCGCGCTTCGCCGCGACCTGACGGCAGTCTTGCGCGGGCGCATTTCGCGGACCATGCTGACAAAAAGGGATGCGGGGCGGGATGCTGGACTGGCTGCGGGATCTGGGATCGTTCTGGGGCGCCATCTTCGAACGGATGGACAAGACCCACATGACGCTGATCGCGGCGGGAGTCGCGTTCTATGCGATGTTCGCGGTGTTTCCGGGCCTTGCCGCCATCATCGCGTTGTGGAGCCTGTGGTTCGATCCGCTGGTGGTCCTGACCTATCTGGATGTGGCGCATGAATTCCTGCCCGACGGTGCGTCCGACATCGTTGACGACCAGGTGACGACCCTGACCCAGAACGGCCAGACATCGGTCGGCTGGACGTCGTTCATCTCGTTCATGATCGCGACAATCGCGGCGCGGGCCGGGGTGGACGCGCTGATCCGGGGGCTGAACGCGGCCTATGGCGTGCGGGCGCATTCGACGATCTTCGGTTTCGTGCTGGCCTATGCCCTGACACTGGTGATCGTGGGGATCTCTCTGGCGGGGCTGGCGACCATCGTGGTGGTGCCGGTGCTGCTGAATTTCATGGTATTCGCGCCGGTGCGGGCATCGCTGCTGACGGTGCTGCCTTGGGCGGGGATGTTCCTGCTGGTGATCGTCACCATCGGCGTGCTGTATCGCTATGGTCCCAACGTCAAGACGCCGCGGACGCCGATCTTCACCTGGGGCGCGCTGTTCGCGGCCGTGCTGTGGTCGGCGGGGTCGATCGCGTTTTCGGCCTATCTGGGCAGCTTCAACAGCTACAACCGCATCTATGGCTCGATCGGGACCGTGGTGGCGCTGCTGATGTGGTTCTATCTGGCGGGGTTTTCGGTACTGCTGGGCGCGCTGATCAACGTGGAACTGGCGCGACGCCGCCGGATGCGTGCGGCACGCGAGGCGCGGCGCGGCTTTGACGAGCTGCTGGCCGAGAAGGCCAAGTGAAAAGGGGCGCCCGGTCGGGGCGCCCCAGTCCTTATCTTCAGGCGCTGAGCCCTGCGGTCGAGGCAAAGAACATCGCCTGGCTGACCGCCGAACGCACCTGCTCCTCGCTGTAGGGCTTGGAGATCAGGAAGGCCGGCTCAGGACGGTCGCCCGTCAGCAAGCGCTCCGGGAAGGCGGTGATGAAGATCACCGGAATGTCGCCCATGCTGCCCAACAGCTCGTTGACCGCGTCCACGCCCGACGATCCGTCGGCCAGCTGGATATCGGCCAGGATCAGATCCGGGCGATGCTTGCCCGCCAGCTCGATCGCGGCGGTGTGGGTGCGGGCGACGCCGGTGACGTCATGGCCCATCGCCTGCACGATGCCCTTCAGGTCCATCGCGATGATCATCTCGTCCTCGATGACCATGACCTTGCCGCGCAGGGCCTGGCCCATCTCGTTCAGGGCGATCTGGACCAGCTCTTCGGCCTCGGCGGCGTCGATCTGCATCACGCGGGCGATCTGGTCGGCGCGCAGCTCCTCGATCGTGCGCAGCAGCAGCGCCTCGCGCGAGTTGGGGGTCAGGCCGCGCAGATGGCCTTGGGCGCGACGCTCGCGTTCGGACATGTCGGCATCATCCACCGGCTGGCCCGAGCTTTGCCAGATCACGTGGAACGTCTTGAACAGCGCGATGCGCAGGTCGTCTTCGCCGTCCAGAACGCTGCGATCGGTCAGGATCGCCTCCAGCGTGGCGGCTGCATAATTGTCGCCGGCGCGCTGGCTGCCGGTCAGGGCGCGCGCATAGCGACGCAGAAACGGAAGCTCGCGCCCGATGGATTGGGCCAGATCGGCAACAGTCATTACACAGTCCTCTTAAATCGCGTATTGCAGGGAACCAACTGAACCCCCTATCGGTTGCATGCTGTGCGCACAAGTTTGTCGGGACTGACACCAATATGACACCAAAGCGAGACGACCGCAGGAGAGCGGCTGTGGAAAAGCAGATCGATGAAAACCTGAAACGCGTCTATGAACAGGACGCAACGGACCAGATCCCGGATCGGTTTCTTGAACTGCTGAAGAAGCTGAAGGAACAGGAATGATCCGTTTCCCGGCCCGGCGTTCCTCGATCCCCAAGCTTACCGGTGTTTCATTTCCATGACCAATCCTTCCTCGGTTCACCCGCGCGACCAGCTGGTCGATCACCTGCCCGCCCTGCGGGCCTTCGCGCTGTCGCTGACCCGCGAGGGGGCGTCCGCCGACGATCTGGTCCAGGACACGATCGTCAAGGCGTGGACGAACATGGACAAGTTTCAGGCAGGCACCAACTGCGCGCCTGGCTGTTCACGATCCTGCGCAACACCTTCTATTCGTCGCGTCGCAAGACGAAACGCGAAGTCAGCGACAGCGACGGCATTCATGCCGCCCGTCAGGCGACGCGGCCCGACCATGACGGCCGCCTGGCCCTGCGCGATTTCCGCGTGGCCTTCGACAAGCTGCCCGACGAACAGCGCGAGGCGCTGATCCTGGTCGGCGCATCGGGTTTCTCCTATGAGGAAGCGGCCGAGATGACCAAGGTCGCGGTCGGCACCGTCAAGTCTCGCGCCAATCGCGGGCGCCGCAAGCTGGCCGAACTGCTGCACCTGGAACAGGGCGAGGAGTTGAGCATGACCGACCAGGCGACCCTGGCCGTCATGGCGCAAAACAACTACAGTTCTCGCTGAGGCAGGGGGTGTGCTGAGGCGGATCACCCAACGGATGGAATTCACGCGGCGTCTCGGGTTTCGGCTCGGGGCGCTGTTGTCCATCGCGATCCTGCCGATCGGCCTGATCTCTCTTGTCCAGAACCTGCACCTGTCCCGCGAGGCCGAACGCAGCGCGGAAATCGCCCTGCTGGGCCGCACGGCCTCCGCCGCCGCCGGGGAACGGGCGCTGCTGCAAAGCGCCCTTGGCGCGGCCGACGCCTTGGGGCCCGCCATTCTGGAAAGCACCGGCCAGCCCGGCATGTGTTCGGACCTGCTGCGCAATTTCGTCCAGCGCAGCGGCACCTATCGCCATGCGGCCTTCGTGCCGGTGGATGGTCGCGTCGGCTGCAGCTCGGCCGGTCCGGACGACCTGCAGCTGGACCTGTCGGACAGCGACATGCTGCGTGACTTCATGCAGAACCCGATGACCGCCGTGACCGCCATGGCCCAGGGGCCGGTCAGCAACGAACCCGTCGTGGTCGTGCTGCAGCCCCTGTATCGGGACCGCGAATTCCTGGGCCTGACCGCCCTGTCGCTGACGCAGGAGCTGCTGCGGTCGACCCATGCGATGGATTTCGGGACCGAAGGCGCGCGCATCCTGACCTTCAACAATTCGGGCCGGGTGCTGATCGCCGATACCACCCAGGGCGACGATCCGGCCGACCTGCTGCCCCGCGACGTGCCCCTGGTCAGCCTGCCCGGACAGGGAGAGGCAACCTTCCGCACCCGCGCCAACAACGGAGAGATGCGCGTCTTTACCGTCGTGCCCGTGGTCCCCGGCCTGGTCTATGCCCTTGGCAGCTGGAGCCCCAGCATCGCCGGCGTGGGCCTGTTCCAGCTGTCACGGTTCGGCGCGGTCATGCTGCCGGTGGCGCTGTGGGTGGTGTCGCTGGCGGTCGCGTATTTTGCGGTGTTCCGGCTGGTCCTGCGCCACATCACCGTCCTGCGCGGGCAGATGCGGCGCTTTGCCATCGGCAACCGCGACAGCCCGCCGCCTGTCCTGACGGACGCGCCGACGGAAATCGCCGATGTCAGCCAGACGTTCCACAACATGGCCCGCATCCTGATCCGCGATGAAGAGGCGATGGAACAGGCTGTCGCCGAAAAGACCGTCCTGCTGAAAGAGGTCCATCACCGGGTCAAGAACAACCTTCAGCTGATCGCCTCGATCATCAACATGCAAAGCCGCCTGATCGATGACCGCGACGCCAAGCGCGTGCTGCGCTCGGTCCAGGACCGTGTGGCGGCGCTGGCCACGATCTATCGCAACCTGTACCAGGCCGAGCAGCTGGATCAGGTCTATGCCGACCGGCTGATCACCGACATCATCGCCCAGCTGACCACCGCATCGGCCAGCGCAGGTCGCCACTTGAAGGTGCAGACCGACATCCAGCCGCTGACGATGCTGCCTGACCAGGCCGTGCCGCTGACCCTGCTGACGACCGAAGCCTTTACCAACGCCATGAAATACGCGGGCACCCCCGCGGACGGAAGCGATCCGTGGGTGCGCGTGTCGCTGACCTCGCCCACGCCGGGACAGGGCCTGCTGGAGGTCGTGAACTCCACCGGCCCGGACGAGGCCGCGGGCGGCACCGGTCTGGGCAGCCAGCTGATCGAGGCGTTCTCGATGCAGCTGGAGGGCGACGTGTCATCCGACAGCCAGCCCGGCTGCTATCGTCTGGCGCTGGCCTTCAGGCTGGGTCAGGGCAGTTCGGCGGCGGGCAACAACCCCAGACAGGTCGTCCTGACATCGGCCGCCCGTGCCGGATCGCGGCATTAGCGCCGCGCCTGCGTGCAATTCTGCGTGCCCTGTTCGCGCCATGCTTGCACCGCGGGCCGGCGGGCTTATCTTCGGGCGCATGGAACGCGAACAAACATACGACCTGTCGACCGGAGAGGGGCTGATCGCCTGCCCGCTGTGCGACGCCCTGCACGTCCAGGAGGATCTGGACGCCGGAGAGACGGCGCGCTGCATCCGCTGCGGCACGGTGCTGGCCAAACCGCGCGACGGTGCATTCGCACAGCTGATCGCGCTGGCCTTCACCTCGATGGTGCTGCTGGTGGGGGCGGTGTTCTTTCCGTTCCTGGAAGTGTCTGCGATGGGCTTCGGCAACGCCAGCTCTCTGTTCGACGTGGCGCTGGCCTTTGCCGACGGGGTGCTGCTGCCGCTGGTGCTGGCCGTGCTCGCGATGATCATCGGCCTGCCGATCCTGCGGTCGTTCCTGCTGCTTTACACGCTGGTGCCGCTGGCGCAGG
>NZ_BBPH01000022.1 GCF_000787695.1 Paracoccus sp. PAMC 22219 | reverse complement strand
TGTTCGCCGCCGCCCGCGACCCCCGCCTGTCGCAGGCGCTACAGGCCGGCGCGGATTGGGCGGCGGCGCAGGAACAGGCGATGACGCGCTTTGCGCCCGCCGCGGCCGATCTGGACCCCACGCCCTTGCGCGCGGGGCTGGCGCGGGGGGTGGGGTCGTTCTTCGGGCGGCTGTTCGGCCCCTATCGCGGGTCAACGGCCCAGCTGCAGGCTCTGTTGGTCGCGCCGATGCCGTCTGCTGCCGCGGATCGGCTGGCGCTGGTGGATGAACTGGTGGCCCTGCGCCGCCTGCGCCGCCTGCTGGCCGAGGACGAGGCCTATCTGGCTGCGACGCTTGGGGCTGACTGGCGGGGCGAACGCACGCCCTTTGCCCGGCTGGGGGCGGTGGCGGCTTGGCTGGCCGAACTGGACGGCTGTCTGCCGGACGGGGCGGCGGTCGTGCAGGCATTGACGGACATCCCCGACCCTGCGGCACGGGGCGACGCGCTGGCGGGTGCGGTGCAGGACGCGCGGGCGGCGCTGGCGCGGGTCCGCGACCGGCTGACCCTGGACCCTGTCGCCGCGGGGGTCGCGGGCGATGCGCCCATCGCCGATTGGCAGGCCGCGCTGTCGGGCATGGCCGATGCGCCCGCCCGCTATGCCGAATGGGCCGATCTGGCGCGCGACGCGCAGACCGCCGACCGCCACGGGGCGGGCTCGGTGGTCGAGGCCGTGCGCGCCGGGCGGCTGGCCCCGCAGGATGCCGCGACCGAGTTCGCCTATGCCTGCGCCGAGGCGCGCTGGAACGCCGCCCGGCAGGCCCGCCCCGCGCTGAACGATCTGCCGAAGCTGGACCGCCACGACCTGGTCGGCCTGTTTCGCCAGCTTGAGGCGGAGCGGATCGAGGCCACCAAGACCCTGATCCTGTCGCGCCATTTCGACCAGCTGCCCCGCGGCACGCAGGGAGAGATGGGCCTGATCCGTGGAGAGATCGCCCGCCGCCGCGCACACAAGCCGGTGCGCTGGCTGATGCGCAACGCGGGCGCGATGGTCCAGCGCATCAAGCCGGTGATGCTGATGAGCCCGATCTCGGTCGCCCAGTTCCTGCCGCCCGACGCGGTCAGTTTCGATCTGCTGGTCATCGACGAGGCGTCGCAGATCCGCCCCGAGGACGCGTTGGGCGTCATTGCGCGGGCGCGCCAGATCGTCGTGGTGGGCGACCAGAAGCAGCTGCCGCCGACGTCGTTCTTCGACCGCCTAGTCGATGATGCCGAGGACCTGGACGAACCCGAAGACGTCCCCCAGGGCGCGAACGTGGCCGACATGGAGAGCATCCTGTCGCTGTGCGAGGCGCGGGGCCTGCGGTCGCGGATGCTGGAATGGCATTACCGATCGCGCGACCCGTCGCTGATCCGGGTGTCGAACGCGGAATTCTATGACGACCGGCTGGTGCTGCCGCCGTCGCCCCTGCAGCTGGACCCCGATTACGGGCTGAAGTTCCGGCGCGTGTCGGCGCCTATGCCGTACGGGGCAGCGGGCAGGGGCGTGCGGGCACGAACCGCATCGAGGCCGAGGCCGTGGTCGCCGCCATGGCCGACCACGCCCGCAACTGGCCGGGCCTGTCCCTGGGCGTGGTCGCGTTCTCCAAGGCGCAGGCCGACATGCTGACCGAGGTGGCGGATGCCGCCCGCCGCCGCGACCCGGCGCTGGACGCGCTGCTGCGCGAGGGCGGGGCCGAGGATGTGTTCGTCAAGAACATCGAGAACGTGCAGGGCGACGAACGCGACGTGATCCTGATCTCGGTAGGCTATGGCCCGTCCGAACCCGACGGTCCGCTGACGCGGATGCAGTTCGGGCCTGTCAACGGCGAGGGGGGCGAACGCCGCCTGAACGTGCTGTTTTCGCGCGCGCGGATCCGGTGCGAGGTGTTTGCGTCCTTTGATCCGGGCCAGATCGACCCGTCGCGCACCACCCGCGAGGGGCCGCGCGTGCTGAAGCGGTTCCTGGATTTCGCGCAATCGGGCATCATCGAGGAACGCCGCCCCACCGGGCTGGCCCCCGACAGCCCGTTCGAGGAGGACGTGGCCCGCGTGATCCGCGATCTGGGCTATCTGGCCGATCCGCAGGTCGGCAGCGATGGGTTCCGGATCGATCTGGGCGTCCGCCATCCCGACCGTCCGGGCCAGTACCTGGCGGCAGTCGAATGCGACGGCGCGGCCTATCACGGCGCGCTGTGGGCCCGTGAACGCGACCGGTTGCGCCAGGATATCCTGGAGAACCTGGGCTGGCGGTTCCACCGCATCTGGAGCACCGACTGGTTCCACCGCCGCGAGGTGGAGATCGCGCGTCTGCGCGACACGCTGTCGCAGGCCCGCGACGCGGCGCAGGATGGCATCCGCCCGCGCGGCGCGAACCACGCGGCGCGGCCCGTCCCGCTGGACGCCCCCGAACCGGCCCTCGAACTGACGCAGCCGTCGCTCTCGGCGCCGCCCTATCGCCGGGCGGAGCTGCAGGCCCCGCCCGAGGGAGAGCCGCATGACCAGCCCGACGTCGTGCTGGCCGAACTGGCCGCCACCGTCATCCGCGCCGAAGGTCCGGTCCATGCCGATGAGGTGGCGCGCCGCATCGCCGCCGCGTTCGGCAAGACTCGCACGGGCAGCCGGATCGGAGAGGCCGTGGCCCGCGCCACCGCGCTGGCCCTGCGCCGCGACACGGACCTGACGCGACAGGGCGATTTCCTGATGACCCGCGCGCAGGCCGACAGCCCGCCCGTCCGCGACCGCAGCGCCGAGACCGGCAGCCTGCTGAAGGCCGCCTGCCTGCCCCCGCAGGAGATCGCCGCCGCCGCGCGAATGATCCGCACGGAGAACGGCGGGATGACGCCCGACCAGCTGACCCGCGCGGTGGCCCGGCTGCTGGGCTTTCAGCGCGTTGGGCCGGACCTGTCCGAGGCGATATCGGCGGTGCTGCTGGGGATGGCCGCGGCCTGAGGGCTATTCCCCGCCGGGCGGAATGCGATTATGGCTGCCGCAGGGGGCAAGGAGCCGGACCGATGCGCGTGGACCTGATCATCTTCGACTGCGACGGCGTCATCGCCGACAGCGAGGTGCTGTCCGCGCAGGTGCTGATCGACCAGCTGGCGCGGCTGGACATCGTCGTGACCCCCGACGACGTGCGCCGCGACTTTCTGGGGCGCAGCTTTCCCACGGTCGCGGCATCAATCCGCGACCGGTTTGCCCTGACCCTGCCCGATGATTTCGAGGCGACCTATCGCGCCCGCCTGCTGGCGCGGTTCGACACCGATCTGCGCACGACCCCGGGCTTTGCCGCGATGCTGGCGCAGATCCGGCTGCCGGTCTGCGTCGCGACCTCGTCCAGCCCGCCGCGGGTCGCACGGACGCTGGCGGTGCTGGGGCTGGCGCAGCGGTTCGGCGCGGATGTGTTCACGGCCAGCCAGGTGGCGCGCGGCAAGCCCGCCCCCGACCTGTTCCTGTTCGCCGCCGACCGGATGGGCGTCGATCCCGCCCATGCGCTGGTGATCGAGGACAGCCAGCCCGGCCTGCAGGCCGCCCGCGCGGCGGGGATGCGGGTGCTGCAGTATCGCGGCGGCGCGCATCTGGCAGGCCAGCCCGTGGCTGACCAGGGGTTCGACTGCTGGTCGCAGTTTCCCGACCTGCTGGCCGGCATGCAGGTCACCGCATGACCCAAGGCCATTTCACCCCCGAAACCACCCGCCTGGACGACGCGGCCCGCGCCGGCTGGCTGTATTACGTCGCCGGAAACACCCAGGACGAGATCGCGCGCAAGCTGGGCGTCAGCCGCCAGACCGCACAGCGGCTGGTCGCGATGGCGCTGGCCGAACGGCTGGTCAAGGTGCGCCTGGACCACCCGATCGGGCGCTGCATGGATCTGGCGCGCGCGCTGCAGGACCGTTTCGGCCTGCTGACCGCCGAGGTCGCGCCGTCCGACCCCGAGGCGCCGGACCTGCTGGCGGGCATCGCCATCGCCGCCGCGGCGCATCTGGAACGCGTGCTGAAATCGCCCGAACGGCGGATCGTCAGCCTGGGCACCGGGCGCAACCTGCGCGCCACCGTGGAACAGCTGCCCCGCATGACCTGTCCCCAGCATGTCGTCGTGTCCCGCCTTGGCAACATGATGGAGGATGGGTCGGCCACCCCCTACAATGCCACGATCCGGCTGGCAGAACGTATCGGCGCGCCGCATTTCCCTTATCCGCTGCCGGTGCTGGCGCATGATGCGGCGGAACTGGCGGCGATGCAGGGCCAGCAGGCCGCCCGCAACACGATCGATCTGTGCGCCCGCGCCGACCTGTCGCTGGTGGGCATCGGCCAGATGGACATGACCGCGCCGCTGCATGTCGACGGCTTTCTGTCCGAGACCGAGATGGAGCAGCTGGC
Source organism: Paracoccus sp. PAMC 22219 (assembly GCF_000787695.1). Classification (GTDB taxonomy): domain Bacteria; phylum Pseudomonadota; class Alphaproteobacteria; order Rhodobacterales; family Rhodobacteraceae; genus Paracoccus. The sequence continues at coordinate 74,707 of NZ_BBPH01000022.1, read as the reverse complement.
CCGCGCCGGCGCCGTCGGAGAGATCACCAGCTGGGTCTATGACGCCCAAGGCCAGGTGATCGACTGCGATTTCAACCGCCGCGTCGCATCGGCGCCGCTGCCCTGTGGGACCGACCGTCCGGTGATCGCCGTCGCGTCGGGTCTGGCCAAGCTGCCGGCGATCCGCGCGGCGATGGTGGGCGGGCTGATCAACGGCCTGGTCACCTCCGAGGCGACCGCGGAACGTCTGCTGGGCTGAAGAACTGTCGCATGCTCAAGCCGTTAGGCCGTCGCTGCAGTGCGGCGGGGAATGTGCGTTGACAGATTCGTCAGACAGGGCGAGTATATGCCCATCGGAAGGGCAAATGCCCAACCGCCAAGGGAGGACTACATGACCACGACATTCCGCGCCCTTCTGGGCGCTACGGCCCTGTGCGCTGTCGGCACCATCGCCGCCGCCCAAGACAACGTGACCCTGACGATCGCGACCGTGAACAACGGCGACATGATCCGCATGCAGCAGATGACCGCGCCGTTCACCGAGGCGAACCCGAACATCCAGCTGGAATGGGTCACGCTGGAGGAGAACATCCTGCGCGAGCGCGTCACGACCGACATCGCCACCAGCGGCGGGCAGTACGACGTGCTGACCATCGGCACCTACGAGGTTCCGATCTGGGCGGCGCAGGACTGGCTGACGCCCCTGAACGACCTTCCCGAAGGCTATGACGTCGACGATCTGGTCCCCGCCGTGCGCGCGGCCCTGTCGGTCGACGACACGCTGTATGCCGCGCCCTTCTATGCGGAATCGGCCATGGTGATGTACCGCACCGACCTGGCCGAGGCCGCCGGCGTGACCATCTCCGCCAACCCGACCTGGACCGAGATCACCGCCGCAGCCGAGGCGATGACCGACAAGGACAACGAGATCTATGGCATCTGCCTGCGCGGCAAGCCGGGCTGGGGCGAGAACATGGCCTTCCTGACCGCCATGGCCAACAGCTATGGCGCGCGCTGGTTCGACATGGAGTGGGCGCCCCAGTTCGACAGCCCCGAATGGCAGGCGACGCTGACCGACTATCTGACGCTGATGAACGAATACGGTCCTCCGGGCGCGTCGTCGAACGGCTTCAACGAGAACCTGTCGCTGTTCCAGCAGGGCAAGTGCGGCATGTGGATCGACGCGACCGTCGCCGCAAGCTTCGTGACCGACCCCGAGGATTCGACCGTCGCCGACAGCGTGGGCTTTGCCCAGTTCCCCAACAAGGACGGTGTCGACAACCACGGCAACTGGCTGTGGGCGTGGAACCTGGCCATCCCGGCCTCCAGCCAGAAGCAGGAAGCGGCCAAGACCTTCGTGGCCTGGGCCACCAGCAAGGAATACACCGACATGGTGGCCGCGTCCGAGGGCTGGCGCGCCGCACCTCCGGGCACGCGGACCTCGCTGTACGAGAACCCCGACTATCAGGCCGAGGCGCCGTTCGCGGCGATGACGCTGGAATCGATCAACGCAGCCGACACGCAGAAGGCATCCGTGCAGGATATCCCCTATACGGGCGGCCAGTTCGTCGCGATCCCGGAATTCCAGGGCATCGGCACGGCGGTCGGTCAGACCTTCTCGGCGGCGCTGGCAGGCCAGATGTCGGCTGAGGACGCCCTGGCTGCCGCGCAATCCAGCACGGCCCGTGAAATGGCCCGCGCGGGTTATCCCAAGTAAGCCGCGACCCGCGCCGCCCCCGACCTGCGGGGCGGCGCACCCCCCATTCCCCCCCGAGGACGCAAGCCATGGCCACCCGCCAGACCGCAAGTCTTGCGCGCCTGATGCGCGCACCTGCCATCATCCTGCTGCTGATCTGGATGATCGTCCGTTGGGGATGACGCTGTATTACTCGTTCCTGAACTACAACCTGCTGAACCCGGCATCGATCAGCTGGGCGGGGTGGTTCAACTATCAGTATTTCTATACCGACCCGGCCTTCTTCGACGCGATCTGGAACACGCTGGCCCTGGTGCTGGGCGTGCTGGCGATCACCGTCATCGGCGGCATCGCCATCGCCCTGCTGATCGACAAGCCGATCTTCGGGCAGGGGATCGTGCGGATCCTGATCATCTCTCCGTTTTTCGTGATGCCGCCGGTGGCCGCGCTGATCTGGAAGAACATGATCATGCACCCGTCCTATGGGGTCTTTGCCGACATCTCGCGCGCCTTGGGCCTGCAGCCGGTGGACTGGTTCGCGCAATATCCGCTGACCTCGATCATCATCATCGTGGCCTGGCAATGGCTGCCCTTTGCGACGCTGATCCTGCTGACCGCCCTGCAGTCGCTGGACGGCGAACAGATGGAAGCCGCCGAGATGGACGGCGCGGGCGCCGTCAGCCGCTTCATCCACCTGACCCTGCCGCACATGGCCCGCGCCATCACCGTGGTGGTGCTGATCCAGACAATCTTCCTGCTGGGCATCTATGCCGAGATCCTGGTGACCACCAATGGCGGTCCGGGCAATGCCAGCACCAACCTGACCTATCTGATCTATCGCGCGGCCCGTCTGAACTTCGACATCGGCGGTGCGGCCGCGGGCGGCATCATCGCGGTCATCCTGGCCAACATCGTCGCGTTCTTCCTGATGCGCGCCGTCGGCAAGAACCTGGATTGAGGAGCACCCCATGGCACGCGCAGTGAACACCCGCACCAAGGTCGGCTATACCGTCGCCGCCTGGATCGTCGCCTTGGTGATCTTCTTCCCGATCCTCTATACGATCATCACCAGCCTGAAGACGGAACAGGAGGCGATTTCCGGGTTCAACCTGATCCCGTCCTTCACGCTGTCCAGCTTTGAGGCGGTGCAGACCCAGAACAACTACTGGAAGCCCTTCACCAACTCGGTGATCCTGGCGGTCGGCTCGACGATCCTGGCGCTGATCGTGGCGATCCCGGCGGCCTGGGCGATGGCCTTTTCGCCGACCAAGAACACCAAGAACATCCTGATGTGGATGCTGTCGACCAAGATGATGCCCGCGGTCGCGGTGCTGGTGCCGATCTATCTGATCTTCCTGCGCACCGGGCTGATGGACACGCGGATCGGCCTGACGGTCATGCTGATGCTGATCAACCTGCCGATCGTGGTCTGGATGCTGTACACCTATTTCCGCGAGATCCCCGGAGAGATCCTGGAGGCCGCGCGCATGGACGGCGCCGGGCTGCGCGACGAGATCCTGTACGTGCTGACGCCGATGGCGATCCCGGGCATCGCCTCCACCATGCTGCTGAACGTCATCCTGGCCTGGAACGAGGCGTTCTGGACCATCCAGCTGACCACCACCAACGCCGCGCCCTTGTCGGCCTTCATCGCCAGCTTCTCCAGCCCGCAGGGGCTGTTCTGGGCGAAACTTTCGGCGGCATCCGTCATGGCCATCGCGCCGATCCTGATCATGGGTTGGTTCAGCCAGAAACAACTTGTCCGCGGCCTGACCTTCGGCGCGGTGAAATAAGGGGACCATCATGGGACGCATTACCCTTGAAGCAGTGACCAAGCGGTTCGGAGACGTCGAGGTCATCCCGCCCCTGAACCTGGACATCAACGATGGAGAGTTCGTGGTGTTCGTCGGGCCGTCGGGCTGCGGGAAATCCACGCTGCTGCGCCTGATCGCCGGGCTGGAGGATACATCCGGCGGGCGCATCCTGATCGACGGCAAGGACGCCACCGACACGCCCCCCGCCAAACGCGGCCTGGCGATGGTGTTCCAAAGCTATGCGCTGTACCCGCACATGTCGGTCAGGAAGAACATCGCCTTTCCGATGCGCATGGCGGGCGTGCCGCAGGACGAACAGGACCGCCGCATCACCTCGGCCGCCAAGGCGCTGAACCTGACCGATTACCTGGACCGCAAGCCGGGCCAGCTGTCTGGCGGCCAGCGCCAGCGCGTGGCCATCGGCCGCGCCATCGTGCGCGAACCGGCGGCCTTCCTGTTCGACGAACCGCTGTCGAACCTGGACGCCGCCCTGCGCGTCGGCATGCGCCTTGAGATCAGCGAGCTGCACAACCGGCTCAAGACCACGATGATCTATGTGACCCACGACCAGGTCGAGGCGATGACCATGGCCGACAAGATCGTCGTGCTGCGCGCCGGCCACATCGAACAGGTCGGCAGCCCGATGGAGCTGTACCGCGCGCCCAAGAACCTGTTCGTCGCAGGCTTCATCGGCAGCCCCAGGATGAACCTGATCGACGGGGCGGCGGCGGCGGAATACGGCGCTCATACCATCGGCATCCGGCCCGAGCATATCGCGGTGTCGCCCGATCACGGCAAATGGCGCGGCCGCGTCGGCGTCAGCGAGCATCTGGGATCCGACACGTTCTTCTATGTCGAGGATACGGGTCTGGCCGACACGATCACCGTCCGGGCGGGCGGCAACATCGACCTGCATCACGGCGACACGGTGTTCCTGACCCCGGACGATGCGCAGATGCACCGCTTTGACGCCACGGGGGCCCGGGTGGCATGATGCTGTCGGGAAAGTCCGCCCTGATCACCGGGGCCGCGCGCGGCATCGGGCTGGAATTCGCCCGCGCCTATCTGGATCAGGCGCGCGCGTCGCCATCTGCGACATCAACCTGGACGCCGCCCGTCACGCGGCCCAGGGCCTGGGTGACGGCGCCATCGCCGTCGCGCTGGACGTGACCGATCAGGCCAGCATCGACGCCTGCGTGGCATCCGTCGAACAGCAGTTCGGCGGCATCGACATCCTGATCAACAACGCGGCCCTGTTCACCGCCGCGCCCATCGTGGACATCACCCGCGCCGATCACGACCGCATCATGGCGGTCAACGTGTCGGGCACCCTGTTCATGATGCAGGCCGTCGCGCGGTCGATGATCGCGCGCGGGCAGGGGGGCCGGATCATCAACATGGCGTCCCAGGCCGGGCGCCGCGGAGAGGCGCTGGTCGCGGTCTATTGCGCCAGCAAGGCCGCGGTCATCAGCCTGACGCAATCGGCGGGCCTGAACCTGATCGCCCACGGCATCAACGTGAACGCCATCGCGCCGGGCGTGGTCGACGGCGAACATTGGGACGGCGTCGATGCGTTCTTCGCGAAATACGAAGGCAAGGCCCCCGGCCAGAAGAAGGCCGAGGTCGGCGCCGCCGTCCCCTTCGGCCGCATGGGCACCGCGGCCGACCTGACCGGCATGGCCGTGTTCCTGGCGTCCGACGGGGCCGGTTACATCGTGGCCCAGACCTATAATGTCGACGGCGGCAACTGGCTCAGCTGACCGCCGCACCCCCTGCAATTCCCGGCCCCCCGCGCGCATCACGCGCAGCGGATGTGGGGCGCTTTGACGAAAGGTCCGATCATGGCCATCCAACTGACCCAATCCGCACTGGCCGGGCTACCCGACACGGTGGCACGCCCCGCCTATGACCGCAGCGCCCTGACGCCCGGCATCCTGCATGTGGGCGTGGGCAATTTCCACCGCGCGCATATGGCGTGGTACCTGGACCGGCTGTTCGCCCAGGGGCGCGACCATGACTGGGCCTGCGGGGCGCGGGGGTGCGTCCGGGCGACGCCGCGATGCGCGACCGGCTGGCCGCCCAGGACTGGTTGACCACGCTGGTCGAGCTGGACCCCAAGGGCCTGTCGGCGCAGGTGCTGGGATCGATGGTCGATTTCGTGGCCGTGGACCCGCGCGCGACCATTGCCGCGATGGCCGATCCCGCGATCCGCATCCTGTCCCTGACCATCACCGAGGGCGGGTACTATGTCGACGCCAAGACCGACGGGTTCGACGCGGGCCATCCCGACATGGTGCATGACGCAGGCGCGCCCAATGCGCCGCTGACGGTGTTCGGCATGATCCTGGCGGCGTTGCAGGCCCGGCGCGATGCGGGGCACGCGCCCTTCACCGTCCTGTCCTGCGACAACCTGCCGGAAAACGGCCATGTCTGCGGGCGCACGCTGATCGGTCTGGCGCGCCTGTCCGACCCTGCCTATGCCGATTGGATCCAGGCCAACGTGGCGTTTCCGAACAGCATGGTCGATTGCATCACGCCCGCGACCAGCGACCGCGAACGCGCGCTTGTCCGCGAGCGCTTCGGCATCGAGGATGCCGCCCCCGTCGTCTGCGAGCCGTTCCGCCAATGGGTGCTGGAGGACAACTTTCCCCAGGGCCGCCCCGCGCTGGAGGCCGTCGGCGCCGAATTCGTGACCGACGTCAGCCGCCATGAACTGATGAAGCTGCGCATCCTGAACGGCGGCCACGCGGCCATCGCCTATGCCTCGGCGCTGCTGGGACATCACTTCGTGCATGACGCGATGGCGGACGCGGACATCGCCGCCTGGCTGCGCGCGCTGGAGACGCGCGAGATCGTCCCGACCCTGCAGCCGATCGCGGGCGTCAGCTATGACGACTATCTGGCGCTGATCGTCAGCCGCTTTTCGAACCCGGAAATCGGCGACACGATCCCGCGTCTGTGCCTTGACGGGTCGAACCGTCAGCCGAAATTCATCCTGCCCACGCTGCGCGACCGGTTGGCGGCGGGCGGGTCCATCGACGGTCTGGCGCTGGAGCTGGCACTGTGGTGCCGCTATTGCGAAGGCACGACCGAGGCGGGCGAGCCCATCGCGCCCAACGACGACGCCCATGCGACCCTGCGCCAGCACGCGCTGGCCGCGCAGGACGATCCGGCGGCGTTCCTGTCCCAGCACGCGATCTTTGGCGACCTGGCCGTGTCCGCGCCGCTGGTCGCGGCATTCGGCGACGCGCTGACCGCGCTGCGCCGGGACGGGGTGCGGGCGACGCTGGTAGCCTATGCCGCAGGTGAGCCCCGCCCCTGAGCGCCGGCGCGGCGGCCTCCCAGGAATGCCGGATGGCGCGCCCCGCTGCAGGAAACTGCCGGGGCCTTTCCGGCGCTTCATATCGATGCCGTCGGGGGCTGATCAACGTTCGAAGGCATGGCTTCGGACAGTGCAGCGCTTGTGACAGGGGTCGCAGCCTTGGCCAGCACGGCGCAGGGCTGCGGATGCGCGGGGTTTGCAGACGCTAGCGGCTGTGCCTAAGTCGGAGGCTATGAAGGACCTATCCGGCGTTTCTGATCAAAGCATAGGGCACAAGCTGTTCGACCGACGGTTGGGCAGCCTCAGCGGCATGATCGTCGCCAACAGACCGCTGCCTGATACGTCGATGGGATGCCTCCTGAAAAAGGGGTTCTGCTCAAATCGCTCTGCCGTTCGCCGGTCGAACAATAATCTACCGTTTCCAGAGTTCAACTTTCTGAGGCGTCTCAAGCAGCGGGAAATTCTCGAACGTGGACCGGATGGTACCGGCCGTCTCCGCTCAAACGCGCAATGGAACGCGCAGCGATGACCGATGCGCCGATCCTGTTGTTGGGGGCAGGCCATGCCAATCTGCTGGCGCTGCCGCCGCTGCGGGCGGCGCTGCCGGGGGTGGCGATCCTGCTGATCGACATGGCCGATCGCGCGACCTATTCGGGGATGTTCCCCGGTCTGGTCGCCGGCCATTACCGCGCGGATCAGATCAGCGTCGGGCTGGCCGATTTCGCCGCACGTCACAACGCGGAATTCCTGCGCGCGGGGGTCACCGGGATAGACCCCGACGCGCGGCAGGTGACGGTTGCGCGGCCCTGCGGTGCGGTGCGGCGGCTGGATTATGCGCAGGCGGCGCTGGATCTGGGCAGTCACGGCGCCATGCCCGAGATCGAGGCTTTCGCGATCATGCCCACGCCGTAAAGCCGCTGCGCGCCGATATGACGCTGCCGGACAGGGGCCTGCCCTCGGTCGTGATCGGCGGCGGCGTCGCGGGGGCCGAGATCGCGCTGGCCCTGTCCCACCGTCAGCACGCGCCCGTCACCCTGATCGAGGCCGGGCCCCGCATCGCCGCCACCCTGACGCCGCGTGGCCGCGCGCTTCTGTGCCGTGCGCTGGATGGGGCGGGGGTCACCGTCCTGACCGGCACGCGGGTGGGCCGTGTCGGGGCCGAACATGTGGTGCTGGACGACGGTCGTCGGATCGACAGCGCCCTGACCCTTGGCATTGCAGGGGCACGGGCCGCGGACTGGCTGGCCCGCGACCTGCCAGTGGGTGATGCGGGTTTTGTCCAGGTGGGGCCCAGCCTGCAGGTTCCGGGCCATCCCGACCTGTTCGCGGCGGGTGACTGCGCATCCATGACGCATGCCCCGCGACCCAAGGCCGGGGTGTTTGCCGTGCGCCAGGCCCCGGTTCTGGCGCAAAACCTGGCGGCGCGGCATCAGGGGCGGGGATGCAGGGCCTTCCACCCGCAGCGCGATTATCTGAAGATCGTGTCCCTGGGCGGGCGTTATGCCTTGGCCGAATGGCACGGGATGGCGCTGCAGGGTGCATGGCTGTGGCGGTGCAAGGACCGGATCGACCGGGGGTTTATCGGGCGCCTGACGGACTAAGGGCCGCCGCAGGGCCGGGCTTTCGGTGCGCCGGTAACGGATCGGAAACCTGTCGATGATATTCCGGCAGAACCATCCCGTTCCCGACCACTCCCCAAGAGAGGGGCAAGCATGCCGTTCCGTTCCCTGTCCATCCGCGCCAAGCTGGCCCTGTCCGCCGCGGCGCTGACCGCCTGTGCGATCATCGCGGTCATTGCCCTGACCACCACCCTGATGTCGCGTGCCTCGTCGCGCGCATCCGAGGCGCATGCCGGCGCGCTGATGGACAGCTATGCCGCGACCGTCACCCGCGACATCAGCAGCGTCATCGATACGGTCCGCACGGGCGTCGCCGCGATCGAAGGGGCGATCGTCGACGACCCCGCCGACCGGGACGGTCTGGCGACGATCGCCACGGCGATCCTGCGGACGCGGCCGGACCTGGTCGGCATGACGCTGGCCTTTCAGCCGGACGCGCTTGGCCCGGACAGCGCCCATGTGGGCAGCCCGCATGCGGACGCCGCCGGGCGGTTCGTGCCCTATTTCTTCTACGCTCCCGACGGCGGCATCGGCGTCGAGCAGCTGGACATGCGCCCCGAGGCCGGGACCGACAGCTGGTACGACCGCCCCCTGCGCGAGGATCGCAGCCTGATCACGCCGCCCTATCTGTACCCGGTGAACGGGGCCGAGGTTCTGATGACGACCGTCAGCGGCGTCGTCCGCGACGGCACGCGACCGGTGGGCGTGCTGACCGGCGATGTGTCGCTGGACCGGCTGGCGGCGCGGATCGAACAGCTGCGCCCTTTTGGCAACGGACGGGTGCGGCTGATCAGTTCCGGCGGGCTGTGGGTCGCGCATGAGGATCGCAGCCTGCTGGGCCAGCCCGTGCAGGCCGCGGACCAGGCCCTGATGGCGGCGGGGCCGATGCATTACGTGGATGTCGACGGGCAGCAGGCGATGGTCCTGACCGGTTCCGTTGTCTTTCCCGGCATCGATGAAAGCTGGACCCTGCTGATGCAGGTGCCGCAAGCGACCGTGATGGCGCATGTCACCCAGACGCGCGACCGGGCGGTGCTGACGGCGGCGCTGCTGCTGTTGGGCACGCTGGTCGTGGTGTGGTTCGGCGCGCAGATCATCTCTCGTCCGATCGAGGGGATGACGGATGCGATGAAGCGGCTGGCCGATGGCGACCTGGACACGACCGTGCCCCATGCGGGCCGCGGCGACGAGATCGGGGCGATGGCCGGGGCGATGCAGGTGTTCCGCGACCGGGCACTGACCGCCCGGCGCCTTGAGGCCGAGGCCGAGGCCGATCGCGACGCCCGCGACCGCGATGCGCGCTTGGTGGCCGACCGTCAGGCCCGCGTCGTCCGAGAGATCGGCACCGGGCTGGACCGTCTGGCGGCCGGCGACATGACCCATCAGATCGTCAGCCCCGCGCATGATCCCTTTCCGGAGGGCTATGATTCGCTGCGGCTGGCCTTCAACGGCGTGGTGAGCGGGCTGTCCGACACGATCCGGCGCATCACCGACGTCGCCAACCAAGTCCGCGGCGGCGCGGACGAGATCAACATGGCCGCTGGCGAACTGTCCAGCCGGGCCGAAACGCAGGCCGCCACGCTGGAACAGTCCGCCGCGGCGCTGAACCAGATGAACGAGAGCCTGCGCCAGACCGCGGAACGCGCCCGCGAGGCAGAGCGCGCCAGCGGACAGAACCGCGACATCGCCCGCAGCAGCGCGGCCGTCGTGGCCGATGCCGTCACCGCCATGCAGGGCATCCAGCGGTCGTCGGAACAGATCACCCGGATCATCGGCGTCATCGACGACATCGCGTTCCAGACCAACCTGTTGGCGCTGAACGCGGGTGTCGAGGCTGCCCGTGCCGGAGAGGCGGGGCGCGGCTTTGCGGTCGTCGCCTCCGAGGTGCGGGGACTGGCCCAGCGCGCGGCGGAATCCGCGCGTGAGGTGCGTGGCCTGATCTCGCAAAGCGCGGCTCAGGTCAGGACCGGGTCCGACCTGGTCGGCCGGACGGGCGACAGTCTGGGGGTGATCCTGCAGAAGGCCTCGGACGTGTCCGAACAGATCGCGGCGATTGCACTGGCCACCGCCGAACAATCCATCGGCCTGTCCGAGATCAACAGCGGCGTGAACCAGCTGGACCAGGTGACCCAGCAGAATGCCGCGGTGGCCGAACAGGCGACGGCGGCGTCCATGTCGCTGCGCCAGCAGGCCCAGGTCCTGTCGACCGAGATGGGGGCGTTCACCGTGACCGATCAGGCCCCGCCCGCACAGCGTCCGTCGCTTGCGCCGGATTTCGCGGTCGAGGCGCGGCCGATCCGGGTCGCGGCTCCGGCAGGGCGCGGGCAGATGCTGGAATTTTAGGGCATGGCGAGGCCGTCCGCACAAGCGCATGCTTGTGCGGACGGCCGATTCGTGATAATGTCTGCCTCGCGGACCGGGCCCCTCTGGCAGCATGATCGTGACGATCGGCTGCGATGTCGGACCGCATCGAGCGTGCTCGGTGCATCGGTGGCCCCTTTGTCGTCCCTTGCCCTGCACTATTTCATTCTTGCGAGGGCATCGTGGAACTTCTTCTAAGCGAATTTTTGGGCAAGCCCATCTGGATGTGGCTGCTGTTCCTGGGGCTGGTCGTCGCCCTGCTGGTCTTCGACCTGGGCGTCCTGAACAAGGACGACCACGAGATCGGCATCGCCGAAAGCCTTAAGCTGTCGGCCATGTACATCACCTTGGGCATCGCCTTTTCGGGGTTCATCTACTGGACGATGGGCGGAGAGGCCACGGCGCAGTATCTGACCGCCTTCATCGTCGAGAAGACATTGGCGATGGACAACATCTTCGTCATCGCGCTGATCTTCAGCTTCTTCGCGATTCCGCGGGAATACCAGCACCGGGTGCTGTTCTGGGGCATCCTAGGCGTGATCCTGCTGCGCGGCATCATGATCGGCCTGGGCGCAACCATCGTCGAGAACTATCACTGGGTGCTGTACCTGTTCGCGGCCTTCCTGATCTTCACCGGCATCAAGATGCTGTTCGCCAGTGACGATCACACCGACATGGCCGACAACAAGATGCTGAACTGGCTGCGCCGCCGCATGCGCGTCACCGACGAGCTGCACGGCCATGCCTTCACGGTCAAGATCCCCGACCCCAAGACCGGCAAGCTGGTTCGCTGGGCCACGCCGCTGCTGCTGGCGCTGATCGTGATCGAGGTCGCCGACCTGGTGTTCGCAGTCGACTCGGTGCCTGCCGTGTTCACCATCACCACGGACCCGTACCTGGTCTACACCTCGAACATCTTCGCGATCCTCGGCCTGCGGGCGTTGTATTTCGCGCTGGCCGCGATCCTGCACCGCTTTGCCTATCTGAAATACGCGCTGTCGATCCTGCTGATCTTCATCGGCTCCAAGATCTTCATCGCGGACCTGATGGGCTGGGAGAAGTTCCCGCCGTCCTGGTCGCTGGGCATCACGTTCTTCATCCTGACGGTGGGCGTGGTGGTGTCGCTGGCCAAGACCCGCGGCCAGTCCCCCGAACCGCTGCCGTTCGGCGAGAACCGGCACTGATCCACGCGATCTGACCGCACGACCCTGCGCCGGCGCCCGAAAGGCCGCCGGCGTAGTTCATTTTGCCGCACGGTTGGCTAGGAGGTTGACCCATACCCGGAATGAGCGCGCCACAATACCGGCTTGCTACTCCGGGTCATTTCGAACTGTTGATTGAGCTGGCCAAGCCCGTCCGCTCTGATCCCAATGACACGTGCTGAAGTCACGCGGTCGAATAGGCTGTCATCGGACAGATGCCGTCGTAGCGCCGACTGAACGTCCGATTGCCTTGGAACAGTAGGGCGATTGTTGCCTGCCTTCCGATTTGATCCTTTCAGGGTGCGCGCTTGTCGCTGTCGGCTGATGCCCGTTTTCGGTCGCACCCGGCTTGCGTCCCGCGACGGCCGGGGGCTGCGTGCCCCCGGTCCCCCCGATGGCGCGCAGTTGGGCTGGCTGGTTCCCGGTGAACCGCATCGTTTGGACATTCTTGCATTCGACCGGTCTGCGGACGGGCGGCGCGCTGCGGGGTATCGTGCGGTCTGAAGACAGGACAGGAGCGCATCGTGGCATCAGGAACCGGCACCGAAATGGTTGCACCCGCCTCCGAGGGGACGGGCATCGGCGCGCTGTTGCCCGCTCTGGCGCTGGCACTGGCGGGACTGGTGGCGCTGGCGGGTCATGCGCTGACCCGTCCGGGTACGCCGGGGCAGTTCCTGGTCCTGACCCGTCCCGGCCTGCACCGGGCCGAGGTTCTGGACCTGGTCCATGCCGCGGGGGGCGGGGTGATCGCCTTTGCGGCGCTGCCCGGATTGTCCGTCGCGTTGTCGGGCGACGACGGCTTTGCGGACCGCGTGCGCCAGCGGGGGGCGTGGCTGGTGCTGCCGGCGCCGGGATCCCTGGGCTGCGTGGCGTCGGCTGTGGAGGGTGCGCGATGAACGTCGAACTGAACGCGCTGCGGGCGCGCTATGGCCGGATGCTGGTCACGCTGTTCTGGGCGCATGTGCCGGTGATGGGGCTGGCCGCGGCCTGGGTGGGCAGCATGTCGCCGCTGCTGGCGATGGCGCTGGCCGGGGGGCTGGCCGCGATCTACCAGATGTTGTGGACGCTGCGCCGCACCTGTCCGGTGACGCGCAACATCGCCGCCGTGGCCCTGGTGGGCGAGCCTGCGCTGTTCCTGCTGGTGTTCGAGGGCCACCCTTGGCAGATGGACATGCACATGTATTTCTATGCCGTGTTGGCGTTGAACCTGGCGTGGTTCGACCGGTCGGCCCTGATCGTGTCGGCGGCGGCGATCACCGTGCATCACCTGGTGCTGTTCTATCTGCTGCCAAGCGCCGTCTTTTCGACCGACGGGGATGTGGCGCGGGTCCTGCTGCACGGGGCGATCGTCGCATTTCAGACCGTGGTGCTGGTCTGGGTCAGCGACAAGGTCGTCCAGTCCTTTGACCGCATCGGACGGATGAGCGACGAGATCGTCGCCAAAAGCGCCGCCCTGGAGGAACGCACCCGCGAGGCGGAGGAGGCGAACCGCACGAAAAGCATGTTCCTGGCCAACATGAGCCACGAGATCCGCACCCCCATCAACGCCATCCTGGGCTTTTGCCACCTGGTCCAGCGCACGCCGCTGGAGCCGCGCCAGCGAGAGCATGTCAGCCGGATCGGCACCGCGGGCGGGGTGCTGTTGCGGCTGATCAACGACCTGCTGGATTTCTCGAAGAACGAGGCCGGGGCGCTGACGCTGGAGGCGCGGCCCTTTGATCTGCGGTCGGCGATGTCGTGCCAGGTGCAGATGGTGGCCGACGCGATGGCCGCCCAGAACCTGACCCTGCGCCAGGAGATCGACGACCGCCTGCCAGAGATGCTGGTCGGCGACGAACTGCGCCTGAATCAGGTGCTGCTGAACCTGCTGAGCAACGCCACCAAGTTCAGCGAGAACGGAGAGATCGTGCTGAGCGCCCGCCTGGCCGAACAGCAGGGCGATCATGCGCGGATCGAGATTTCCGTCCGTGATTGCGGGATCGGCATGACGCCCGATCAGCTTGCGCGGCTGTTCACGCCGTTCACGCAGGCCGACAGCTCGACCACGCGGCGGTTCGGGGGGACCGGGCTGGGGCTGGCGATCTGCAAGCAGATCGTTCAGCAGATGGACGGCTGGATCCGCGCCGAAAGCGTGCCGGGCCGGGGCAGCGCCTTCACCTTTTCGCTGCGGCTGGCCATCGGGCAGCCGGACACGGCCGAGGCGATCCTGCCCTGCAGCGCGATCCGCGCCCTGCGCGTCCTGATCGCGGATGACAGCCCCATCGCCCTGAAGATGCTGGAGGCGATCTTTGCCCGCTGGCAGATCCGGGTCATCCTGGCCCCGTCGGGACGGGCCGCGCTGGACATGGTTCAGGCGGCGGATCAGCGCGGCCACCCCTATGACCTGGTGATGCTGGACTGGAAGATGCCCGACCTGGACGGGCTTCAGACGCTGCGCGCGCTGCGGCGCATGGGCCTGCGGCGGATGCCCGCGACGATGGTGATGACCGCATATGGCGTCGACGCGGTCATGAGCGAGGCTGGAGGCGAGCCGATCGACCTGTTCCTGGCCAAGCCGATCAACGCGCGCAACCTGCTGGACGCGCTGAAGCAGCTGCCCGGACTGGCCGAACGCCATGTCCCGGATGTCGCGCCGGACCTGCCCGCGGCCCCGGTGCTGCCCGAAGCGATGCGGGGCCAGCGCGTGCTGCTGGTCGAGGACAATCCGATCAACCAGGAAATCGCGGTCGCCCTGCTGGGCGATGCGGGCCTGCTGGTCGATTGCGCCGAAAACGGGCTGGTCGCCTGCCGGATGGTCGAGGTTGGCGCCGCGGGATACGCCGCCGTGCTGATGGACATGCAGATGCCCGAGATGGACGGCCTGACCGCCACGCGCCGCATCCGCCAGAGCCACAGCGCCCAGGCCCTGCCGATCATCGCGCTGACCGCGCATGCCTATGACGACGAACGCCGTGCCTGCCTGCAGGCGGGCATGTGCGATCACGTGACCAAGCCCGTGGACCCCGCCCGACTGATCGCGGTGCTGGCGCAGCACATGCGGATCGTGCCCATCGCCGCCACCCCGGCGCCGCAGGCCGATCGGCCCGGCCCGGCCGATCTGCCGGACAACCTGCCGCCATTCGGCATCCCTGCCGCACTGCGCGGGTGAATGGCAAGCGGACGTTGCTGCGCCGGCTGATCCTGTCCTTTGCCGAGGGCAACCGTGATGCGGTTGCGCAGATGGCGCAGCTGATCGCCGACGGGCGGACCCAGGACGCCCACCGCGCCGCGCATACCCTGAAGGGGGTCGCGGCCTCGCTGGAGCTGCCACGGATCGCGGCCTTGGCGGGGCGGATCGAGGGTCGGCTGCAGGATGGCGACGGGGCAGGCATCGATGGGCTGCTGGCGGAACTGGCCGGTCCGCTGGACGCGGCGATCGCCGCCGCCGACAGCCTGGCCACCGCCGCCGTGGCCCCGCGGCCGACAGCCCCGGCCCCCACGGGCGACAGCGCGCTGATCGCGCAACTGCGTGGCCACCTGCGCGACCAGGTCCGCCGCCGCAGCATGGCCGCCCGCGCCAGTTTCGACGCGCTGGCCGAAGCGCTGCAGCTGGACCGCGTGGCGATGGACGACCACCCCGTGCGGCGTGCGCTGCTGCGGCTAGACTATGCGGCGGCAGACGCGCTGCTGGACGGCGCTCAACCCGAAACCGGTCAACCAGGGATATGAAAATGGACAACCGCCCCGTCATCCTTGTGATCGACGACGAACCCGCCAACATCGAGATCGTCACCGCCGTGCTGGAGGATGAATACGAGATCTGCTTTGCCCTGTCCGGCGAACAGGCCGTGCAGGTGGCACGCGAAAGCCGGCCGGACCTGATCCTGCTGGACGTGGTGATGCCCGGCATGGACGGCTATCAGCTGTGCCGCATCTTCAAGGCCGACCCGATGCTGAGCGACATTCCGGTGATCTTTGCCACCGCCCTGGGCGATGACGAGGCCGAACTGCGCGGGCTGGCGGTCGGTGCCATCGACTATGTCACCAAGCCGATCCGTCCGGCGGCATTGCAGCGGCGGGTGCGCAACCATGTCCAAATGAAACGGATGCGCGATCAGCTGACCGAACAGGCGCTACGCGATCCGCTGACCGGGCTGGCCAATCGGCGCATGCTGGAACGCCGCCTGCAGGCGGAACTGCACCGGCAGGCGCGCGACGGCGGGCTGATCGCGGTGCTGATGCTGGACATCGACCATTTCAAGGGCTTCAACGACAGCTATGGCCACCCCGAGGGGGACATCTGCCTGAAGGCCGTGTCACAGGCGCTGGCGCAGGCGATCCGCCGGTCGGGCGACCTGTGCGCCCGCTACGGCGGCGAGGAATTCGCCTGCATCCTGCCCGGCACCGACCTGGACGGCGCCCTGCACCTGGCCGAGACGATGCGCGCCGGGGTCGAGGCGCTGGCCATCCCGCACCGCGCGTCGCAGGTGGGGCAGGTGGTGACGATCAGCATTGGCGTGGCGTCGGGGCGCTGCGACATGGGCAGCGACAACGCCTTCTGGCTGACCGGGGCCGACAGGATGCTGTATCGCAGCAAGCTGGCCGGGCGGAACCGGGTCAGCGGGCAGGTGATGGCGGTCGACCACCCGCTGCGCATGGATGGTGTGGTCGACGCGCCTTCTGTCGGGGATGCCAGGGCGGGCTAGGTGGTCCATTCGGGCCGTCGGGCAGATTGGCATTGAATGCTGGACGGGCCTGCGGCAGGCTGCACGACATGCAACCCCGCGAGACAGCGGGGGCCGTTCACCGACAGGAACCCCCACATGACATATCACCTGACCACGCGCGCCATGCTTCTGGCCTCGGCGCTGGCGCTTGCCCCTGCCGCCTGGGCGGAAACGCCAGCCGACACCTTGGTCGTGGCGCACACGATCGACGACATCATCAGCCTGGACCCGGCGCAGAGTTTCGAATTCGCGGGCAATGACGTCAACAACAACACCTATGACCGTCTGGTCGATTTCGACCCGCTGGACCCCGACGCCGGTTTCCAGCCCAGTCTTGCGACCGAATGGGCGGTGTCCGAGGATGGCCTGTCCATCACCTTCACCCTGCGCGAGGATGCGACCTTCCATTCCGGCAACCCGGTGCGCGCCGCGGACGCCGCCTGGTCGCTGCAGCGCGCGGTCAAGCTGGACAAGACCCCGGCCTTCATCCTGACGCAGTTCGGCTTTACCGCCGACAACGTGGACCAGATGATCACCGCGGACGGCAACACGCTGACGCTGACCATGGACAAGCCCTATGCGCCCAGCTTCGTGCTGAACTGCCTGACGGCCAACATCGCCAGCGTCGTCGACATGGAGACCGTGATGGCCAACGAGGTCGACGGCGACCTGGGCAACGGCTGGCTGAACACGAACGAGGCCGGGTCGGGCGCCTATGTGCTTTCCGCCTGGCGTCCGAACGAGGCCGTGCAGCTGACGTCCTATGAGGAATATTGGCAGGGCGCCCCTGAGATGAAGCGCGTGATCGTGCGCAACGTGGCCGAATCCAGCGCGCAGCGGCTGTTGCTGGAACAGGGCGACATCGACGTGGCCCGCAACCTGACGCCGACGGATGTGGAATCCATCGCCGCCGTGGACGGGGTCACCATCCTGGACGAACCCCGCGGCCGCATCCTGTACATGGGCCTGAACCAGAAGGATGAGCTGCTGTCCAACCCCGCCGTGATCGAGGCGATGAAGCATCTGGTCGATTACGAAGGCATCACCGGCAGCTTTCTGAAGGGCCAGTTCGTCACGCACCAGACCTTCCTGCCCTTGGGTTATCTGGGCGTGCTGGAGGAGCAGCCCTGGACCTATGACGTCGAAAAGGCCCGCCAGATCCTGACCGATGCGGGGATCGAGGGCGGCACCATCACCACCCGCGTGCGCGATCTGCGCGAATACGTGGACGTCGCCCAGACCCTGCAGGCGTCGATGGCCCAGGTCGGCCTGACGCTGGAGATCGAGCAGATGACCGGCGCACAGGTGCTGGACGCCTATCGCGCGCGCGAGGTGCCGATCTTCCTGGGCGAATGGGGGCCGGATTATTCCGATCCGAACACCAATGCCGCGACCTTTGCCTTCAATCCCGACAACAGCGACGAGGCCGCGGCTGTGGGCCTGCTGGCTTGGCGCAACGCCTATGAGGTCCCGGCCGAGATGAACGAGGCCACCGTCGCCGCCACTCTGGAACAGGACGCCGACGCCCGTGCCGCGATGTATCAGGACATCCAGCGCCAGTATCAGGCCGAGGCCCCCATCGTGCCGCTGTTCCAGCGCATCGAACAGGTCGGCATGCGCGACGGCGTCCAGAACTGGTGGAGCGGCGGCGCCATTTCATCGGTCATGTATCGTCAGGTGACGAAGGGCGAATAAATGGCCCTGACCGATCCGACCGGCGCCGCGACCCAACCGTCGCGGCGCCGCGCCCTGACCCGCAGGCGCGTGCGCAGCGTGGCGGGGACCGTCCTGTCGCTGGCGCTGACGCTGCTGGGCCTGCTGCTGGTCACCTTCATCATCGGGCGGGTCATGCCGATCGACCCGGTGCTGAAGGTCGTGGGCGACCGCGCCACCCAGGCGCAATACGACGCCGCCTATATCGCGATGGGGCTGGACCAGCCGCTGATCATGCAGTTCCTGTCCTATGTGGGCGACGTGCTGCGCGGCGATTTCGGGCGATCCATCTCGACCGGGCAGCCGGTGGCCCAGGACATCGCCCGCGTCTTTCCCGCAACGTTCGAGCTGGCGGCCTTGGGCACCTTCATCGGCGTCGTGATCGGCGTGCCCTTGGGCGTGATCGCGGCGGCGCGGCGCGGCGGCATCATCGACCAGGTCGCGCGGGTCGTGGCGCTGGTCGGCTATTCGATGCCGATCTTCTGGCTGGGCCTGATGGGGCTGCTGATCTTTTACGGGATGCTGGGCTGGGTCGGCGGACCGGGTCGACAGGGGATCCTGTATGACGGGATGGTGCCGACCGTCACCGGCATGGTGCTGGTCGACAGCCTGATCGCCGGGGATTGGGGCGCGTTCCGCGACGCGTTTTCGCACATCATCCTGCCGGCCAGCCTGCTGGGCTATTACTCGCTGGCCTATATCAGCCGCATGACGCGCAGCTTCATGCTTGAACAGCTGTCGGCGGAATACGTCACCACTGCCCGCGTCAAGGGCCTGTCCGAACGGGCGGTCATCTGGGGCCATGCCTTCCGCAACATCGCGATCCCGCTGGTCACCGTCATCGCGCTGTCCTTCGGGTCGCTGCTGGAAGGGTCGGTCCTGACCGAGATCATCTTCAGCTGGCCGGGCCTGGGCAGCTACATCACCCGCGGGCTGCTGTCGGGCGACATGAACGCGGTGCTGGGCGGCACGGTCGTCGTCGGCGTCTGCTTTGTGCTGCTGAACCTCTTCAGCGACATCCTGTACCGTTTCCTTGATCCGAGGTCGACATGAGCGCCGTTTCCCGCCCCCCGGAGAGCCGGCGTGACTGGCTGCTGTCGGATGCGCCGCAGACCCGCCGACAGGCGCGTCTGGGCGCGATCTATCAGGGCTGGCTGACATTCCGCGCCAACAAGCTGGCGATGGTCGGGCTGATCGTTCTGGTGCTGTTGATCGGCATGGCGATCCTGGCGCCGTGGATTTCGCCGCAAAGCCCCTATGCCCAGAACCTGGCCGACCGGCTGCAGCCGCCCTCGGCCGCGCATTGGCTGGGCACCGACGCCTTGGGACGCGATATCCTGTCCCGGCTGATCCACGGGTCGCGCATCACGCTGTTCATCGTGGGCACGGTCGCGCTGATCGCACCGATCATCGGCTTGCTGATCGGCACGGTCGCGGGGTTCGCCGGGGGGTGGGTGGACCAGGTGCTGATGCGGGTGACCGACATCTTTCTGGCGTTTCCTAAACTGATCCTGGCGCTGGCCTTCGTCGCGGCGTTGGGGCCCAGCATCGGCAATGCCGTGCTGGCCTTGGCGCTGACCGCATGGCCGCCCTATGCCCGTCTGGCGCGGGCCGAGACGCTGACCATCCGCAACGCCGATTTCATCGCCGCCGCGCGCCTGCAGGGGGCGGGGCGGTTCCGGCTGCTGATCCGTCACATCTGGCCCCTGTGCCTGTCGTCGCTGATCGTGCGGGTGGCGCTGGACATGGCGGGGATCATCCTGTCGGCGGCGGGCCTGGGCTTTCTGGGTCTGGGCGCACAGCCGCCGCTGCCCGAATGGGGCGCGATGATCTCGGACGGGCGGGGCTATATCCTGGATTTCTGGTGGGTCGCCGCCATGCCGGGCATCGCGATCTTTCTGGTGTCGATGGCCTTCAACCTGCTGGGTGACGGGCTGCGCGACGTGCTGGACCCCAAGGGAGACAAGTCGTGACCGAACCCCTTCTGTCCGTGCGCGACCTGCGCGTCACCTTTCCGACCCGGCAGGGCGAATTCCAGGCCGTACGCGGCATCGATTTCGACCTGGGCCGCGAACGCCTTGGCGTGGTGGGCGAAAGCGGGTCGGGCAAGTCCATGACCGGCCGCGCGATCCTGGGCCTTGTCCGCCCGCCCGGCCGGGTCGAGGCCGCCCGGATGGAGCTGGAGGGTCAGTCGATCCTGAACCTGCCCGACCGCCAGATGCGCGCCATCCGCGGCGGGCGCATCAGCATGGTCATGCAGGACCCGAAATTCAGCCTGAACCCGGTGATGACCGTGGGCCAGCAGATCATCGAGGCCTATCGCCTGCACGCCCGCGCGCCCCGTGCCGCCGCCCGCGACAAGGCACTGCAGATGCTGGAGGCGGTGCAGATCCGCGACCCCGAACGCGTCATGGACAGCTATCCCCATCAGGTGTCGGGCGGCATGGGTCAGCGCATCATGATCGCCATGATGCTGGCCCCCGACCCGCAGATCCTGATCGCGGACGAACCGACCAGCGCGCTGGACGTGTCGGTCCGGACCGAGGTGCTGCACATCATGGACCGGCTGGTCCGCGATCGCGGCATGGGGCTGATCTTCATCAGCCACGACCTGAACCTTGTGGCGCAGTTCTGCGACCGGGTGCTGATCATGTATGCGGGTCGCGTGGTCGAAACGCTGCCCGCGCGCGACCTGCACCGGGCGCAGCACCCCTATACCCGCGGGCTGCTGAACAGCCTGCCGCGGCTGGACGCGCCCGTGGCGCGCCTGCCGGTGCTGGAACGCCAGGACAGCTGGAAGGAAAACTGAGATGCTGAGCGTCGCCGATCTGACCGTCTGGTTCGGGCAGGAGCCCGACCGCGTCACCGCCGTCCACGGCGCGACCTTCGACTTGGCGCAGGGCGAAAGCTTTGGGCTGGTGGGCGAAAGCGGGTCAGGCAAGTCCACCATCCTGCGCGCCATCGCCGGGCTGATCCCCGGCTGGTCGGGGCGCATCACGGTCGATGGCCGCGACCAGCGGGCCGACCGCCGCGACCGGGCGTTCTTTCGCACCGTCCAGATGGTGTTCCAGGACCCCTATGCCAGCCTGCACCCGCGCCATTCCGTCGATGCGGTTCTGGCGGAGACCCTGCGCCTGCAGGGCATGGACCGGATCGATCAGCGCATCGTCAAGCTGCTTGACGACGTGGGCCTGGGCCGCGGGTTCCGGTTCCGCTATCCGCATCAGCTGTCGGGGGGACAGCGTCAGCGTGTGGCCATCGCCCGCGCGCTGGCCGCCGAACCGCGCCTGCTGCTGCTGGACGAGCCGACCAGCGCGCTGGACGTCAGCGTCCAGGCCGAGATCCTGAACCTGCTGGCCGATCTGCGCGACGAACACGGGCTGACCTATCTGATGGTCAGCCACGACCTGTCGGTGATTGCCCATATGTGCGACCGGCTGGCCGTCATGCAGCGCGGGCGCATCGTCGAGATCCTGCCGGCGGCCAACCTGCGGGCGGGGCAGGGGGCCCAGCCCTATACCACCCACCTGATCGAGGCATCCGCCGGATACCGCCCGGAGGCCCGCCCATGACCGATGCGCGACAGGCCGCGGTGGACCGGGCCGAAGCCTATTTCGACCAAGGCGGCTTCCAGACCGATCTGGCGGCCCTGGTGGCCCATCCGACCGAAAGCCAGGACCCCGCGCAGCGGCCCCATCTGGGGCGCTATCTGACCGAGGCGATGGTGCCGCGGCTGTCGACCTTGGGCTTTGCCAGCCGCATCCTGGACAATCCCGACCCGCGCGGCGGCCCGCTGCTGATCGCGGAACGGATCGAGGATCCGTCCCTGACCACGGTCCTGACCTATGGCCACGGCGACGTGGTCCGCGCCCAGACTGACCAGTGGCGCGATGGGCTGACCCCCTTTGTCCTGACGGCCGAGGGCGACCGCCTGTACGGGCGCGGCGCGGCCGACAACAAGGGACAGCACCTGATCAACCTGGCCGCGCTGCAGGCGGTCATCGACACGCGCGGACATCTGGGCTTCAACATGCGGATCATCTTCGAGATGTCCGAGGAGACCGGGTCGCCGGGCTTGGCGCAGGTCTGTCGCGACCATGCGGATGCGCTGTCGGCCGACGTGCTGATCGCGTCGGACGGCCCGCGCCTGCAGGCCGACGTGCCGACGCTGTTCATGGGATCGCGCGCGGCGCTGTCCTTTGATTTGGTGCTGGAGCTGCGGTCGGGGGCGCATCATTCGGGCAACTGGGGCGGCCTGCTGGCCGATCCGGCGATGATCCTGGCGCATGCGCTGGCCACGATCTGCGACCGGCGCGGTCAGATCCAGGTCCCGGAATGGCGCCCCGACAGCCTGACGCCCGCGCTGCGCGACGCCCTGCGCGACCTGCCTGTGATCGAGGCGGGCGGCCCCGATGTCGACCCCGATTGGGGAGAGGTCGGA
The DNA here is from genome assembly GCF_000787695.1 of Paracoccus sp. PAMC 22219. Taxonomy (GTDB): domain Bacteria; phylum Pseudomonadota; class Alphaproteobacteria; order Rhodobacterales; family Rhodobacteraceae; genus Paracoccus. The sequence goes on along the minus strand of NZ_BBPH01000022.1, from coordinate 51,854 downwards.
CTGACACCCACCGAACGCGCCTTTGGCTGGAACAGTTTTGCGGTGCTGGCGATGACCGCGGGGGTGCCCGACGCGCCGGTGAACGCCATTGCGGGCCGCGCACGGGCGACCTGCCAGCTGCGCTATGTCGTGGGGACCGATCCCGACGACATCCTGCCCGCGCTGCGCCGCCATCTGGACCGCCACGGCCATCACGCGGTCCGCATTTTGCCCCGCGACGGCGACCCCGCGCATGCCACGCGGCTGATGCCCGACCATGACTGGGTGCGCAGGGTCGCGGAATCGGTGCGCCGGACCACCGGGCAGGCGCCGCATCTGCTGCCGAACCTGGCCGGGTCGCTGCCCAACGAGTGCTTTGCTGAAATCCTGGGTCTGCCGTCGATCTGGGTGCCGCATTCCTATCGCGGCTGCTGCCAGCACGCGCCCGACGAACATGCGTTGCAAACCCTGTCGCGGCAGGCACTGGCGATCATGGCGGGGCTGTGGTGGGATATCGGGACGCCCGCGCAGGGCAATTGACCGCAGGGGGGACAGATCGGCCGGGCGTCTGAACTCGTTAAACCAACCACCAAGGACGCCCGGCCGATAAGCCTCTTTTGTCTGATGTCGGGGGCGGCGTCATCCTGTCCTTATGGACAGGGTGCCGTTCGGCAACAGGGCCGGTAAGGCGCTGATCGGACATAGAAAATGGTGACCCCGGCAGGATTCGAACCTGCAACCTATTGATTAGAAGTCAATTGCTCTATCCAGTTGAGCTACGGGGCCCGCAGGCTTGCCTGTCTTGGCGGTCTGGCCTTTCTTAGCGGCAGGTGCATCGGCAATCCAGCCGCTAATCGCATCGCCGCGCACGAACTTGTGCGTGCCGCCATCATATGTTCATGGAACGTCGCCGGCCGTGCCGGGTTGTCCTGTCACACCACCTGAAGGAGGTCGACATGGACCACGCAAATCACACGCGATTGACCCACGACGAACTGACCGAGGCCGTTCTGGACGGTGCCACCGTCTATGGCCCCGGCGACGAGACGGTCGGCACAGTGTCGCACACCCACGGCATGGGCGCATCCGCGCAGGTCGTACTGGATGTCGGCGGCTTTCTGGGCATCGGCGCCAAGCCGGTCCTGGTTTCGGCGACCGATCTGGACTTCATGCGCGACGAGTCCGGCACGGTTCACGCCCATACCCACTGGACCAAGGATGATCTGAAGGCTCTGCCCACGCACGAGCACTGATCGACCCACAGCTTGCAACGGCGCGCATCGCAGGATGCGCGCCGTTTGCGTTACAGCATCAGCGTCATGAAGACCGAATGCGGGTCGGCGCGATAGCTGCCGAAGGGCGGGCATTCCGTGAACCCTTCGCGCGCATAGAGGCCGCGGGCCGGCACAAATCCGGGCTGCACGCCGGTTTCAAGCGACAGCTTGGCATAGCCCGCGTCCCGCGCATGGCCCAGCATATGCCGCAGCAGCATCCGCGACACGCCCCGCCCGCGCTGTTCGGACAGCACATGCATCGATTTCAGCTCTCCCTCGGACGCGCCGAGGTTCTTGACCGCGCCCATCGCGACCGGCCGGCCATCGTCGCGCACCACGAAGAACGCGATGGCGGGGTCGGCCAGCGCGTCCTTGGGCATCATGTGGATCGAGCCGGGCGGGGTGTCGGCATGCATCTCGGCGGTGTGGCGTTCAAACAGCAGGTCCAGGTCGGGCCCAAGCGGGCTTTCCAGATCGATCGTCAGCGTCATGTTCGGGTCCTGTCGCCACATGGTCACCGGCGGGGCAGTACCCCGCCTTGACGCGCGCGTCAAAGGCTTAGCCGCGCGGCGCCGTCGCCTGATCCAGCACCGGCACCAGCCGGGCCATCGTGCCGTCCACGTCGCGCAGCTTGTCCAGACCGAACAGCCCGATGCGGAAGGTCGAGAAATCGGCCCCCTCGTCGATGGCCAGCGGCACGCCCGCCGCGATCTGGGTGCCAAGGGCGGCAAAGGCGCGGCCCGACTTGACGTCGGGGTCGTCGGTATAGCTGACCACGACGCCGGGTGCCTGGAACCCCTCGGCCGCAACCGACCGGATGCCGCGCGCCGCCAGATCGTCGCGGACCGCGCGGCCAAGGCGCCATTGCGCGTCGCGGGCGGCGGCGAATCCCATCGCGCGGGTCTCCTCCATCGCGTCGCGCAGGCCCAGCAGGGCGTCGGTCGGCATGGTGGCGTGATAGGCGTGGCCGCCGTCCAGATAGGCCTGCATGATCGCGCGCCATTTCTTCAGGTCCAGCGCAAAGCTGTCGCTGTCGGTGGTGGCCAGCCGTTCGGCGGCCCGATCCGACAGCATCACCAGCCCCGCGGCTGGCGAGGCCGACCAGCCTTTTTGCGGGGCCGAGATCAGGACGTCCACGCCCGTGGCCTTCATGTCGACCCAGATCGCACCCGACGCGATGCAGTCCAGCACCATCAGGGCGCCGACCTCGTGCGCGGCATCGGCAAGGGCGGTGATATAATCGTCGGGCAGGATCAGCCCGGCCGAGGTTTCCACATGCGGCGCGAACACGGCGTCGGGGCGCGCCTCGCGGATGCGGGCCACGACCTCGTCGATGGGGGGCGGCGCATAGGCGGGCTGGGGTTCGTTCCCCTGCGGGCGCGCCTTGACCACGGTCACCTCGCGCGCGAAGGCGCCCGCGTCGAAGATCTGGCTCCAGCGATAGCTGAACCAGCCGTTCCGCACAATCAGCGCATGCGCGTCGCGGCCGAACTGGCGCGCGACCGATTCCATCGCATAGCTGCCGCCGCCCGGCACGATCGCCACCTGCGCCGCGCCATAGACGTCGCACAGGCCCGCCGACAGGTCGCGCATGACCTGCTGAAAGCGTTTCGACATGTGGTTCAGGGACCGGTCCGTGAACACGACCGAGAATTCGTCCAATCCGTCCGGATCGATTTCGGGGCGCTGATGGGGCATGGGAACATCCTTTCCGTTGCGCGCAGCCTAGCGCCTGTGCACCCGCGCGGCCAGACCGCCAAAAGGCGCAAACGCCCCCCTTGCGGCCCCCCCTGCGGGGCGACTAGGCTTTGGACACAAGCAACATCAAGGTTATTCATGCGGATCGGCATCCTTCAATGCGGCCAGTCGCCGGCGCAGCTGAAGCGGGATTTGGGCGACTATCCCGACATGTTCGTGCGCCTGCTGGACGGTCGCGGTTTCGATTTCACCACCTGGCATGTCGAGGAGATGGCGTTTCCCGACGACATCCATGATGCCGACGGCTGGCTGCTGACAGGATCGCGCCACGGCGCGTACGAGGATCACGCCTTCATCCCGCCGCTGGAGGATTTCATTCGCCGCGTCCATGACGCGGGTGTGCCGATAGTCGGCATCTGTTTCGGCCATCAGATCATCGCCCAGGCCCTGGGCGGCACGGTGGTAAAGCACCCCGGCGGATGGGCCGTGGGCGCACAGGACTATGATTTCGGCGGCCAGCCCGTCACGCTGAACGCCTGGCACCAGGACCAGGTCGTGGCCCTACCGCCCGGCGCGCAGGTCGCGGGCCGCAACGCCTTCTGCGAGAATGCCGCGCTGATCTATGGCGACCGGGCGTTCACCGTGCAGGCGCATCCGGAATTCGGCGACTCCTTCATCCAAGGCCTGATGGACACCCGCGCCAAGGGGGTCGTGCCCGACGACCTGCTGGCGGCGGCCGCCGCCCGCATGGGTCAGGCCGATGGCGCCTCTCTGCTCGCCGACCAGATCGAGGCCTTCTTCAAGCAACCCCGCGCCTTGGCGCGACCGGACAAAGGTGCCGCATGAGCGACTGGACCGAAAAGCTGCCCCAGGCCGCGCGCGACTTCATGGCCGGGCGCCGCCTGGACGAGGTCGAATGCATCGTGGCCGACATCGCGGGCGTGGCCCGCGGCAAGGCGATGCCAGCGTCGAAATTCGCGCGGCAGAACCAGTTCTATCTGCCCAACTCGATCTTCCTGCAGACGATCACCGGGGAATGGGCCGACAACCCGTCGGGTGCCTTCACCGAACCCGACATGGTGATGGTCCCCGACTATTCCACCGCCACCGCCGCGCCCTGGACGGCGGACTGGACCATCCAGGTCATCCATGACGCGACCGATCAGCAGGGCAACCCGATGCCCATCGCGCCGCGCAACGTTCTGAAACGCGTGGTGCAGCTGTACCGCGACAAGGGCTGGAACCCGGTCGTGGCGCCCGAGATGGAGTTCTTTCTGGTCGCCCGCAACATCGACCCCAACCAGCCGATCATCCCGCCCATGGGCCGGACCGGCAGGCGGGCGGCGGCGAAACAGGCCTATTCGATGTCGGCGGTCGACGAATACGGCAAGGTCATCGACGACATCTATGATTTCGCCGAGGCGCAGGGGTTCGAGATCGACGGCATCCTGCAGGAAGGCGGCGCGGGCCAGGTCGAGATCAACCTGAACCACGGCGATCCGGTGGCCCTGGCCGATGAGATCTTCTATTTCAAGCGGCTGATCCGCGAGGCCGCCCTGCGCCACGACTGTTTCGCGACCTTCATGGCCAAGCCCATCGAGGGCGAGCCGGGCAGCGCGATGCACATCCACCACTCGATCACCGATATCGAGACCGGCCAGAACATCTTTTCCGACGAAAAGGGCCGAGAGACACCGGCCTTCCTGCATTTCATCGCCGGGATGCAAAAGCACCTGCCCGCGGCCATCGCCCTTCTGGCGCCCTATGTGAACAGCTATCGCCGCTATGTCCCGGATTTTGCGGCACCCATCAACCTGGAATGGGGGCGCGACAACCGCACCACGGGCCTGCGCGTGCCGATCTCGGGCCCCGAGGCGCGGCGGCTGGAGAACCGGCTGGCGGGGATGGACTGCAACCCCTATCTGGGCATCGCCGCGTCGCTGGCCTGTGGCTATCTGGGCCTGCTGGAGGCGGAAAACCCGCGCGCCGAATGCCTGGGCGACGCCTACATGTCGCAGGACGAGCTGCCCTATAACCTGGGCGACGCGCTGGACCTGATGATGGAGAACGAGGCGATGCGCGGCGTTCTGGGAGAGGAGTTCACCGCCGTCTATGAATCCGTCAAGCGCAATGAATACAAGGAGTTCCTGCAGGTGATCAGCCCGTGGGAACGCGAACATCTGCTGCTGAACGTATGAACCTGCTGCATCTGAACGACCGGCCCGGCGTCTATCCGCCCAGCCTTTATGCCGACCAGTGCGGGCCGCAGCCCGACCTGCCGCCCATGCAGGGCGAGGCGCGGGCGGATGTCGCGGTTATCGGGGCGGGCTATACCGGCCTGTCGGCGGCGCTGCATCTGGCGCGGCGGGGTCTGTCGGTGACGGTGCTGGAGGCGCAGCGCGTGGGTTTCGGCGCGTCGGGCCGCAACGGCGGCCAGATCGGGTCCGGCCAGCGGCAGGAGGTCGACTGGCTGGAGGCGAACCTCGGTCCCGACGTGGCTCGCCGCCTGTGGGATCTGGCCGAGGAGGCCAAGGCCGTCGTCCGCGCCATCGCGGCGGAGGCGGGCGTGCCGGTGCGGGACGGCATCGCCCATGCCTGCCGCACGGCGTCAGAGGTCGATCATGCCCGCCACATCGCCGACCATCTGGCGCGGCATTACGATTACGCGCAGGTCACCGCGCTGGACCGTGACGGGCTGGCTGCGGCGCTTGGCAGTGCGGCCTATGTCGGCGGCGATCTGGACCGGGGGGCGGGGCATGTGCAGCCGCTGGCGCTGACGCTTGGCATGGCGCGGCTGGCGCGGGATGCTGGCGCGGTGATCCATGAACGCAGCCAGGTCACCGGCCTGACCCACGGCGCGCCCAGCACGATCCGCACCGATCAGGGCGTGCTGCGGGCCGATCACGTCATCCTGGCCTGCAACGGCTATCTGGGCGATCTGGACCGGGGGGTCGCCGCGCGGGTGATGCCCATCAACAACTACATCGTCGCGACCCCGCCGCTGGACGACCACCCCACGATCCTGCCGGACCGCATCGCGGCGGCGGACACCAAGTTCGTGGTGAACTATTGGCGGCTGGACGATGAACGGCGGCTGGTCTTTGGCGGTGGGGAAACGGTGACCTATCGCTTTCCGCGCGACATCGCGGCGGTGGTGCGGCCGCATCTGCTGTCGGTCTATCCGCAGCTGCGCGACGTGCCCCTGACCCATGCCTGGGGCGGGACGCTAGCGATCACGATGAACCGCATGCCGTGTTTCGCCCGACCTGCGCCGAACTGCCTATCGGCCAGCGGCTATTCGGGGCACGGCGTGGCGATGGCCACGCTGGCGGGGCGGCTGATGGCCGAGGCCGTCGCGGGCCAGGCCGACCGGTTCGACGCGATGGCCGCCGTGCCCACGCGGCCATTTCCGGGCGGCGCGGGCTTGCGCAAGCCACTGCTGGTGGCGGGGATGGCGTGGTTCGGGCTGCGCGACCGTCTAGGGTTCTAGACCCATCCGGGCCAGCACCTGCTGACGGATCTGGGCCGATTCGCGGTCGGTCATGCCCAGCAGGCTGGAGACCAGGCGGATCAGGCTGTCCTCGTCCGCGCCGCGGTTGTGGTCGGCCAAGGCCACTTCCCACAGGCCGGCCAGCACGGCGCGGCGATCCTCCAGCGCGATGCGGTCCTTGATCTGGCGGGTAAAGCGCACCGTGTCGCTGGCCTCGGCCTCCAGCGCCTCGGCCTGCGCGCGACGGGCGGCGGCTTCGGGCGCGGTCAGGCCGCGGCGGGACAGGACCTGTTCGATCCGGTCGCGTTCGGCCTGATCGTAATGATCGTCGGCGCGCGCGACGCGCACCAGAAGGGCGGCGATCGCCAGTTCGGCGTCGCCGCTGTCGATCGGGCCGGCGGTGTCGCCCATCAGGCGTGTCAGAAGGTCCATGAACATCCGCTCAGGATGCCCGCCCGCGGCGCAGGGGTCTAGCCGGGCCAGCCCTCGACGATGATCACATCTGCGGCAGAGACCGGCTCGCGCAGCGCCTTGGCCGCCTGATAGCCGGGACTGTCGTAGCAGGCCTGCGCGGCCTCCAGCGACGGAAACTCGATCACCACGCTGCGGGGGCGGGCCTGCCCCTCGACCACCTGCTGCGCGCCGCCGCGGACCAGGAACCGCGCCCCGAATTCGGCAAAGGGCGCGGCATTGGCCCGGCGATAGGCGTCATAGGCGTCGGCGTCGTCGATGGTCACATGGGCGATCCAATAGGCCTTGGTCATGTCTCCTCCGGAATGCGGATGCGGCCCTGGGCCACGGGAACGGCGCGGCCCGACACGCAGACCTGCGCCAGCGCGCCATCCCGCACGGTGATGCGCAGGCCCAGGTCCGACGGGCGCCCCATCTCGACCCCCTGGCGCAGGCACAGGCGGGTCTCTCCGTCGGGCAGAACGCCCGCGGTCAGCAGGGGAGCGGCAAGGGTGGCGGTCGCCGATCCGGTGGCGGGGTCTTCGGGGACGCCGTTTGCGGGTGCGAACATGCGCGCGCGGAACCCCGCGCCATCGGGGGCATAGGCATAGACCTTGCCGATATCGGCGGTCAGCGCCTCGAACCCCGCGCCGGTCGGGCGGGCATCGGCCAGCGCCTGCGTGTCGCGCAGCGGGACAAAGATGAACGCGGGCCCCGCATGGGCCACGACCGGGCGATGATCGCCAAAGCCGATCTGATCCGCGCGCAGGCCCAGCCCGGCTGCGGCCAGATCGACCGCGACCGCGTCGCCCAACTGCGGCAGCACCGGGGCCGCGAATTCCGCCAAGCCGTCGCGAATGGTCACCGGGACCAGCCCCGCCTCCTCCTCCAGCACCAGATCGCCGTCGCCCGCCGACAGGTGCAGCGCGCAGCCGATGGTCGGGTGACCCGCAAAGGGGATCTCTGCCAAGGGCAGGAAGATGCGGACACGCGCGCGATGGGCGGGGTCCCGCGGGGCCATGACGAAGATTGTCTCGGACAGGTTGAACTGGCGGGCGATGGTCTGCATCTGCCGCGTGCTCAACGCGTCCGCCCCCATCACCACGGCCAGCGGATTGCCCGAGAACGGCCGATCGGTGAAGACGTCATAGACATGGTATTCCAGCATCAAGGCCCCCGGAGGCATCAGTATTTCTGCGGAACATACAGCTCTCGCGGGACGGCGTCGCGTTCATAATCGGGGTTGAAGACCCGGTCGGGCAACGTGATCTGTTCGTGGTCCACGTCGCCATAGGGGATCAGCCCCAGAAGGTGGTCGATGCAGTTCAGGCGGGCGCGCTTCTTGTCGTTGCCGGGCACGATGTACCACGGCGCCTCGGGGATGTTGGTGCGCTCGAACATGTCCTCCTTGGCCTTGGTATAGGCCTCCCACCGGATGCGGGACTGCAGGTCCATGGGCGACAGCTTCCACTGCTTCAGCGGGTCGTGGATGCGCATCTGGAACCGCATCTGCTGTTCTTCGTCGGTGATCGAGAACCAGTATTTCACCAGCCGGATGCCCGACCGCACCAGCATGCGTTCGAACTCCGGCACGTCCTGAAAGAACTGCTCGACCTGATCCTCGGTCGCGAAACCCATCACGCGTTCCACGCCTGCGCGGTTGTACCAGCTGCGGTCGAACAGCACGATCTCTCCGCCCGCGGGCAGGTGCGGGACATAGCGCTGGAAATACCATTGCGTCTTTTCCCGGTCGGACGGAGCGGGCAGGGCCACGACACGGGCCACGCGCGGGTTCAGCCGCTGCGTGATACGCTTGATGGCGCCGCCCTTGCCGGCACTGTCGCGGCCCTCGAACAGCACGACGACGCGTTCGTTGTTGTGGCTGACCCAGTCCTGCAGGCGGATCAGTTCGGATTGCAGGCGGAGCAGTTCCTGGAAATAGCGCTTGCGGTCCATCTGGTCGGGATGGTGGCTGCGATAGATGCGCCGGATCTCGGCCGACAGGGCGGCGTCCTCCATCTCCAGCTCGATATCCTCGTCCAGGGTCTCCTGCAGCTCTGCCTGCAGCCAGTCCTTGTAGTCGTTCATCTGCGTCTCCGATGGCTTTGCTGCGGTCTAGGGCGGGATTGTGACGATGCCGTGTCAGCGCATGAACTGGCGCGCGCAATCCGCCGTGACGGCCAGCACCAAGCCGCCGTCGCGCAGCCCGTCGACCGTGCCGCACCAGGCGCCCTGAACGGTGAACAGGCTTTTCGTGCCCCGCGCCGGGCGATAGGCGATGCGCCGGCCCTGGGTGTCGAACAGGTTCAGCACCCCCACTGCGTTCGGCGCGTAATAGCCCACCACCGACCCGTCGGAGGTGAAGATCACCCGCCCCTCGTTCACGCGATCAGTGGGGCGGTTGCCCGGTGCGGTCGGCGCGTTGGCAGTGTTGCCGGCGGAATTCCACGCCGCATGGGGCGCGTTGCCCGCCCGCGCCGGGCTGTTGGCGGGGTTCCCCGGCCCCAGGTCGAACGGCAGCTGCGTGCGGTCCAGCACCACCAGCGGCGCGTCGGCCAAGGCGCGGGGGTGGCCAGCATCGTCAGGAACAGGGCAAGTCGCATCATCGGGGGCATCCTTTTCGCGTCCCCATCATGGCCAAACCCCGCGCCCTGCGCCAGAGGTTGCGCGGCACGCCCGCGCGCCCTAAGCCGGATGGGCGGCACCCTGCGCCGCCAGCCGCGAAAGGGCAGACCATGGCCGACGACGATTATGTCTATGACGAGGCCACTGGCGAATGGCGTCCCGCCGCCGATGTCGCGGCCGAAGCCGCCTCCGGGGGCATCGTGCGCGACAGCGCGGGCAGCCCGCTGGCCGACGGCGACCAGGTGGTCGTCATCAAGGACCTGAAGGTCAAGGGCAGCAGCACCGTGATCAAGCAGGGCACCGTGATCCGCAGCATCCGCCTGACCGACGACCCGGCCGAGGTCGACTGTCGCCACGACAGCATCAAGGGCCTGGTGCTGCGCGCCGAATTCCTGCGCAAGCGCTAGGGGTTCAGGGCGTCCCTGACGCGGGCGAATTCGTCCCGGCTGCCGGGAATGCCAAGCCGCAGCCAGCGATCGGAATAGGGAAAGCGCCGCGTCCAGACATGGGCGCGGGCCAGGGCGTCCTGGGCTGCCCGCGCGTCGGGCGTGTCGTACAGGCGGAACAGATGCGTGCCGCCCAAGGGCTGCCAGCCCGCGCGCGCGGCCAGCCGGTCCAGGTTCAGCGCGGCCTCCGCGTGATAGGTCACGGTGTCGTCGGCCCAGGCCCGGTCGGCCATGGCGGCGGTCGCGATCTCCAGCGCGGGGCCGCTGACGGACCACGGGCCCGCGGCCTCGCGCAGCGGCGCCAGCAGGGCAGGGTCGGCCAGCGCAAAGCCAAGCCGCAGCCCGGCCAGACCCCAGAACTTGCCAAAGCTGCGCAGCACCACCGCGTTGGCTGGCAGGGCCGGGGCCAGCGACAGGTCGGGGCGGGCATCCGCGAAACTTTCGTCGACGATCAGCAGGCCGACCCGCCGCGCCAGCGCCGACAGCGCCATGGGCGACCATTCGCGCCCGTCGGGATTGTTCGGGTTCACGACGACGGCCAGGTCGGCCACCTCCATCGCGTTCAGGTCGGGGGCGGGGGTGGCGCGCCATCCAGCGGCGGTCAGGCTGGCCGCGTGTTCGTTATAGCTGGGCGTCAGCACCGCCGCATGGCCCGCGGGCCGCAGGCGCGGCACCAGCTGGATCGCCGCCGTGGCCCCGGCCATCGGCAGAACATGATCGTCCGCACAGCCGAACCAGTCCGCCGCCACCCGCACCAGAGCCCGTTCCGCCGCGGCCATCGGCAGCGCCCGAAAGGCCGTGTCCGACAGCGGCGGGACCGGCCATGGCCTGCGGTTGATGCCGGTGGACAGGTCAATCCAGTCGCCCGTCCCGAAACGCGCCTGCGCCGCATCCAGATTGCCGCCGTGATCGCGTGCCATACCGCCCCCTTGGTCCTGTCCGTCCCTGCTAGGGCACCACCGCTGCGGGGGCAATTCGGACTTTACACCAGTGGCAAAGCCGACCACGATATGTTGTAAGCGCCATGGCCACCGACCCCCGGTGTTGTGTGGCCACCCAAGGACAACCGCGGCGCAAGACCGCAGCCACAGGCAGGCCATGACGCAGATCGATTCCTCCATGCGCATCGACGACATCCACCCGATCGACATCGTCGAGGCCGTCGCCACCCATCACGCCTGGGATTTCGACCGCCTGGCCGAAGATCAGATCGTCATGGACGTGGACGGCCAGTGGCGCCGTTATGCGCTGACGCTGGCATGGTCGCCGCGCGACGCGGTGCTGCGGCTGATCTGCAGCTTTGACATGGATCCGCCCGCCGAACGCATGCCCGCGATCTATCAGACGATCAACCTAACCAATGACCGGGTCTGGGACGGCGCCTTCACTTATGTCGCGCCACAGCGGCAGATGGTCTGGCGGTACGGGCTGGTTCTGGCGGGCGAGGCGATCGCGCTGCCCGAACAGGTCGACCGGATGATCGGCGCCGCGCTGGCCGCGTGCGAGCGGTTCTATCCCTCGTTCCAGCTGGCCGGGTGGGGCGGTACCTCGCCTGCGGCGGCGTTGGAGATTGCCTTGGGCGAAACCTACGGACGGGCCTGACATGAACGATTTCGACGATATCAACGCGCGCGGACTGGTCCTGGTGGGATGCGGCCGCATGGGCGGCGCGATGCTGCAGGGGTGGCTGGCGCGCGGGCTGGATGCGGGGGCGGTGACGGTCGTCGACCCGAACCTGGCACCGGAATGGCAGGACCGCGGGTTGCGCGTGAACGCGGGGCTGCCCGCCGATCCGGCGGTGGTGGTGCTGGCGGTCAAGCCGCAGATGATGGGCGGCGCGCTGTCTGCCATGCCGGACCTGTCGGGCAGCCTGGTGATCTCTGTCGCGGCGGGCACGACCATCGCCACGTTCGAGGCCGCCTTTCCCGGCGCGCCCGTCATCCGCGTGATGCCCAACACGCCTGCAGCCATCGGGCAGGGCATTTCCGCAATGATCGGCAACGGTGCCGCGACCCCCGCCCATCTGGACCTGGCCGAGGCGCTGATGCGCGCCGTGGGCCGCGTGGTCCGGCTGGAGGCCGAGGACCAGATGGACGCCGTCACCGGCCTGTCGGGCAGTGGCCCAGCCTATGTGTTCCACCTGATCGAGGCGATGGCCGCCGCCGGAGAGGCGCAGGGCCTGTCGCCCGCGCTGTCGCTGGAGCTGGCGCGCATGACCGTGGCCGGGGCCGGCGCGCTGGCCGTCCATGCGGACGAGGATCCGGCCGTGCTGCGCCGCAACGTGACATCGCCCAACGGCACGACCGCCGCGGGGCTGGCGGTGCTGATGGACGACGACACGGGCCTGACGCCCCTGATGGTCCGCACCGTGGCCGCGGCCACCGAACGCGGGCGGGAACTGGGGCGGGCATGATCACCTTTGACGATTTCCTCAAGGTCGATATCCGCGTCGCCACCATCACCCGCGCCGAACCTTTTCCCGAAGCGCGCAAGCCTGCAATCAAACTGTGGCTGGACCTGGGCGAGATGGGCGAGCGCAAATCGTCGGCCCAGATCACCCGGCATTACGACCCCGAAACGCTGATCGGCACGCAGGTGCTGTGCGTCGTGAACTTTCCGCCGCGCCAGATCGGCCCCGTCATGTCCGAGGTTCTGGTCCTGGGCGTGCCCGACCCCGATGACCATGTGGTGCTGATCCGCCCCGACCTGCCCGTCCCCAACGGAGGCCGCCTGTATTGAAAGTCCTTGTCACCCGCCCGATGACCGACCGCGCCACAGCCGCCATCCGCGCGGCCTGCGACGCGACATTCCACGACAACACGCCGCTCACCGTCGATCAGGCGGGGCAGGCGATGCGCGATTATGACGCGATCATCCCGACATTGGGCGATGCCTTCGGGGCCGATGCGTTCCGGGGCGATCTGCGCTGCAGGTTGCTGGCCAATTTCGGTGCAGGGTTCAACCATATCGACATCGCCGCCGCCCGCGCCGCCGGGGTGGCGGTCACCAACACGCCCGACGTGGTGACTGACGCCACCGCCGATATCGCGCTGACGCTGATGCTGATGACGCTGCGCCGCGCGTCCGAGGGCGAACGCCTGCTGCGCGCGGGCGGATGGACCGGCTGGAACCCCACGCAGCTGCTGGGATCGGAGATGTCGGGCCGCACCGTGGGCATCGTCGGCATGGGCCGGATCGGGCAGGCCATCGCCCGGCGCGCGCATCTGGGTTTCGGGATGGACGTGGTGTTCTTCAACCGGTCGACCGTGACGGGGCTGGACTTTCCGGCGCGCCAGATCGCCGACCTGCGCGCCATGCTGGCGGCCTGCAACGTTGCCGTGATCGCGGTGCCGGGGGGTGCTGCGACGCGCGGCCTGATCGGCGCGGCAGAGCTGGATGCGTTGGGTGCCGACGGTGTGCTGGTCAACATCGCCCGCGGTGACGTGGTGGACGAGGATGCGCTGATCGACGCGCTGGTGGCGGGTCGCATCGCGGGCGCGGGTCTGGACGTCTATGCGCGCGAACCGCATGTGCCGCAGGCGTTGCTGGACGCGCCCAACGCCACGCTGCTGCCGCATCTGGGGACGGCCACCGACGACACGCGCACCCGCATGGGCCTGCGCGCGCTGGCGAACCTGCAGGCGCATATCGACGGCGCCGCCTTGCCCGACCCGGTCGGCTAGGAACCCGTCGCGGCCTTGGACGTTATTCCTGCATGCGAATGTCTGAAAAGGAGACGGACATGAACTGGGATATTATCCAAGGCAAGTGGAAGCAGCTAAAGGGCGCGACCAAGGTCAAATGGGGCGAGTTGACCGACGACGAGTTGGATCAGATCGACGGCAACAAGGACAAGCTTGCCGGCAAGCTGCAGGAAAAGTACGGCTGGACCAAGGATCAGGCCGACAAGGAAATCGACGATTACTATCACGACAAGTGATCGTCTTCCGGCGAAAGCCGATCAGGGGCGTCCCATCCGGGGCGCCCCTTTCCGCATCCGCTTGATCGCCCTGTCGCGGTAGGGCACCAAGGGTCGAACCGACCGGAGCGTCGCATGCATTACGCCTATTCCCTTCAGGGTGGCCGCTTGGTCCGCAACGACGCCGACCGCGATCTGGCCGACGCGGCATGGATCGACCTGATCCAGCCCGGCGACGCCGAGATGGCGCGCCTGCGCGATCTGGGCGTGCCCGTGCCCAGCCTTGCCGAAATGGAGGAGATCGAGCTGTCCAACCGCCTCTATCGCGAGGATGGGATGGACTACATGACCGTGATGCTGCCGGGAGAGCGGGTGGGGGGCGACCGGACATCGATGCCGGTGACGTTCATCCTGTCGGCGGACCGTCTGGTGACGGTGCGCCACCATTCGCCGCGACCCTTCCTGACCTATCCCGACCGCGCCGAGCGATCCACCTTGGGCTGCGGCACGCCCGACCGCCTGTTTCTGGGCCTGATCGAGGAGATCATCGCCCGGCTGGCCGACATCCTGGAGGGGGCGGGCCGCACGCTGGACCAGACCACCGCCTCGGTCTTCGAACGCCGCGCGGTGGCCGCCGCGTCCGACCGGTTGCAGGCCGCGCTGCAGGACGTGGGCCGCGAGGCCGAGACGATGGCCCGCGTGCGCCTGGCCCTGCTGACCGTGGAACGGATGCTGGCCTTCTATACCGCCACGCTGGAGGACCGCCCCGAGGAAGGCCGCCTGCGCGCCGCCACCCGCGCCCAGATGCGCGATGTCCAAGCGTTGGAGGTTCATGCCGATTTCCTGGGCGGGCGGGTCAGCCTGGCGGTCGACACGACGCTTGGCCTGATCAACCTGCAACAGAACAACACCGTCCGCATCCTGTCGGTCGTGGCCGCGCTGTTCCTGCCGCCGACCCTGATCGCCAGCATCTATGGGATGAACTTCACCAACATGCCGGAACTGGACCAGCCTTGGGGTTATGCGTTCGCGTTGGTGCTGATGGGCGGCACGACCCTTGGGACATGGCTGTTCCTGCGCTGGAAGGGCTGGATCTAGAGGTCGTCCAGCAGGTCCAGCATTTCGGGCGGCATCTGGCCTTCGGACAGGGTGATGGCGTGCGGGCCGGTCGCGTCCGTGACGGTGATCGCATAGCGCATCCGGTCCGGGCAGCCGGGGCAGGGGGTGGCCGCCATGTCCGCCAGCGCCTTTGGGTGGAAGGCCGCGCACAGTTCCTGCGCCCGGGGTTCGGGCTGTGCGTCGGTGTCGATGCGGCGCGACGTGGCGGCGGTGATGCCGCCAAAGCCGCCATGGCTGCGGATCTCTATGATCATGCGGTCCTCCGGTCCGCGGATCATAGGATCAGACCGCGATTCCCACAAGTTTCCATGCGCGCCGCAGCAGCAGCGCCTGTTGGCTGCCCGCCCCGGCCAGTGCCGCCGCACTGCGCAGGGTCTGGTCGGCGAAATCGGAAAAGCTGGCCATCGGGTTGTTCAGATCCTGCAGCGTCCGGTACCAGATCCGGCCCGGCAACTCCCACGCGTTGCCGCCCAGATAGCTGCAGAACAGGTAAAAGGCGTGGTTCGGGATGCCCGAATTGATGTGGACGCCGCCATTGTCGTCGGTCGTGGTGTTGAACTGATCCATGTGCCAGGGCTGGGGGTCGGTGCCCAGCAGATCGTCGGCATAGGCGGTGCCGGGCGCCTTCATGCTGCGCAGCGCCACGCCGTTGATGCCCGGACCAAGGATGCCGCGCCCGATCAGCCAGTCGGCCTGATGCGCGGTCTGGCCCAGCACCCGCTGTTCGGCCAACGCGCCAAAGACGTCGGCCACATGTTCGTTCAGGGCGCCGGACTGGTTCTCATAGATCAGCCCGCCGGAATGCTGGATGACGCCATGCGCCATTTCATGCGCGATGACGGAGAGCTGCAGGAAGGTCCGAAAAATCTTTCCGTCGCCCGTGCCATAGGCCATCTGCTGCCCGTCCCAGAAGGCGTTGTTGTAGTTGCGGCGGTGCTGGACCGTCGCCACCAGCGGCATCCCGCGCCCGTCCAGCGAGTTGCGCCCGTATTCCTCGGCGAACATCGCAAACACCTGACCGGCGCTGTCATAGGCCATGTCGGCATCGGGGATGCCCGACGGGGCGTCGCCCTCGGCCCGGACGAGGCGTCCGGGCAGGGCGGCGCGGAATTCGCCGTCATGGATGCGGCGGTCGGGACAGCACAGGTCGGGATCGGGCGCGATTCCCTGCGGGCCGGGGGGCGGGCTGGCCCATGCCGCGCGTTCCACCCGCAGCTGTTCGTCATGGCGCAGCAGCGTGCGGGCCATGTCGGCGGTTGCGGGATCGCCGCGCAGCGCCAGCACCCGCAGCATGTAGGGCGGCACGATGCAGGCGATGGGATTGTGGTGGGAACAGCCGAACGACAGGCACATGGGGCGACCTTTCCGCGTTGGATCGCCCCAAGGTAGCACGGAACGCCCGACCCGCAAGGGCCGGATGTTCACGTTTCATTCACGTCAGTCCATGCGCTTGCCGCTATCCTTGTCGAACAGGTGCAGCGCGCCCGGGCGATAGGACAGGCGCATCTGATCCGCCAGCGGCGCGTCGGACGGCAGGGTGATGGTGATGCGCGCATCGCCCGTCTTGCCGTGGACCAGACGCTGCGCGCCCAGTTCCTCGACCGCCAGCACCGACATTTCGATCGGGCCGTCGGCGGTGACACTGAGGTCTTCGGGGCGGATGCCGACGTGGCCGGCATGCGCGGTGCCGGGCAGATGCGGGACGGCGCTGGCCTCGATCAGGTTCATGGCGGGGCTGCCGATAAAGCTGGCGACAAAGGCCGAGGCCGGGCGGCGATAGACCTCCAAGGGCGTGCCGATCTGTTCGATCTGCCCGCCGTTCAGCACCACCAGCCGGTCGGCCAAGGTCATCGCCTCCAGCTGGTCGTGGGTGACATAGATCGAGGTCGTGCGCAGACGTTTCTGCAGTTCCTTGATCTCCAGCCGCATGGCGACGCGCAGTTTCGCGTCCAGGTTCGACAGCGGTTCGTCGAACAGGAACGCCGCGGGTTCGCGCACGATGGCGCGGCCCATGGCGACGCGCTGACGCTGGCCGCCCGACAGGCGCGGGGCTTGCGGTCCAGGAACGGACCGATCTGCAGGATGTCCGAGGCGATGCCCACGCGGCGCTCGATCTCGGCCTTGGGGGTGCCGCGGTTCTTCAGGCCGTAGGCCAGGTTCTGGCGCACCGACATGTGCGGGTACAGGGCATAGTTCTGGAACACCATCGCGATGTCGCGGTCCGCGGGCTCGACCTCGTTGACGACGCGGTCGCCGATGCGGACCTCGCCCTCACTGATGCTTTCCAAGCCCGCGACCATGCGCAGCAGGGTGGATTTCCCGCAGCCAGACGGCCCGACCAGGACCAGGAATTCGCCATCCGCGATGTCGATGTTGACGCCGCCCACGGCGCGGGCTCCACCGGCATAGATCTTGCCGACATTGTTCAGGGTGATGGAAGCCATCTTATTTCTCCGTCTCGACAAGACCTTTGACGAACAGGCGCTGCATGGCGACCACCACGATCACGGGTGGGATCATCGCCAGCATCGCGGTCGCCATGACCAGGTGCCATTGCGGCAGACCGTCCACGGCATCCGCCATGCGCTTGATCCCCGCAACGATGGTGTAATAGTCCGAACTGGTCGTGATCAGCAGGGGCCAGAGGTACTGGTTCCAGCCATAGATGAACAGGATCACGAACAGCGCTGCGATGTTGGTGCGCGACAGCGGCAGCAGGATGTCACGAAAGAACTTCATGGGTCCGGCGCCGTCGATCCGGGCGGCCTCGGTCAGCTCGTCCGGGATGGTCAGGAAGACCTGGCGGAACAGGAAGGTGGCCGTGGCCGACGCGATCAGCGGGATGGACAGGCCGGCATAGCTGTTCAGCATGCCCAGATCGGCCACCACCTGGAAGGTCGGCACGATGCGCACCTCGACCGGCAGCATCAGCGTGATGAAGATGCACCAGAAGGCCAGACCGCGGAACGGAAAGCGGAAATAGACCACCGCAAAGGCCGACAGGACCGAGATCACGATCTTTCCGATGGCGATCGCCAGCGCCATGATCAAGCTGTTGAACATCATCACGCCGACCGGGGGGGTGCCGCTGGTGGACACGCCCGCGCCCAGCATCTGGCTGTAGTTCTGGATCATCTGGTCGCCCGGCCACATCGGGATGGTGCCCGACATGAAGGCGGTCGCGCTGTGGGTGGAGGCCACGAAGGCCACCCAGACCGGCAGCGCCACGACGCAGACCCCCAGGATCAGCGTCAGGTGGGCGGCCAGGTTCAGGAAGGGACGGTTCTCGATCATCAGTAGGCCACCTTCTTTTCAACGAACCGGAACTGGATCACCGTCAGCACCAGGACCAGCGCCATCAGCACCACCGACTGCGCGGCGGACGACCCCAGGTTCTGGCCCACGAAGCCGTCGAAATAGACCTTGTAGACCATGATGTTGGTGGCCTGTGCCGGGCCGCCCTCGGTCGTGGCGTCGATGACGCCGAAGGTGTCGAACATCGCATAGACGATGTTGACGACCAGCAGGAAGAACGTGGTCGGCGACAGCAGCGGAAACGTGATGTCGAAGAACCGCCGCACCGGGCCCGCCCCGTCGATGGCCGCAGCCTCGCGCAGGGAGGCCGGGATCGCCTGCAGGCCCGCCAGGAAGAACAGGAAGTTGTAGCTGATCTGTTTCCACGCGCTGGCGATGACCACCAGGGTCATGGCGTCGTCCTTGTCCTGGATGTGGTTCCAGTCATAGCCCAGGCCCCCCAGCAGATAGGGCATGATCCCGATCGTGGGGTTGAAGATGAACCACCACAGGATGCCCGCGACCGCAGGCGCGACCGCATAGGGCCAGACCAGCAGCGTCGTATAGACCCGCGTGCTGCGGATCATCCGGTCCACCGCGATCGCCAGCAGCAGCGACAGCCCCATCGACAGCACCGTGACCGAAATGGCGAAGACCGCCGTCACCTGCAGACTGTTCAGGTATTCGGGGCTGCCCCACAGGCGGGCAAAGTTTTCCAGCCCGACAAAGGTCGTCCGGGTGCCAAAGGCATCCTCGCGCAGAAAGCTTTGACGGATGGCCTGACCGGCAGGCCACAGGAAAAAGATGAAGGTGATGATCAGCTGGGGTGCCAGCAGCAGCCAGGGCAGCAGCTGGTTTCGAAAAATGGTGCGCTTCATCGCGGGACCTTGGGGCGTAAACGGGAAAAGACCGGGGCCGCGCCTGATGCGCGGCCCCGGCCGAAGGAGGGTGGGGACGTTACTGGTTCTGCGCCTGGAACTCTTCCAGCAGCGCGTCGCCGCGGCTGACGACCGCGTCCAGCGCGCCCTGTGCGTCCTTGTCGCCCGATAGCAGCTGCTCGAACTCCTCGTCGATGACGCCGCGGATCTGGACGTAGCTTCCGAACCGCAGACCCTTGGAGTTCTCGGTCGGCTCGTTCAGGGTGATCTGGTTGATGCCGGTGTCGGCGCCGGGGTTCTCGGCATAGTAGTCGGCCATCTGTTCACGCGCGGCCGCGGTGATCGGCAGGTATCCGGTGAAGGACGCCCAATCGGCCTGCACCTCGGGCTGGGTCAGGTATTCGAAGAAGGCCGCGGTGGCCGCGTATTCCTCGTCCGACTTGCCCGACAGCACCCACAGCGAGGCGCCCCCGATGATCGAGTTCTGCGGCGCGCCCTCGACGTCGTCGTAATAGGGCAGCATGCCGTATCCGACCTCGTACGCGGTCGAGTTGGCGACGACGCCCGCACGGCTGGCCGAGCTGCCCATCATCATCGCGCATTCCTGCGAATACAGCATCGGGGCCGCGTTGTCGGCGCCCACCGGGCCGCCGTACTTGAACACGCCCTCGTCGGACCAGCGCTTCAGGTTCTCCCAGTGCTTGACCTGCACGGGACCGTTCAGCGACAGGCGCGCGTCCAGACCGCCAAAGCCGTTCTCCAGCGTGCCGATGGGCTGGTTGTGCCAGGCCGACAGGTTTTCGGTCTGGGCCCAGCTGATCCACTGGGTGGTAAAGCCGCAGCTGGCGGCTTCCGATTCCATGATCTGCTTGCTGAACTGTTCCAGTTCGGCCCAGGTCTTTGGGGGCGTCTCGGGGTCGAGGCCCGCGGCCTCGAACACGGTCTTGTTGTAATACAGGATCGGGGTCGAGCTGTTGAACGGCATCGACAGCATGTTGCCGTCGGCATCGGTGTAGTACCCGACCACGGACGGCAGGAATGCCGCCTGATCAAAGGCCTGGCCGTGCTGTTCCATCAGTTCGTGGACCGGGACGATGGCGCCCTGGGCCGCCATCATGGTGCCGGTGCCGACCTCGAAGACCTGGACGATCGCGGGCTGCTGGTTCGCGCGGAAGGCGGCGATCGCGGCGGTCATCGTCTCGGGATAGGTGCCCTTGTAGGCGGGGGTGACGGTGTATTCGTCCTGGCTGTCGTTGAAGCCCTGGGCGATCTCTTCCAGTTTCGCGCCCAGCTCGCCACCCATGGCGTGCCACCACTCGATGTTCGTTTGTGCCTGCGCTGCAGTCAGCGACGCGACCAGCGCCACCGCGGATGCGGTTCCGTATCGGATCATGTTGTCTTCCCTCCCTAACAGAGTTGCGATACTGACCCCGCCTATCGGCAGTTCACGACAGCATCGCAACGCTCATATGACAGTCTTGTGACGTCGGGAGGTTTGGGTCAACGGGTTTCGTTGGCGTTCGGTTTTTCCGAAGTTGCGCGAATGACCCCATGACGGCCCCGATCACCGGGTTGATGACCTTGGTCACGACCGGCAGCAGGGCCAGCCCCAGGATCAGGCCGATGACGCCGTCGCAAAAGGCGGTGACGATCCACGCGACGACCCCGGGGGCTGCGGGAACGGCGGCGGCTGCGGCCTCGGCCCAGTCATGGATCAGGTGATAGGGCGCGCCCCAACCCATCTGGTCCAGACCGTGCACGATGATCTGCCCGCCGACCCAGATCATCGCGGCGGTGCCGACGACCGTCAGCGTGGTCATGAAGCCCGGCATGACCTTGACGATGCCCCGACCCAATGCCGCGACCGCGCCGCTGCGACGCTGCGCCAGGTGCACGCCCACGTCGTCCGCCTTCACCACCAGCGCCACGAAGCCGTACACCGCCACGGTGATCGCCACGGCGACCAGCGCCAGGATGACGGCCTTCATCACCAGGCTGTCTTCGGTCGGGATGGTGGACAGGGCGATTGTCATGATCTCGGCCGACAGGATGAAGTCGGTCTTGATGGCGCCGGCGACGCGGGCCTCCTCCAGCGCGGCACCATCGGTGTCGGGATGGGTATGCTTTTCGCTGTCGTGGGTGTCGGTCTTGTGGAACAGGTGCGCGACCTTGTGCGCGCCCTCATAGCACAGATAGGCGCCGCCCAGCATCAGCAGCGGCGGAATGGCCCAGGGCGCAAAGGCGGACAGCAGCAGCGCCACCGGCAGCAGGATGACCATCTTGTTGAACAGCGATCCGCGCGCGATCTTCCACACGATCGGCAGTTCGCGGCTGGCGTCGAAACCGTGGACGTATTTCGGCGTCACCGCCGCGTCGTCGATGACCGCGCCCGCGGCCTTGGCCCCGGCCTTGGCCGCCTGACCCGCCACGTCGTCGATGGACGCCGCCGCGACCTTTGAAATTGCCGCAACGTCGTCCAGAAGCGCGATCAACCCGCTCATGCAGTGTCCCTTCGGAAATTGGCCCAGTGCGGCGCCGTGCCGCAGGCCATCAGCACCCGGCAACGCGCGCCAGCGCAAGCGGTTTCACCGCCCCATGCCGATCCGCATAGAAAAGGCCCGCGCAGAGGGGACTGCGCGGGCCATGACCTGCCTGTCGGGGGACGGGCAGGTCCTGCGGGGCGTCTTAGGACGCCGGCAGCAGCACGGTGTCGATCGAGTGGATCACGCCGTTCGACTGGTCCACGTCGGGGATCAGCACGGTGGCGACGTTGCCGTTCTCGTCGGTGATCTGCAGTGCGTTGTCGCTGGCGCGGATGGTCGCGGTCAGCGTGCAGCCGCCCACGGTCTCCAGCGCGGCCGAACCGCCGCCCTGCTGGATCATGCGACCCACGGCCGAGGACATCGCCTCGGTCGGCACGACGTGGCAGGTCAGGATGGTCTGCAGGGCTTCCAGGCTTTCCGGCTCCAGCAGGCCCTCGACGGTGCCGTCGGGCAGCTTTTCAAAGGCCGCGTTGGTGGGGGCGAAGACGGTGAACGGGCCGGGGCCCGACAGCGTCTCGGCCAGGCCCGCGGCCTGAACGGCGGCGACCAGCGTGGTGTGGTCTGCCGAGTTCACGGCGTTTTCGACGATGTTGCGCGACGGCAGCATCTCGGCGCCGCCGACCATGGTGTTCTGGGCGAATGCGGGTGCGCCAAGCGCGATGGTGGCAGCAATGATCGAAGCGCCGACTTTGGTGAAGCGGGTGGTCATGGACTTCCTCCGGGTTTGGTTCTGGGCTGCATTTCTGCGCCCGACAGGACCAAACACGCGGCAGGGGCGGGTTAGTTGCGCCAGCCCCCGGTCAATCCGTGTTCACAAAGACGTGAGCGGCGCGATGGCCACGACCGGGCCGGTCGCCTGACCGGTGGGCGATCCGCCCGCCGGTTCGTCCGACAACGCGATCTGGATGTCGGCCGACGGGTCCAACCCATCGGGCAGGGTCATGCGCAGGCTGCCGTCGCGCGGGACCAGCCCGATCGAGACCGGCGCCGATCCGTCGGGTTCGACCCACCAGATCTCCCAGTCGCGGCCTTCGGGGGCGGCGCCGCTTTCCAGCGCGATCTCCATGTCGCGGCCGTCGATGCGGGCGGCGACGCGCAGGGCCTGATCCTGGGTCGACAGCTGGGCCTGATAGCCGGGGGCGGCGGGCTGCTGCAGTCCGGGCAGCCACAGGAACGCGGCGGTCGCGGCAACGGCCAGCACGCCGGTCAGCGCGACCAACGGCCCACGCCACCAGGCGCGGCGTTCGGTCGGATCGTTGGCCAGCGGCGCGTTGATATGGCCAAGCCGTTCGCGGATCGCCTGGCGCGCGCGCGCCGGGGCCATGACCGGGGTCAGCGCCTCGGCCATGCCGGCCATGCGTTCGTACCAGTCATGCACGATGCGGGCGAAATCCGCGTCGGTGGACATGCGGGCCGTGGCGGCGGCGGCCTCGGGTCCGTCCAAGAGGCCAAGCGCCAGCTCGGCCGCCAGCGCCTGGTCTTCCTGGGACGGGGTCAGCGGGGCGTCGTCGGTCATTGGCTTACGCAATCCTTCAGTCGCAACAGGCTGCGGCGCAGCCAGCTGCGCACGGTGTTGATGGGCAGACCTTCGCGTGCGGCCAAGTCGGCATAGCTGACGCCCTCAAGGTACACCGCGCGCACGGCGCCGGCCTGCGCCTCGGCCAGCCTGGCCAGGCAGTCGTCCAGCATGCGGCGTTCCTGGGCCATGATCGTCGCCGATTCGGGGCCCGGCGCGCTGCAGGCGACAAAGGCCGCGGCATCCTCGGGGGCGGTGACGGGGCGCGATCCGCGGGCGCGCAGCTTGTCGATGGACCGGTTGCGGGCGATGGTGATCAGCCAGGTCATCGGCGACAGCCCGTTCGAGGCATAGCGGGCGGCGCTTTGCCACACGCGGATATACACCTCCTGCAGGGTCTCCTCGGCCTCGGGGCGGTCCTTGAGGACGGACAGGCACACGGCGTGCAGCTTGGCCGAGGTCGCGTCGTACAGGCGGTCGAAAGCGTCGCGATCGCCCATGGCGGTACGGGCGATCAGGGTTTCCAGTTCGGAACGGCGTGCGTCTGTCAAAACCGGGGCATCCTTCCAAGGGTTGTGGCACCTTATGAAGCACACCCCCCCGCGTCAACGCGCGCACGGGGCCGCGGCAGACCCTTGCCGTGCCTTGCACCCGTTGCCCGAATGCGCGATCAATGCGCCGATGTGATGGAAAGGGCTAGGGCCGATGCTGGACATGAACGCGAAACCCACCGAAGAGATCGACCTGCGCGAGGTGTTCGGTCTGGACAGCGACATGAAGGTCAAGGGCTTTGCCGACCGCACGGAGCGCGTCCCCGAGATCGACAGCACCTACAAGTTCGACCCCGACACCACGATGGCGATCCTGGCGGGCTTTGCCTACAACCGCCGGGTCATGGTCCAGGGCTATCACGGGACGGGCAAGTCCACGCATATCGAACAGATCGCGGCGCGCCTGAACTGGCCCTGCGTGCGCGTGAACCTGGACAGCCATGTCAGCCGGATCGACCTGATCGGCAAGGACGCGATCAAGCTGGTCGACGGCAAGCAGGTCACCGTGTTCCACGAGGGCATCCTGCCCTGGGCGCTGCGCAACCCGACCGCGATCGTGTTCGACGAATACGATGCCGGCCGCGCGGACGTGATGTTCGTGATCCAGCGCGTGCTGGAGGCCGACGGCAAGCTGACCCTGCTGGACCAGAACGAGGTCATCACGCCGAACCCTTTCTTCCGCCTGTTCGCGACCGCGAACACCGTGGGCCTGGGCGACACGACGGGTCTTTATCACGGCACCCAGCAGATCAACCAGGGCCAGATGGACCGCTGGTCGCTGGTCGCCACGCTGAACTATCTGCGCCACGACGCCGAGGCGGCGATCGTGCTGGCCAAGGTGCCGCATTACAACACCGAGAAGGGCCGCAAGATCATCGGGCAGATGGTGACGCTGGCCGACCTGACGCGCACCGCCTTCATGCAGGGCGACCTGTCCACCGTCATGAGCCCGCGCACGGTGATTTCCTGGGCGCAGAACGCGCGCATCTTTGACAACGTGGGTTACGCGTTCCGCCTGACCTTCCTGAACAAGTGCGACGAGCTGGAGCGCCAGACCGTGGCCGAGTTCTATCAGCGCCTGTTCGACGAGGAATTGCCGGAAAGCGCAGCCGCCAAGGCGGGCTGAGGCCCGCGCGGCCAAGGGGGCCATCCGCAGATGAAGAAATCCGACAACCCCGCCGACCCGTTCAAGAAGGCCCTGACCGAGGCGACGCGGGCGCTGGCGGGTGAACACGAGCTCAACGTGACCTTCAGCGCGGACCCGGCCGGGGTTGCGGGCGACACGATGCGCCTGCCGCAGGTCAGCCGCCGCATGGGCCGCGACGAGGTGCTGCTGGCGCGCGGTACCGCCGACGCGCTGGCGATGCGGATGCGCCACCACGACGCCGGCACGCATGCGCGCTATTCCCCCGCGGGCCCTATGGCCAAGGAGCTGTACGAGGCGCTGGAGACCGCGCGGTGCGAGGCTTTGGGTGCCCGCGACATGCCGGGCGCGCTGTCCAACATCGACGCCAAGATCGGCGCCGAGGCCGACAAGAAGGGCTATGCCCAGATCAAGGCCCCGGCCGATGCGCCGCTGTCGGTGGCGGCGGGATACATCCTGCGCCAGGCGGCGACCGGGCGCGCGTTGCCGTCCGGGGCGCAGCACGTGGCCGATCTGTGGCGTCCGTTCGTCGAAAGCCAGGCGGCGGGTGCGCTGGCGGATGTGAACGATGCGCTGGCCGATCAGGCCGCGTTCTCGCGCCTGTCGCGGCGGATCATCACCGACCTCGGCTATGGCGACCAGCTGGGCGAGGACCCCGACCAGCCGCAGGACGACGACAGCGACGAGAACGCCGAGCAGGACGAGGAGTCCGGTGACAGCGAATCGCAGGATCAGGACGACAGCGAGGAGAGCGATGCCAGCCCCGAGCGCAGCCAGGAGCAGACCCAGGACGAACGCCAGGCTCAGGTCGGCATGGACGACAGTGCCGACGATGAGATGGCCGACGAGGCGGAGATGCCCGATCAGGACAGCCCGCCCGACCTGCCGCCCCCGGTCAGCGAGGCCAGCCCCGATTACCGCGTCTTTGCCCAGACCTGGGACGAGGAGATCCGCGCCGAGGACTTGGCAGACATCGCCGAGCTGGAGCGTCTGCGCGCCTATCTGGACAAGCAGCTGGAGCCCCTGCGCGGGGCGGTCAGCCGCCTTGCGAACAAGTTGCAACGCCGCCTTCAGGCGCAACAGAACCGCAGCTGGGAGTTCGACAAGGAGGAGGGCGTTCTGGACGCCGGCCGCCTGGCCCGCGTGGTGGCGAACCCGACTATGCCGCTGTCCTTCAAGATCGAGAAGGACACAGAGTTCCGCGACACCGTGGTGACGCTGCTGATCGACAATTCCGGGTCGATGCGCGGGCGTCCGATCAGCATCGCCGCGATCTGCGCCGATGTTCTGGCGCGCACGCTGGAGCGGTGCAACGTCAAGGTCGAGATCCTGGGCTTTACCACCCGCGCCTGGAAGGGTGGGCAATCGCGCGAGGCGTGGCTGGCCGCGGGCCGTCCCGCCCAGCCCGGTCGCCTGAACGACCTGCGCCATATCATCTACAAGTCCGCCGATGCGCCCTGGCGCCGCGTCCGTCCCAATCTGGGGCTGATGATGAAGGAGGGGCTGCTGAAGGAGAATATCGACGGCGAGGCGCTGGAATGGGCGCACAAGCGCCTGACCCGCCGCCCCGAAGCGCGCAAGATCCTGATGGTGATTTCCGACGGCGCGCCGGTCGACGACAGCACGCTGTCGGTCAACCCGGCAAATTTCCTGGAACGCCACCTGCGCGACGTGATCGCCATGGTCGAAAAGCGCCGCGCGGTCGAACTGCTGGCCATCGGCATCGGC
This sequence comes from Paracoccus sp. PAMC 22219, assembly GCF_000787695.1. Lineage (GTDB taxonomy): Bacteria > Pseudomonadota > Alphaproteobacteria > Rhodobacterales > Rhodobacteraceae > Paracoccus. The sequence continues at coordinate 25,200 of NZ_BBPH01000022.1, read as the reverse complement.
CATGACGTGACCCGATACTATCAGCGGGCGGTGACCATCACCGATGCCGAGCAGTTGGCCGGGGCGATCACCGAACAGCTGGCGGCACTGTTTGACAGCGACCCGCGCAAGCGGCGCGGGTGTTGGGCATGGCGTCGATTCGGCGGGGCTGATTGCGTCCCGCGACGCCGGGGGGCGCTGCCCCCCGGACCCCCCGAAGGCATCTTTGATCCGACAGCTATCCCAGCAGCAACTGCCGGACCATGCGGCGCAGAAGGGGCTGGCCGCCGGGTCGCCATCCGGCGGCGATCAGTGCCGTGCAGTCCGGGATGCGCAGGCGCGACGCGTCGGCACGCGGGGGCAGCGGATGGCGGCTGCGGGTGGCATCGCGGACGATCGCCAGCAGGTCGTGATGGTCCAGGACCAGATCGCTGCAGTTGACCGTCGGCGGGGGCGTGAGCGTCGAGAGTAACAGGACCAGCGCACGGGCCAGGTCGGCGGCGTGAACCTCGGTCGCGATGCGCGGGGGGATGGGGCGGCCGGACAGGTAATCGGCGAACAGGGCGTGCCATTTGTGGGCCGGGCCAAGGCCATAGACCCCGGTGGCGCGGATCGCGCAGCCGGTCAGGGGCAGCGTCGCCAGATGCGCCTCGGCCCCGGCCTTGACCTGGCCATAGAGGGTGGTGGGCGCTGCGGGCAGGTCGTCCGGCAGGCGCATCCCCGGCGGGTGGCCGTCATGGACCGCGCGCGATGACAGGAACAGCACCCGCCGCACGCCATCCTGCACCGCTTGGTCGAACAGGGCGCGCGTGCCGTCCAGGTTCGCGGCGACGAACGCCGCCGGATCGTCGCCCTCTCCGCCGCGATAGCGGCCCGGGGCATGGGCGAAGGCGCAATGGATCAGGGCGTCGTGACCCTGCAGCGGCGCGGGCTGCCCCAGGGTCCAGCCGTGGGCGCGGTCCAGGGGCGTGACGTCGTGGCCCGCCCGGCACAGGGCGCGCGCGGCATAGCGGCCGATGATCCCGGACGCGCCGGTCAGGGCCACGCGCATCAGGCGGGCGGGCCGGGCAGGGCCGACAGGTCGGGCACAGGTCCGCCCGCCGCCACCTGCCGCCACAGGTCGATCAGCGGGCGCAGGCCATCGGCCTTGTCGTGGTCCTGCCACGGTTTTTCATACTGGAAATGCAGGATGCGGATCTGGGTCCAGTCCCACAGCTGCGGCATGTGCGTCCAGACGTATTGCAGCAGGTTGTGATGGATCGACAGGCCCTGCCAGTCGGGAAAGAAATCCTGCAGGAAGGTCTGGTCGGTGCGCCGCCAGAAGACGCCCGGCCGGTCCAGATGCGCCATCATCGCCGCGAAGGTCGCGGGGTCGGGGCGCGCGGTGAACACGCCCGAATTCATGCGCCCGAACCCGTCCAGCCCGTCATAGACGTTCGGCGCGGCGCAGAATTCGGGAAAATCGAACAGCTTGTCGACCGGGCGCAGCACGATCGCGTCGGCGTCGATGAACACGCAGGCGTCATAGTCCAGCTGCCACAGCCGGAGCTTGATGAAATTGTCCAGTGGCGTGTGGAAGTCGGGCTTGCCGCCCTTCAGGAACGCGGCCCGCGCATGCAGCGCGTCGCGGGCATGGGCCTGATCGAAGGCATCCGACGTCGGCAGCAGGTCCGCCCGGATCAGCCGGGCGCCATGCGCCGACAGGCGGGCCTGCGCGTCGGCATCCAGGCCGCGATGCATCACCGCCAGATCGGCCTGCGTTCCCGTAAGTCGCAGCGACCGCAGCAGCGCCTCGGCGCCGGGCAGATAGGCCGCGTTGCTGACCAGCGTGACAAAGGCCCGGCGCGCGGTCGCGGGGCCGTCTGCGACAAGGCCGGTGGGAAGCGTGGGGTCGGTCATCGGCGGGGGTCCTGATCGGTGCGGGTGTCCGGCCTTCATGGCAGACGGGTGCGGGGTTTGCCAAGCTGATGCGGAACCGCCCCCCTTCGGCCACGTTGGCTTGCGACCCCAACAGGAAAGTGACCCCATGTCCCACAACCACGAGCCGGAAAAAGCCGCGCGCAACCACAAGCCCGCCATCATCGCCATCATCGCCGCGCTGGTTGTGGCCGCCTTGGTGTTCTTTGTCTTCACGCCCGGCGTGAACGAACAGGAAGACGGCATCGCCACCACCGCCCCGCCGGGCGACACCCCGATCAGCGATGCCGAGGGTCTGGGCGAAGATGTCGCAGAGCCCATCACGCCGGGTGCGGAAACCCCAGCCGACGCGACCACCGGCCCCACCGGCACGGCCGATCGGCCCGCAGGCGAAGCCACCCCGGCGCCCGCGAACTGATCCACCACCATTGACCGCGATACCCGCGCGGACCCGAAAAGGTCCGGGCGTTCTGCTGACGCAACCGTGACCGCCTTGGACCCATGACATTGCCTCACGGTTTTGAGATAACGGCCACAGAATGGCGCGCAAAGCGCTGCGGGCGGTATCTTCGGACGGAAGGACGGGGCAGGCATGAAATTTCTGACAAAGCTGTTGCTGGGATTGGCGGTGGTGACATTCGCCGTGTCCTGCGGACGAACGCCGCCGCGCGGCGGTGCGCCTTCCGGGTATCAGGTGGCACCGGGACCCGGCGCGAATCCCCAGCTGGGCGACCGTGCGCCGCACCAGTGGCGCAACGGCGCACCCTATGGCCATGCGGTCCATGGCATCGACATCTCTCGTTGGCAGGGGGATATCGACTGGAACCGCGTTCGCGGCGCGGGCATCAGCTTTGCCTTCATCAAGGCGACCGAGGGGGGCGATCATGCCGACCCTAACTTCCGCCGCTACTGGGCACAGGCCGCGCAGGCGCGCATCCCGCGGGGGGCGTACCATTTCTATTATTTCTGCCGGACGGGCGCCGAGAACGCCTATTGGTACATCCGCAACGTCCCGCGCGAGGCGGGATCGCTGCCCCCCGTTCTGGACATGGAATGGACGAACTCGCGCAACTGTCCCCGCCGGCCCCCGGCCGCCGAGGTCCTGCGCGAGGCCGAGGTGTTCATGCAGATCGTCGGCCGCCACTATGGCCAGCGCCCGATCATCTACACCACCGTCGATTTCTATCGCGAAAACCAGATGGGCCGCATGAACGCCGAATTCTGGCTGCGTTCGGTCGCGGACCATCCCAGCGTCACCTATCCGGGCCAGCGCTGGACCTTCTGGCAGTACACGGGCACGGGCATCGTTCCGGGCATCCAGGGTGACACGGACATCAACGCCTTTGCGGGCTCTGCTGCGGATTGGGCGCGATGGTTGCAGGCACGTCTGGTCCGCTAGCGTCCCGGCGCTGGCTGCGGGTCGAATTCGCGGCGCTGTATGTCGGCGCGCCGATGGCGATCGCGCTGTTCCTGCCGCCGGATCAGCTGTTCACCGCGCTGGCGGTGTTCAGCTTGGCGGGCATGGCGCTGCTGTGGGTCACGGGCGGTTTCCGCTGGCGCGTGCTGGTGCGGGGCTGGCGGCGGATGCCGTGGCAGGAGTTGGCGGGCATCGCGCTGGCCACGCTGGCGGCGGGATGGGTGATCCTGGCGATCGCCCGCCCCGAAGCGCTGTTTTCGATCCCCCGGAACCGGCCCGAATTCCTGCTGGTCATCTGGACCTTCTATCCCATCCTGTCGGCCCTGCCGCAGGAGCTGATCTTTCGCCCGCTGTTCTTTCACCGCTATGGCGCCATCCTGCCCGAGGGGCGGGCCGCCATCGCGCTGAACGCGGCGATCTTTTCCTTCGCGCACCTGATGTACTGGTCCTGGATCGTGGCGATCATGACCTTTGTGGGCGGCTGGTTCTTTGCCCGCGCCTATCTGCGCCACGGCTTTCCGGCGGCCTGGGCGCTGCATGCGGTGGCGGGGAACGTGCTGTTCGCGGTCGGCATGGGGGTCTATTTCTACAGCGGCAATGTGGTGCGCCCGTTCTGAGCGCCCATTCTGAGAGGTTGACTTCCCCGCCGTCCCGCGCTTTGTGCGGGGGCTGAAAAACTGGGGAAAACGCTCATGCACGCCTATCGCAGCCATACCTGCGGCGACCTGAAGGCCGCCGATGCCGGGACCACCGTCCGCCTGTCGGGCTGGGTCCACCGGGTCCGCGACCACGGGGGCGTGCTGTTCGTCGACCTGCGCGATCATTACGGCATGACGCAGGTGCTGGCCGACAGCGACAGCCCGGCCTTTGCCGCGATGGACAAGCTGCGCGCAGAGACCGTCGTGCGCATCGACGGCCGGGTCAAGATGCGCGACGCCTCGCTGGTCAACGCCAAGCTGCCCACCGGAGAGATCGAGGTCTATGCGACCGAGATCGAGGTGCTGGGCCCCGCGGACGAGCTGCCCCTGCCGGTCTTTGGCGACCAGGACTATCCCGAGGAAACGCGGCTGGCCTATCGCTTTCTGGACCTGCGCCGCGAGAGCCTGCACAACAACATCATGCTGCGGTCCAAGGTGGTGCGGTCGATCCGCAACCGCATGTGGGACCAGGATTTCACCGAATTCCAGACACCGATCATCACCGCGTCGTCCCCTGAGGGCGCGCGCGATTTCCTGGTGCCGTCGCGCCTGCATCCGGGCAAGTTCTATGCCCTGCCGCAGGCCCCCCAGCAGTTCAAGCAGCTGATCATGGTCGCGGGTTTCGACAAGTATTTCCAGATCGCGCCCTGTTTCCGCGACGAGGACCCCCGCGCCGACCGCAGCCCGACCGATTTCTATCAGCTGGACATGGAGATGTCCTTTGTCCGCCAGGAGGACGTGTTCGCCACCGTCCAGCCGGTCATCCAGGGCCTGTTCGAGGAGTTCGGCAATGGTCGCCGGGTGGATGCCGACTGGCCGCTGATCCCCTATGCCGACAGCCTGCTGAAATACGGCACCGACAAGCCGGACCTGCGCAACCCGATCGAGATGCAGGTCGTCAGCGAGCATTTCCGCGGGTCGGGCTTTGGCATCTTTGCCAAGCTGCTGGAGCAGGAGGGGACGCAAGTTCGCGCCATTCCCGCGCCCACCGGCGGCAGCCGCAAGTTCGCAGACCGCATGAACGCCTTTGCCCAACAGCAGGGCCTGCCCGGCATGGGATACATCATCTGGCGCAAGGCCGAGGATGGATCGACCGAGGCCGCGGGCCCGATCGCCAAGGCGCTTGGCGTCGAGAAGACCGAGGCGATCCGCGCTCAGCTGGGTCTGGCCGAGGGTGACGCGGCCTTCTTCCTGGGCGGTCGTCCCGACCAGTTCGAGACCGTCGCGGGCCGGGCCCGCACCGAGATCGGCCGAGAGCTGGGCCTGATCGACGAAAACCAGTTCAAGTTCGCCTGGATCGTCGATTTCCCGATGTACGAGAAGACCGACGACGGCAAGATCGACTTCAGCCACAACCCCTTCTCCATGCCGCAGGGCGGGATGGAGGCGCTGAACGGCGACCCGCTGGAGGTGCTGGGATACCAGTATGACCTGGCCTGCAACGGCTATGAGCTGATCAGCGGCGCGATCCGGAACCACAAGCCCGAGATCATGTTCAAGGCGTTCGAGCTGGCTGGCTATCCGGCATCCGAGGTCGAAAAGCGGTTCGGCGGCATGGTCAAGGCGTTCCGCTATGGCGCGCCGCCGCACGGGGGCTGTGCCGCCGGCATCGACCGCATCGTGATGCTGCTGGCCGATGAGCAGAACATCCGCGAGGTCATCATGTTCCCGATGAACCAGCGTGCCGAGGACCTGATGATGGGCGCGCCAAGCGAGCCCACCAACGAGCAGATGCGCGACCTGCGCCTGCGCGCGTTGCCGAAAGAGTGACCTGACCCCGGGCGACCGGCATGGCATGATGCTGCACAGCAGCACAAGCCGGAGCTCCTCGCCCGATGCCGTCCTATGCCGAAATCGCCGCGATCCGCCTTGGGTTCGGCCTGTCGCCGCGCCTGACGTCGCCCGCCGATCCGGCGGGGATGGCTGCATCGGTCGCGGGGTCCGTCCGGATCGGGCAGGGGGCCGTGACCCTGGACAGGGTGCGCGCGTGGCAGGATCGGGGGTTGGACCTGGGGGCCGCGGGCCGCACCGGCGACCCTGCTGCCCGCGAGCGTGACGTCGCCTATCGCCGCAGGCTGGGCGGCATCTATCGCGCGACGATCCAGAACCGTTTCGCCCGCGCGGTCGACGACCCGTCGGGCTTCGGGGAACGGCTGGTCTGGTTCTGGGCCGATCATTTCACGGTCACCGGCGGGACGGTCTACTGGAACCTGATGACCGACGCCTTTGTCCAGGACGCGATCCGGCCGCATCTGAACGGGCGCTTTGCCGACATGATGCTGGCGGCCGAAACCCATCCGGCGATGGTGCGCTATCTGGATCAGGACCGGTCGGTCGGCCCGAACTCGGCCCGTGCGCGCAGGAACCCCGACAAGCCGTTGGGCCTGAACGAAAACCTGGCGCGCGAGATGATCGAGCTGCACAGCCTGGGCGTCGGGGCCGACTATTCCCAGCAGGACGTGACACAGCTGGCCGAATTGCTGACCGGTTTGGCCTATCACCCCCGCCAGACCGGCATCTTTCGCCCCGTCCAGGCCGAGCCGGGGGCCGAGACGGTTCTGGGCGCCAGCTATGGCGGCGGCAGGGCCAGCCTGGACGACATTCGCGGGGTCATCGCCGATCTTGCGCGCCATCCGGCGACAGCCCGGCATATCGCCCGCAAGATGGCGGTGCATTTCGTCGCCGACGATCCGCCGCAACCGCTGGTCGACCGGCTGGCGGCGGTGTTCGTCGATACCGGCGGCGATCTGGGCGCGATGAACCTGACGCTGGCGCAGGCGCCTGAACTGCAGCAGCAGTTCCGCCAGAAGATGCGCCAGCCCTTTGATTTTCTGGTGGCCGCGATGCGCAGCCTTGGCATCGACGGTCTCCGGGTCCGCGCGATGAAGCCGCCGCAGGTGCAACGCCTGCTGCTGCAGCCGATGACCGCGATGGGGCAGGCCTGGGGCAGCCCGCTTGGCCCCGACGGCTGGCCGGAGGAACAGGCCGCCTGGGCCAGCCCCCAGGGTCTGGCGATGCGCATCACCTGGGCGCTCAGCGCGCCTTCGCTGCTGGCCGACCCGCTGCCCGATGCGCGCACGTTGCTGCGCACTGCCCTGGGCGACACAGCGTCCGAGGCGCTGTCCTGGGCCGTCCCGCGCGCGGAAGCCAGGCCGAGGGCGTGGCCCTGATCCTGGCCTCGGCCGATTTCAACCGGAGGTGACGCGATGCTGTCTCGGCGGCTGTTCCTGAAATCCACCGCGCTGATCGGCTGTTCTGCGGCGGCGCATCCGCTGCTGTCGTCGGCGACCTTCGCGGCGGCGCCGGGCGACAACCGCCTGGTCGTCATCATCCTGCGCGGCGCGATGGACGGGCTGGACGCCTTCCAGCCCTATGGCGACCGCGCGCTTGGCGGCTTGCGCCGGACCCTGTCGCTTGGACCGGATCACGGGGCGACCGATCTGGACGGGTTCTTTGCGCTGCATCCGGCCCTGTCGGAGCTGCTGCCACTGTGGCAGGCGGGACAGCTGACGTTCGCGCCCGCGGTCTCGACGCCCTACCGCGACAAGCGCAGCCATTTCGATGGCCAGAACATGCTGGAGGCCGGCACCGGCACCGACCTGGACCTGGATGCCCAGCAGGACGGCTGGCTGAACCGGCTGCTGCAGGCGATGCCGGGGCAGGCGTCGGAGACCGCCTATTCGGTGGGCGTCTCGCAGATGCGCATCCTGCAGGGGCAGGCCCCGGCCAAAAGCTGGACCCCCAAGGCGGAGATGGACCTCAGCCCGCAGGCGCAGCAGCTGCTGACGCGCATCTATCACGACGATCCGCTGTTCCGCGACGCCAGCACGCAGGCGATGGAGATCGTGGCCAGCCTGTCGCCGGACCTTGCCACCGGCAAGCCCGGACAGGACCACCTTGAGATCGCGCGTTTCGCCGCCGATCGCCTGAACGGGCAGACGCGGATCGCCAGCTTTTCCATCGGCGGGTGGGACACGCATGCGGGGCAGGCGGGGTCGCTGCCGCGGATGCTGGGGCGGCTGGCCGACACGATCCTGACGCTGAAGGCCGATCTTGGCGCGAACTGGGACCGCACGACCGTCATGGCGATGACCGAGTTCGGGCGCACCGTGCGCGAGAACGGATCGGCGGGGACCGATCACGGCACCGGGGGCACGCTGCTGGTGGCGGGTGGCGCGGTGCGGGGCGGGCGCGCGATGGGCGATTGGCCAGGTCTGGCCGAGGGCGATCTGTATGACGGGCGCGACCTGATGCCCCTGCGCGACATTCGCGCCTATGCGGCTTGGGCCATGCACGCCAAGTTCGGCGTTTCCCGCGCCACGCTGGAGGGGTCGGTCTTTCCCGGACTGGACATGGGGTCCGATCCGGGCATGACCGCCTGACCTACATCTCGGCCACGCGCGACAGGCGGTCCTGGACCATGCCGCTGATGCGCGCCAGGTCGGTCGCCAGCGCGTGCCCGGCGTTGTAGTCGCGCGCCAGCGCCGTGGCCGCAGCCTCCAGCGCGGGGTCGTGGGCGGACCGCGCCACCCCGGCCAGGAAGCGGGCGATATAGTCGATCTCGGTCGTGTCATGGGCGCTGGACAGCACCTCGGCCACATGGGCCAGGTCGTCGCGCAGGCCAGACGGGTCGGGCTGGATCACGTCGTCGGGCAGGGCGCGCAGCGTCATGGCACCGGTATCGGCAGGCAGCACCCGCAGGATGGCCTGCTGAAACACCGCCAGGCTCTCGACCGGCTTGGGCAGGAAGCCGTCCGCACCCGCCGCCAGCGCCTCGGACGCGCGGTCGGGGTCGCCGGACATCGCCAGGATCACCGGCACCCGCAGCTCGGCCGCGTGCAGTTCGGCAATCAGCGCGACCCCGTCGCCATCCGGCAGGCCCAGGTCGATCACCACCACCGCGGGGCGATAGCTGCGCAGATGGCGCGCCGCGGACCGCAGGCAATCCGCGCGGCGAATCCGCGCACCGGACTTGAGACACAACAGCCGCACGGCCTCGCTGGCAAAGCGCGAATCCTCGATCACCAGCACGGTCAGGCCGGTCAGCGGTCGGTTGGGCAGCGACAAACGCCATTGCGGCAAGGGCTTGGGCGTGTCGGCCGTGATATCCGTCAGCATGTCTGTGTCCCCATCCACGTCTTCACCCTCAGTTAAGCCGCGATTCGCTAAGAACCGGTTAACGGCGATGCTTTTCCTTTCCCGCCGACGCGCAAACCCTTAGAACCCCACAAAACGGAGGATGTGACGATGATCGGTCGCCTGAACCATGTCGCCATTGCCGTCCCCGACCTGCAGGCGGCGGCGGCACAGTACCAGACCACCCTGGGGGCCACCGTGGGCCCGCCCCAGGACGAACCCGACCACGGCGTCACCGTCGTCTTCATCGAGCTGCCGAACACCAAGATCGAGCTTTTGTACCCCTTGGGCGACGACAGCCCGATCCGCGGTTTCCTGGACAAGAACCCGTCGGGCGGCATCCATCACATGTGCTTCGAGGTGGATGACATCATCGCCGCGCGCGACCACATGAAGACACAAGGCGCCCGCGTGCTGGGCACCGGAGAGCCGAAGATCGGCGCCCATGGCAAGCCCGTGCTGTTCCTGCACCCCAAGGATTTCAACGGCTGCCTGATCGAACTGGAGCAAATCTGATGAACCTGACCGGCGGTATCGTTCTGTTCGCTTCCCTGTGGTTCCTGACCCTGTTCTGCGTCATGCCGATCGGGCAGCGCAGTCAGGCCGATGCCGGAGAGGTCATCCCCGGCACCCATGCGGGCGCGCCGTCGGGCATCAACTGGCGGCGCAAGCTGATCTGGACCACGGCCATCACCAGCGCGATGTGGGCGGTGCTGGCCTGGATCATCCTGGGCGGCGTGATCACGCGCGCGGATATCTCGAACCTGGATCAGTGGATCCGCTGATCATCTGGAACAGGTGGGTAAAGGCGGCGGCCGCCAGCAGCGGCACCGCGATGTTGACCACCGGGATGACCAGACCGATCGCGACCAGCACGCCCGTCACGGTCACGCGGGCCGAATGCGCGCGGCGCAGGTCGCTGGCCGGGCCTTCGTCCAGGTGGCGGCGGGCGGCCATCTGAAAGAACTCGCGCCCCAGCAGCCAACCGTTCGCGCCGAGGAACAGCAGGGGCGCGAAGGGGCCGATGAACGGCGTCAGGATCAGGCTGACCACCAGAACGCCCAGCACGGCCAGCACGACCGCCACCGATTCCAGCAGCCCGTCGAAGAAATCCAGCGACGTGCCGCGACGGTTCGGGTAGTGGATCGCCTCGACCTTTTCGGCGACGGTTTCCGCAAACAGGCCCGCAAAGCCGGCGGCGACCGGGGCCATCAGGAAGATCCCCATCACCGGAAACAGCGCCAGCGACCCCCAGGACAGCACCTGCCCGAATTCGATCTGGCCCAGCCAAGGCAGGGTGACCCCGCCCGGCAGCCACAGCCGCAGCGCCCAGAAGATCGCCGCCTGCAGCGCCACGAACAGCACCAGCGTCAGCCCGATGCCCAGCAGCACCAGCCGCAGCACCGACGGGCGCAGCAGGTCGGCCCAACCCCGCAGCAGCGCGCGGACGGGCATCATGGCAGCCACCGGGTCTTGGCCATGACATCGGGGCGGGGACGTTCGGGCGGCGGCGCGCCGCGCGTGCCGATATGGACCAGCCCTGCGACGCGTTCATGCGCCGCGATGCCCAGATGCGCCTGCGCGAAATCCTGGTTCAGCGCCGCGAACCCGGTCAGCCACGCGGCAGCCCAGCCAGATGCCAGCGCTGCGTTCACCAACCCCAGGCACAGCGCGCCCGTCGACAGGACCTGCTCCCATTCGGGCACCTTGGCACTGTCGACCGGCGAATACACCACCGCCACGATCACCGGCGACGCCATGGCCGAGGCCGCCTTGTCCGCCGCCGCCTGATCCTGCCCCGCCGCCAAGACCGCATCGCGCAGGGTCGGGGCCAGCGCATCCAGCGTCTGCCGGCCCAGCACGATGAAACGCCACGGCTCCAGCTTGCCGTGATCGGGAACGCGGGCCGCCAGCGTCAGCAGCTCGGCCAGCTGATCGCGGTCCGGGCCCGGACCGATCATCATCTTGGGCGGGTGTGACCGGCGGGTGGCCAGAAACTGCAGGGCGGCGTCGTTGCGGTGGTCCATGCGGATCTCCTGTAGGGTCGGGGGCGGTGTCTCATGAACCGGTCGCGGCCCGCAAGCACGCGGTCAGCCTTCCTTTTCGATCCGGTAATTGCCTTCGGGCAGGTTCAGCGCCAGACGCAGTTCGGTCAGCTGATGCATGGACAGGGTGATGCGGACGACCTCTTCGCCGTCGTCGCTCATCTGTTCCAGAATCACCCGGTCGTCAAAACCCAGAATGACGACGTCCTCGTTCAGGGGGCGCGTCTGGGCCTCGGCCTCGTCGATCAGGGTGATCACGGTCGCGTCGAAGTCGTGTTCGATGGTGAACATCCGAATCTCCTTGGGAAAGGCCCGACAATCGCGTGAAAGGGGGCCTGCGGCAAGCGGTCGGGGTTTACGCCGGACGGGCAGGGGGTATTCTGCGCCCTCAGGATCGCGCCGACGCGGGGCGTCGCAACAGGGCAGGAACGATGGGACAGATGATCGCGCGCAGCTGGCTGGCAGGGTTGATCGCGGCGTTGGCCGTCGCGGGCTGTGCACCGTTGCCCGCCCCCGGCGTCGGCACCGCACCGGCGCCCGTCCAGCAGGGACCGGCCCTGCCGGCCCCTTCGGCCCCACATGCGGCGACGCCCGACGGGGCCGCGCGGAGCTTTGTTCAGGTCATGCGCCGGATGGAGCCCGCGGTCCGCCAAGACTGCCTGAACCGCCGCACCGCGCCGATCAGCTGTGATTTCATCTTCGTCGTCGACGACCGGCCGGGGTTGGAGCCGAACGCCTTCCAGACCGTCGACCGCAACGGACGCCCGGTGGTGGGCTTTACCCTGTCGCTGATCGCGCAGACGCAGAACCCCGACGAAATCGCGTTCGTCGTGGGTCACGAGGCCGCGCACCACATCCTGAACCACCTGGACCGCAAGTCGGGCGCGGCCACCGCCGCGGCCGTGGTTCTGGGCAGCCTGGCCTCCGCCTATGGCGGCGACACCGGCGCCATCGCTCGCGCGCAGGAGATCGGCGCATCGGTCGGCGCGCGCTACTACTCCAAGGAGTGGGAGCTGGAGGCCGACTATCTGGGCGCGATCATTACCCTGAACGCCGGCTATGATCCGATCAGCGGGTCAGGCCTGTTCCAGCGCATCCCGGACCCCGGAAACCACGTTCTGGGCACCCACCCGGCGCGGGCGCAGCGGCTGGCGCAGGTGCGTCGCGCCGTGGCCGACGTGCAGGCCGGGCGCATCCGCTGAGCGCGGATCGGGTTGTGCCTGCGCCGCAACGCGACAACCTCTGGCTGCAACAAAATTCAGGCTATGAAAGGAAAAAGCTGGCATGTCGGCGGTTTTCTGCTTTAGTCGCCATAGGTTCGCACAAGACAGATCCTTGAATTGATACCATCCGGCGCTTCGGCGCTTTTTCTATGAAGGGGCGCCCATGATCGGGGTTGTCGTATGGAGCAGCGGGTCGCGTGAAAAGGCGATCATCTGGTGCGAAGATCAAGCAACGCTGGCCTATCTGCAGGGAACCGCGAATTTCGCCGGTCCCGGCGAATGGCCCCAGCCTGGCGATCTGGTCGAACTGGAAACTCAGACCGTCGGCAATCTGCGCCATGCGCTGAATGTGACGATGCTGTCGGAAAAGACCTGTCTGCAACTGCCGCGAATCCTGGCCGATGCGCAGCAGGCTCCGCGTCCGGCCCTGCGGGTGGTGGCGCATCAGGATACGTTTCCGGGCGGGTCCGTGCCGTCGGCGACCCGCCGTCCGGCCACGACCTATGCGCGACCCCGCAGCGGGGCCGCGCGCTAGGGGCGATCAGGCGCCGCGCGACAGCGCGGCGACCCCGGTGCGCGCCAGATCGGTCAGGCCCAACGGGCGCATCAGATCGGCGAATGCCTCCAGCTTGGACGGCGTGCCGACCAGTTCGAAGACAAAGCTCTCCAGCGTCGAATCGACCACGTTCGCGCGAAAGATCTCGGCGATTCGCAGGGCCTCGACGCGCTTGTCGCCCGTGCCGCGCACCTTGAACAGGCCCAGCTCGCGTTCCACCACCGGACCCTCGACGGTCAGGTCATGCACCTCGTGGACGACCACGATTCGGCCCAGCTGCGCCTTGATCTGTTCGATCACCGCGGGCGTGCCGCGCGTCACCACCGTGATGCGCGACCGGTGGCCAGTATGGTCGACCTCGGCCACGGTCAGGCTGTCGATATTATAGCCGCGGCCCGCGAACAGGCCGATCACGCGCGCCAGCACGCCGGGCTCGTTCTCGACCAGGACAGCCAAGGTGTGGCTTTCCTCGATGGGCGAATGCGGGTCGCGCAGGTCATAGGCCGAATGGCTGGACATGCCCTTCTGGATGTTCAAAGCGTTCATGGTTCTGCTCTTTCTCAGGCCGGTCTCAGACCAGCACCGCGCCTTCGGATTCGATCACGCCCAGGGTCTCGGCCTCGCCCAGCAGCATCTCGTTATGCGGCTTGCCCGAAGGGATCATCGGGAAGCAGTTCTCGTGCTTCTCGACCAGCACGTCCAGGATGAAGGGACCGTCATAGTCGATCATCTGCTGGATCGCGGCATCCAGATCCTTGGGGTCGCGCACCTGCGCGCCCTTGCAGCCGAATGCCTCGGCCAACTTGACGAAATCGGGCAAGCTGTCAGACCAGGACTGGCTGTAACGTTCGCCATGCAGCAGCTGCTGCCATTGGCGCACCATGCCAAGCGTTCGTTGTTCAGGATGAACTGCTTGACCGGCAGGCGGAACTGCACCGCGGTGCCCATCTCCTGCATGTTCATCAGCCAGCTGGCATCGCCCGCGACGTTGATGACCAGCGCCTCGGGGTGCGCCATCTGCACGCCGATCGACGCCGGCAGGCCATAACCCATCGTGCCCAGACCGCCCGATGTCATCCAGCGGTTCGGTCCTTCGAAGCCCAGATACTGTGCGGCCCACATCTGATGCTGGCCGACCTCGGTGGTGATATAGCGGTCGTGGTTCTTGGTCAGCGCCTCAAGGCGTTCCAGCGCGTGCTGCGGCTTGATGATCGTGTCGCTGCCCCGATAGGCCAGGCATTTCTTGGCGCGCCATTCGGCGATCTGGCCCCACCACTGCTTCAGCGCCGGGCTGTTCGTCTTGCGGCCGCGCGACTTCCAGACCTTCAGCAGATCCTCCAATACATGGCCCACGTCGCCGACGATCGGCACGTCGACGCGCACGACCTTGTTGATCGAGGAGGGGTCGATATCGATATGCGCCTTGACCGAGCCGGGGCTGAAATCCGCGATCCGCCCGGTGATCCGGTCGTCAAAGCGCGCGCCGATGTTGATCATCAGATCGCAGCCGTGCATCGCCAGGTTGGCCTCATAGGTGCCGTGCATGCCCAGCATGCCCAGCCACTTGTCGCCCGACGCCGGATAGCAGCCCAACCCCATCAGGGTCGAGGTCACGGGGAATCCCGTTGCCTCGGCCAGTTCGCGCAGCAGCTGGCTGGCGCCGGGACCGGAGTTGATGACACCGCCACCGGTATACAGGATCGGGCGTTCGGCCTGTTCCATCAGCTCGACCAGACGCGTGATCGCGCCCAGATCGCCCTTTTTCGTCGGGTTGTAGCGGCCATTGTCGACCTGCTTGGGTCCGACATAGGTGCCGGTCGCGAACTGCACATCCTTGGGAATGTCGATCAGGACCGGACCGGGGCGACCGGAGGTGGCGACGTGAAAGCCCTTGTGGATCGTCGCGGCCAGCTTGTCCGTGTCCTTGACCAGCCAGTTGTGCTTGGTGCAGGGGCGGGTGATGCCGACCGTGTCGGCCTCCTGGAACCCGTCGGTGCCGATCATGAAGGTCGGGACCTGGCCCGACAGCACGACCAGCGGGATCGAATCCAGCAGCGCATCGGTCAGGCCGGTCACCGCGTTCGTGGCCCCCGGACCCGAGGTGACCAGCACGACGCCCGGCTTGCCCGTGGCGCGGGCATAGCCCTCGGCCATGTGGACGGCGCCCTGTTCGTGGCGGACCAGGACATGGGTGATGTCGTTCTGCTGAAAGATCTCGTCATAGATGGGTAGCACGGCCCCGCCCGGATAGCCGAATACGGTATCGACGCCCTGATCGCGCAGCGCCTCGACCACCATTCTCGCACCCGTCATTGTTCGGGACATCGTCTTGCTCCATCCATCAAAAACACCTGCAAGGCGCACCATTTGCAGCCCCGCGTCGGCGCAACCTAGGGTCAGGCTCCGACAGGGTCAATGGCATTTGGTGGAGAAAGTGACGCAGGGGCGGCGTAAATTGAAACTTTATTTCGCGGTTTGGCCGACGCTATCGGTCGAATTGCGGCAGGGCGATGCGGGCGACCTGTTCGACGATGGGATCGACCGACAGGGGGTGCGCCTCGTTCGAATGATCCTCGGGGTTGCCGATATCCTGCCACACGCCGCCCTTGTAGATCTCCAGCGCGCTGAAGCGGGCCTTGTAGTCCATCTTGCGGCTGCCGGGCACCCAATAGCCCAGATAGACATAGGGCAGGCCCGCGGCGCGCGCGATCTCGATATGGTCCAGAATGATATAGGTGCCCATGCTGGCCGGCCGCAGCAGCGGGTCATAGAAGCTGTAGACAAGGCTCAGCCCGTCATCCAGCACGTCGGTCAGGCAGACCCCGGCCAGATGATCGTCGCCCTGCGCCAGCACCGGCATCGCATCGTCGCTGCAGCGGTATTCGATGACGCGGGTCTTGACAGGCGTCTCCTCTATCATCGCGGCGAACTCGAAGATGTCCATGTCCGCCATACCGCCATCCGCGTGGCGGCTGTCCAGATAACGGCGGAACAGTTCGAACTGATCCTCGGTCGCCCAGGCACTGGTGGCCAGGCGGCGCAGGGCACCGTTGCGGGTGGTGATGCGGCGCTGCGTCTTGGAGGGGTGGAAATCCGCGACCCGGATGCGCGCCGACATGCAGGCCACGCAGCTTTCGCAGCTGGGCCGGTACAGCACGTTCTGGGACCGCCGGAAACCCTGCCGCGACAGCGCGTTGTTCAGTTCGGCGGCGTTGTCCCCCTGCAGTGCGGTGAACAGCTTTCGTTCGGCGCGGCCGTGCAGATACGGGCAGGGCTGGGGCGCGGTCACATAGAACTGTGGCGCATGGGGCAACGTATGGCGCATCAGGTGCGCCCCTTGCAGCATCTGGTCAGGTCGCGACTGATCATGCGGGCGCGGAAGGTTCCATATCGCGGGTTGGTATGCGCGAAAGCCTAGCAACGATTTCCCGGCAGGCCAAGCGGGGAAAGCAGCGCGCCGGACGGTTCCGTCCGACATGGTTTACCGCGCGTTGCGTTGACGGGCCGGGGCGGCCCCGGCAAGGTGGCGCGCATGAGCTTTCAGACCCGCATCACCCGCCTTCCGCTGCCCGTCGACGCCGCCCGTGGGGCGGATGTCGCGGCGCTGTTCCCGACCCTGTCCGACCGGATGCGCGACCTGATCGCGGGTACTGCGGGCAGCAGCCCCTATCTGGCAGGCCTGCTGCGGTCCGAGGCCGACTGGCTGCCCGATGCGCTGGACCACGACGATGTCGTCGCGCGCGAGACGCAGGGCCTGCAATCGCTGGACGCGGACGCGCTTGGCGTGGCCTTGCGCCGGGCCAAGCGGCGGGTGGCGCTGCTGGCGGCGCTGGCCGATCTGGGCGGGGTCTGGTCACTGGAGCAGGTGACGGGCGCGCTGTCCGACCTGGCCGACCGCGCCGTCGACCTGGCCCTGCGCGTTCATGTCGCGACCGAGATCCGGCGCGGCAAGCTGCCCGCCACCACCGCCGATGCGGGCGGCATCTTCGCGCTGGCGATGGGGAAGGGCGGCGCACGAGAGCTGAACTACAGTTCCGACATAGACCTGATCGTGCTGTTCGACGAGACCGCCTACGCCGAGGCCGACCAGATGGAGGCCCGCGCCGCCCTGATCCGTGCCACGCGGCGGATGGCCGCGACCCTGTCTGACGTGACCGACCACGGCTATGTCTTTCGCACCGACCTGCGGCTGCGGCCCGATGCGGCAGTGACGCCGGTCTGCATCTCGACCGCCGCGGCGCTGGCCTATTACGAGGCCGAGGGGCGGACCTGGGAACGCGCGGCCTTCATCAAGGCGCGCGCGGCGGCGGGCGACATCGCCGCGGGCGAACGCCTGCTGCGCGAATTGCGTCCCTTTGTCTGGCGCAAGCATCTGGATTTCGCGGCCATCCAGGACGCCCATGACATGCGGCTGCGCATCCGCGACCACAAGGGTCTGGGCGGGCGGCTGGAGGTGGCGGGCCACAACCTGAAGCTTGGCCGCGGCGGCATCCGCGAGATCGAGTTCTTTACCCAGACCCGTCAGCTGATCGCGGGCGGGCGCGACCGCGACCTGCAATGCCGCGACACGGTCGGCGGGCTGGCCGCGCTGGCGGCCAAGAACTGGATCCCCCGGGACGTCGCCGACGAACTGACGGCGCATTACCGCGAACATCGCGACATCGAACACCGTATCCAGATGGTGAATGACGCCCAGACCCACAGCCTGCCCAAGGACGATCAGGGCCTGACCACCATCGCCGCCCTGATGGGCGAGCCCGATGCCGATGCGTGGTGCGCCCGACTGAAATCGCGGTTGGAACGCGTGCATGCGCTGACCGAGCGTTTCTTCGCCCCGTCCGAGCCGACCGACACCGTTCCCGACCTGTCCGACGAATCGCGGGCGGTGATCCAGGCTGGCAGACCTATCCGGCGCTGCGGTCCGACCGCGCGCGCCAGATCTTTCACCGGATCGAGGCGCCGCTTCTGTCGCGCATGGCCCGCGCCGGCCACCCGGCCGAGGCGCTGGCCCGGTTCGACAGCGTCCTGTCCGGGCTGCCTGCGGGGGTCCAGCTGTTTTCCCTGTTCGAGGCCAATCCCCAGCTGATCGACCTGATCGTCGACATCTGCGGCACCGCGCCCGCGCTGGCCGCCTACCTGGCGCGCCACCCGTCGGTCCTGGACGGCGTGCTGGCGGGCAGCTTCTTCGCGCCATGGCCCGCCGAGGCGGGTCTGGTGGCGGAGCTGGACGCGGTCCTGCAGCGCGCGCTGACCCAGCCCGGCGGCGGTTATGAACGCGCGCTGGATGCGGCGCGCCGGTGGGCGCATGAATGGCAGTTCCGCATCGGCGTCCATCACCTGCGCGGCCTGATCGGCGCGGACGAGGCCGCGGTGCAATACGCCGACCTTGCCGGCGCTGCGTGGCGGCGCTGCTGCCGGTGACGGCCGCCGATTTCGCCCGCCGCCACGGCCCGCCGCCGGGGCGGGGCGCGGTGGTCGTGGGCATGGGCTCTCTGGGTGCGCGGGTGCTGAACGCGGGGTCGGATCTGGACCTGATCGTGATCTATGACGCGGACGGGGTCGACGCATCCGATGGGCCGCGCCCGCTGGCCGCGCGCCCCTATTACGCGCGCCTGACACAGGCGATGGTCACCGCCCTGTCCGCCCCCACCGCCGAAGGCCGCCTCTACGAGGTCGACATGCGGCTGCGCCCGTCGGGGCGGCAGGGGCCGGTGGCGACCTCCATCGACAGTTTCGGCACCTATCAGATGACCGAGGCCTGGACGTGGGAGCATCTGGCCCTGACCCGTGCCCGCTGCGTGGCGCAGATCGGTCCCGACGCGGAGACGCTGTGCCAGCAGATCGAGGCCCTGCGTCTGCAGGTCCTGACCGAACGCGGCACCGACCCCCGGGTGCTGCCCGACACCGGCCAGATGCGCGACCGCCTGTTCGCGGCCAAGCCGCCGGGCGGGGTCTTCGACGTGCGTCAGGGGGCCGGGCGGCTGCAGGACATCGACCTGCTGGCGCAAAGCTGTGCGCTGCGGGCGGGCGATCCGGCGCGGTCGACGCTGGCGCAGCTTCGCGCGGGTCGCAGGGCAGGCCTGCTGTCCGCGGAACAGGCGGACCGTCTGTCGTCGATCTGGCGGGGGTTGTGGCGCGTGCATGCCGCCGCCCGCCTGCTGACCGACAGGCCGCTGGACATGGACGAGATCGGACGCGGCGGCCAGGACTTCCTGCTGCGCGAGGTCGAGGCGGACAGCCCGCAGGCCCTGCGCGACCGTCTGGTTCGGGATTTCGACACGGTGCAGGCCATCGTCGAAGAACGATTGTCCGGCGACACCCCGCCCGGCTAGCCGCTGGCGGCGCGATCCTGGGGAAAGCGCATGGATTCGGGTTCGACGGTCGGGGCATCGATTTGCCCGACGCGGGCGTGTCCCGCGCTGGCCTGCAGGTCTGCCGCGACCTCGGCCAGGGACCGGCCGCCAATCTGGCCCAGGACCGGGATCGACACCATGCCCGGCGCCAGCGGGATCTCGGGCGCGTCACCGGCCTCGACGAACAGGCCGTGGGCGGTCTTGTCCCAGTAAAAGGGCTTGGCCACGACTTCGTAGATGGCCTTCCATCCCGCCAGGCAGCCAAGCGGGTAATAGAAATGCAGCGTCGGAACCCACGGCATCAGGTGGCGATGTTTCGCGCCGCTGACCGCGCGCATGCCGACAAAGATGCTCAGCGCCTCGGAGGCGACGAACAGACCGAACAGGCCGGCGATCGCCCAGGATCCGACGCTGGTCTCCAGCGGCGCGCGCAGGGGATGCGGCAGGCCAAAGGTCAGCAGCCAGAAGCTCCACAGGATCGGCGCCAGCAGGTATTGCGACAGCGCGCCCAGGAACTGGACCTGAAAGCCCCAGAACCGCCACGCCCCCAGATCGCGATAGAGCGCTGCCGGATCGCGCATGTGCACGGCCCAAGTCATCGCGTAACCCTTGAGCCAGCGGGACCGCTGCTTGACCCAAGGCAGGGCGCGACAGTTGGCCTCCTCGTCGGTGGTCGTCTCGATGATCTCTGTCCGATAGCCGCGGCGCGCCAGACGGACGCCCAGATCGGCATCCTCGGTCACGTTCCACGCGTCCCAGGCACCGACCTGTTCCAGCAGATCGCGGCGAAAGAACAACGTGGTGCCGCCCAGGGGCACGATCAGCCCAAGCCGCGCCACCCCCGGCAAAAGAATGCGGAACCAGCCTGCGTATTCGATGGTGAAACACCGTGCCAGCCAATTGGTGCGCGGGTTGTAATAATCCAGCGCCCCCTGCAGGCAGGCGACGTCCGCCGGGGCGAAATGGAACCGCCGCGCGACCTTGTGCAGCTGATCGGGGTCGGGGCGATCCTCGGCGTCCCAGATGCCCACGATCTGCCCGCGGCAAAAATTCAGCGCATAGTTCAGCGCCCGGGGTTTGGTCTTGATCGGCCCGTCCGGCACCCGCACGACGCGGATCCAGTGCGGCAGGCGCACGCCGTCCAGCGCGGCCTCGGTGATCTCGTCGCTGGCCTCGATCACCAGCAGGATGTCGGTCAGCTCTCGGGGATAGTCCAACCGGGCCAGCCGCGCGACCAGCTTGCCCGCCACGTCGTCTTCGTGAAACAGCGGCACCATGACCGATATCAGCGGCAGCGCGGTTTCCATTTGCGGGGGGACCAAATGCCCCTGCCGAACGGCCAGCGCATGTTCGTCCTGTTCGCGCACCGCACGCCGCGCCGCCAGGAACGAGGCCAGCTTCAGCCCGCTCTGCGTCACCAGGGTCAGCACCGCCCAAAAGGTCAGCAGTCCCACGATCACCGTCGGAATCAGGACCAGCCCCGCCCCGGTCAGGGCCAGCGCCGCGATCGCCAGGCGTGCGGTGCGGGCCTGGTTCTGAGTGCGGCAGCTTTCGATGGCGGGGACGCGGGTCTCCGCCTCGCGGATCAGGCGGGTGCGGCGCGAATTCAGCACCCCGCCCTGGGCCTGGTCGGCGCTGCACAGCAGCATGCGGACTTGGCCGAACTGGCGCGGCAGCAGGGGCAGCACGGCCGCAAAATCATCGGGCCGCGCGGTTGCGATCCAGGTCACCCCGCCGATTCGCCGCCAGGGCAGCAGCCCGTGCGTCAGGCAGAACCCGGCGCCCGCATCGTCGATCAGCCGCGGATCGGCGGGCGTCACGTCGGGGTCGATCGCGGTGGTGCGCCATTGGCGCGACAGCGCGCGGGCCAGGGCTGACGGCTGGACCATTCCTTGGGCCAGCAGAACCTGGTCCAGCCGAATGCGCAGCCTTTGCTGGATCACCGTCGCCTTGAGCAGGTCGCCCGCATCGACCGCCCCATCCTCCAGCAGGATCTGCCCAAGCGACCGACGGTCGCGCGGGGCCAGCGTCGGCCCGCACAGGACCGCACTGCCGGCGGTCGCCGGATCGGGCAGGTTGGCAGGCCGGGGCAGGGGGGCAGGCTGCGCCATGGTCGTTTCCCATCAGGATCGACCCGTCTTGGAACGTCATGCGTTAACAGAAGATTAAGCGATCCCGTGCGACCGGTAAAAACTGGTCGCACGGGGGCATTTCACCGTCAGGCGCGGCGTGCGCGCATCGAATCGGTGAACCGCTTGAACAGGTACAGACTGTCCTGCGGCCCGGGGGACGCCTCGGGGTGGTGCTGGACCGAGAAGACCGGCTTGTCCTGCATGCGGATGCCGCAGTTGCTGCCGTCGAACAGGCTGACATGAGTCTCGATCACGCCGACAGGCAGGCTTTGCGAATCGACCGCAAAGCCGTGGTTCATCGAGGTGATCTCGACCTTGCCGGTCTCCACGTCGCGCACGGGATGGTTCGCGCCGTGATGGCCGTGGCTCATCTTGACGGTCTTGGCGCCAAGCGCCAGCGCCAGCATCTGGTGACCCAGGCAGATGCCAAAGATCGGCATGTCACGGCCCAGCAGGTCCTGAATCATCGGCACGGCATAGGCGCCGGTCGCGGCCGGATCGCCGGGGCCGTTGGACAGGAACACGCCCTCGGGCTCATGCGCCATCACCTCGGCCGCGGTGGCGGTGGCCGGCAGGACGGTGACATCGGCCCCGAACGCCACAAGCGAGCGCAGGATGTTGCGTTTCGCGCCGTAGTCCAGCGCCACGACCTTGAACGGCCGGTCGCCGGGCGCGGTGCCAAAGCCCGTGCCCCATTCCCATGCGCCCTGGTCCCAACGATAGCTTTGGGCGCAGCTGACGCCGCGGGCCAGGTCCAGCCCGACCAGACCCGGCCAGTCGCGGGCGCGGGCGATCATGGCCTCGATGTTGAAATTGCCGTCGGGGTCATGGGCCAGCACGACGTGCGGCGCGCCCTGTTGGCGGATCGCGCGGGTCAGGCGGCGGGTGTCGACGCCGCCGATGCCGATGCGGCCGCGGCGCGCCATCCAGTCGGTCAGTTCCGACGTGCTGCGCCAGTTCGACGGCTCTGTCGGGTCCCACCGCACGACGATGCCGCTGGCGACCGGGTCGGGTGCCTCGTCATCCTCTTCGGTGACGCCGGTGTTGCCGATATGGGGGAAGGTGAAGGTCACGATCTGGCTGGCATAGGAGGGATCAGTCATGATCTCCTGGTAGCCGGTCATCGCGGTGTTGAAGACCAGTTCGGCGACGACTTCGCCGGGGGCGCCGAAGCCCATGCCATAGAAGACGGTCCCGTCGGCAAGCGCCAGGCACGCGGTCGGTTTAGCAGCCATGTCGGCACCTCTGGAATGAAATCAGGCGGTGAATAGGGGGCGCGCGCCCCAAGGTCAACCCGCAGCGGTCCGGGGGCCGCGCTTGAAACACGGACCGCGGGGGGCTAGATGCGGTTCTTTCGGGCGCATCCCGCGCCTTGGGTTGGAGACGAAGATGGATCTGCGCGCCAAGCTGCAAGCCGCCACGAAAGAGGCGATGAAGGCCCGCGACAGCGCCCGGCTGTCGACGCTGCGCCTGATCGCCGCCGCCGTCAAGGACCGCGAGATCGCCGCGCGCGGCGGCGACACCGACGGCACCCTGACCGAGGGCGACCTGGTCCTGATCCTGTCGCGCATGGTCAAGCAGCGCCAGGAATCGGCCAGTGCCTATGAGGAGGGCGGCCGTCTGGAACTGGCCGCCAAGGAAGAGGACGAGATCGGCGTGATCCAGGAATTCCTGCCCCGCCCGATGGACGCCACCGAGACGACCGCCGCGATCGATGCCGCCATCGCCGATCTGGGCGCCGAGGGCATCCGCGACATGGGTCGCGTGATGGCCGCGCTGAAGGAACGCCATGCCGGACAGATGGATTTTGGCGCCGTGGGTCCGGCGGTCAAGGCGCGCCTGCTGGCCTGAAACCGCCCCGGCGGATCAGGCGTTGTGCGGGCAGGAGGTGACCCCATGCCCGCACGATCCAAAGCCCAGCAACGCGCCGCCGGCGCCGCCCTGTCCGCCAAGCGCGGCGAAACAAAGGTCTGCGACCTGCAGGGCGCGTCCAAGGACATGTATCACAGCATGACCGAGGCCGAGCTGGAAGACTTTGCCGCGACCGACCACGACGGCCTGCCCGACCGCGCCGACGACGACTAGCGCAGGCGCGCCAGCCGCCGCATCAGCTCGTCGCACAGGGTGCGGCGTTCGTCGGGGGTTAGGAACGCGCCCAGCTCGATCTCGCGCTGGCCGTCCGACAGGGTCAGATAGGCCTCGACTGGTCCGTTGCGCAGGCCGGGGCGCACCCAATAGCTGTTGGTCTGCCACAGGCGTTCCGGGCGACCCGGATCATTGCGCCGGATCTGCAGGTGGGTGCGGTCCATGACCAGCTCCTCGCGCGTCTGGCCGGTGCGATAGGTCTGGCGCAGGGCGATCCAGACGCCCCCCACCGTCAGCGCCATGAACGGCAGCAGCCCCCACAGCACCTGCGTGCCAAGCACCGCCAGGATCGGCAGCAGCAGCAGCACGGCCGTGATGCCGATGAACCACACGAAGCCCCGCTTGGGCAGAGATCGGTGCGGCCACAGGATCACGGTTTGCAAAAAGGCCCCGGACGTGTCCGGGGCCGTTTCTGTCCAACGATATGGCATCGAGGATGTGCCTTCAGTGGGCCGGGCTGCGGTCCCAGTCCTCGCGCTTGGGCAGCTGCTCGAACGTGTGCTCGGGCGGGGGCGAGGGCAAGGTCCATTCCAGCGTGTCGGCGTACTCGTTCCAGTAGTTGTTCTGGGTGACGCGCTTGCCGGCCAAGAGGGTGTAGAACACCACGCCGATGAAGAACACGAAGGAGGTGAAGGACAGATAGGCGCCCCACGAGCTGATCGCGTTCCAGAATGCGTACTCGACCGGATAGTCGATGTAGCGGCGCGGCATGCCCTGACGTCCCAGGAAGTGCTGCGGGAAGAAGGTCATGTTCGAACCGATGAACATCGCCCAGAAGTGCAGCTTGCCGGCCCATTCCGGGTACTGGCGACCCGACATCTTGCCGATCCAGTAATAGACGCCGGCAAAGATCGCGAAGACCGCACCAAGCGACATCACATAGTGGAAGTGCGCCACGACGTAGTAGGTGTCATGATACACGCGGTCCAGCGGCGCCTGGCTGAGCACCACGCCGGTCACGCCGCCGACGGTGAACAGGAACAGGAAGCCGAAGGCCCAGAGCATCGGCGTCTTGAACTCGACCGAGCCGCCCCACATCGTCGCGATCCACGAGAACACCTTGATGCCCGTGGGCACGGCGATGGTCATGGTGGCCAGCATGAAATAGCTCTGCTGGGTCAGCGACATCCCGACGGTGTACATGTGGTGCGCCCACACGACAAAGCCCAGGATCCCGATCGCGGCCATCGCCAGGACCATCGGCAGGTAACCGAAGATCGGCTTGCGCGAGAAGGTCGCGATGACGTGGCTGATGATGCCAAAGCCGGGCAGGATGATGATGTACACTTCCGGGTGGCCGAAGAACCACAGGATGTGCTGGTACAGCACCGGGTCGCCGCCGCCGGCCGGGTTGAAGAAGTTCGTGCCGAAGTTGCGATCCATCAGCAGCATGGTGATGGCGCCGGCCAGAACGGGCAGGGCCAGCAGGATCAGCCAGGCAGTGATGAACACCGACCAGGCGAACAGCGGCACCTTGAACAGGGTCATGCCGGGGGCGCGCATGTTCAGGAAGGTGGTGATGATATTGATCGCGCCGACGATCGACGAGGCGCCCGAAACGTGCACCGCAAAGATCGCGAGGTCGGTCGAATACCCGCC
>NZ_BBPH01000023.1 GCF_000787695.1 Paracoccus sp. PAMC 22219 | reverse complement strand
TGCGTCTCGGGGATCACGATCACCAGACTTGAACCCCATCGATGCGCCGAGGCGCGGCGGTGCGCGATGCGCGGTGTTGCCGGCCGTCCCCTCGACGATGGTGCCACCGGGGCGCAGGCGCCGCGCGCGACGGCGTCCTTGATGATGTACAGCGCGGCGCGGTCCTTGACCGACTGGCCGGGGTTCATGAACTCGGCCTTGCCGAGGATTTCGCAGCCGGTCTCGTCGCTGGCGCGGTTCAGGCGGATCAACGGGGTGTTGCCGATCGCGTCGGCCAGATCAGAATGGATTCGCATGGCGATCGACCCTTTGTTCACAGGTGCAGGACTTTCCTTTTACCTATACGCCCCCGGGTTGGAGGGGCAACCCCGCCCTGCCCCCCTGGACCTGCGCCCGCAGCCGGTCCACGCGTGCATCCAGCCACAGCGACAGCGTGGCAAGCGGCCCGTTGGCGATCTGGCCCGCATCGACCAGCGCAGACAGCTTCGCGCGGTCCATCAGGTGGCCGCGGATGTCCTCGGCCTCCGAATCCAGCCCATGGATGCCCGCGCAACCGTCGGGCAGGTCGGCGATGCCGACATAGTGATACAGGAACTCGCACAGCGCGCCGGGGCTGGGATAGGCGTGGAATGCCGGGAATAGCCGTGTGACGCCCAAGCCCGCATCCTCCTGCGCCTCGCGCAGGATGGCGGCCTCGGGGGTCTCTCCGGCGTCCACGCGGCCCGCGATCGGCTCCAGCAGCCAGGGTTGCGGATCGCCGCGCAGGGCCGGGGCCATGCGGAACTGCTCGATCACCAGAACGCGGTCGCGGACCGGGTCCCAAGGCAGCATCACGGCGGCATCGCCCGACAGGAACGCCTCGCGGGTCAGCGGCGCGGTCTGGCCGCCCTGGTGCAGCGCATGTGTCAGCACCTGCCGTTCGACGCCGAAGAACCCCAGGAACGGCTGGCTGCGCTGCTGCGTGCGCAGCGCATCGGCCGGGCGCAGCGGAACGACGCCCTGCCCCGACGGCGTCATCGCCCGCGCCCGCAGACGGCTGCCCGCCCAGATCCCCATCATCGGCAGCCGCCATGCCAGCAGCGCGGCGTCGGTTTCCGCTGGCGCCTGCAGGATCTGCAGCGCGATCTCGGCGGCGATGGCATCCTGGTCCACAACGGGCGCGTGATCCGCGGCGGGTCCGGGCACGATGCCCAGGACCTGCATCCCGGCCACCCCCTGCGCCACCAACCCCATCACCGCGGCATAGCGGTCCAGCTGCGGCGTCCGCCGCACGGCCAGCCCCGGAACCGATCCGGCGTCGGACGTCAGCATCGGCCAGCCGTCGCGCACGATCCCCGCACGCTCACCGCCCACCAGCGTCCCCGGCACCCGGACCGGCGTCCCCACCAGGCACAGCGCCTCGCTCAGCCGCGGCTGCGCCAACGCGCCGACGATGACGATCACAGCTGCTGGCCCTGCCCACGCAATGCCGCCGCCATGCCCATGTCATACGATGTCTGGCCGAACACCCGGTCGAACCCCGCGAACAGCAGCTGCGACAGCGCCTGCCCTTCGGGCGATGAGGCGTGCTGGGCATAATCGGACAGTTCGGCGTCGCTCAGCGGGCCATAGGCCAGCATCAGGAACCCCTGCAGCCATGCGGTGGCCTCGGCCTCGATCTGGTCGCGCTGCGCCCAGGCATCGGCCATCAGCTGCTGCTGATCCGGCGCCATGTCGAACCCGCCCCCCTCGGCATAGCCGCGGGAAAACGCGATGGCCGCGTTCAGGCCGCCCGCGACATTCGGCCCGATCAGGTCGGCCCCGTCGATCAGCTGCAGGATCTGTTCCGCACGCGGATCGCCGTCTTGCAGGGCCGTGGCGAAATCCGCACGCGCCTGATCCTCGACCCCGTCCTCCAGCAGGGCGCGCCGGGCCGATCCCTCCAGCCGGATGACCCGCCGTCCCAAGCCCGATCCGTGAAAGGCCAACGCCCGGTCGACCAGCTGCGGGTCCATGCGCGCAACGGCGTCGCTGACGCCCGCCCGAAACAGCGCCTCCATCCGCGGCGCATCGTGGATGCGGCCCACGACGCGGGCCCAGGGCAGGCCACCCCCGGCGATCAGCCCCTCACCCTCCATCCGCGCGCCTCGGTCACCGCCTCCTCCTGCAGGATGGGCATCAGCGCGGCCAGATCCAGGATCTGCCACATGCGGTCGGCCGGGTCCTGCTGCATCTGCACCAGTTGCAGGTCAGGCGGCAGCGTCGCTGCAGGAACAGGCGGTGCCAGAACGGCGAGCAATCCCAGAATGGTCAGCATGTCCCGCACCTTTCGTGAAAAATTCAGACGGTCAGGATTTTTTCGTCCAAACCCTCTTGCGCTTCAACCCCGACCCCTCTAATTCCGCGTCACCACACCAAGAAGCGCGGAGAGGTGCCGGAGTGGTCGAACGGGGCGGTCTCGAAAACCGTTGAGCCTGCAAGGGTTCCGTGGGTTCGAATCCCACCCTCTCCGCCAATCATCATTATAAGCTGCTGTTTTCATTGGATATTCCTTGATAACCGCGTTTTATCCCCCCTCACGTCCCCCCACTCGGATATGGAAGATGCGGGAACGTTTGGGATGATAGGTCAAGATTTAAGGCGGTCCCGCCAAGATCCATAAGAGCCTTCACGCTGCATTTCCTCGATGCCTTCGGAGGCGATCGCCATTAGCGAGTACGCAACCTCAAGCGCATCGGCCACTACACAGGCGCGTTCCGTATCCGAGCAAATCCCACTACCCTCATTCTCCAAGGCAAGCCGGGCAGTCAGCACCAGGGCCAGCGCCTTGTCAGCACAACTTGCAGCCCAGTCTTTCTGGCTGTCTGTACGGATCAGCTTGTCGATCGAAAATTGATAGGTCATGCCGCACCCCCCTTCGGCAGGTTCACGCTGTCCAAGTCCGTATTGACCTTTTCGGCCAAGCTCCGTGCGATCCTGATTAACGTGCTCACGGCATTGCCGCCGATACCCTCGTCGTCAAGCAGTTCTATTGCCTGCATCACGCCACAAAGCTGGGTGGCGGCGACCTGAACATCGCTGCAGTGACGGCGAAGGGGTTCATCAGAAATGCGGGGGGTGTTATGGCAATGATCAGCCATGCTCGATCTCCTCAATGATCGGGTTTCGGTTAGGGCCTGGTGAGTGCTGAGAACACTTGCTTGGCCCGCTTACTGTGGTATCACTGTTTTCATGACCCAGCAAGAAAAAACTTTGATACCACGAAAAGGCAAGCGTGGGCCTGCACCGACTGGCCATGGCACGCCAGTAATGGTGCGCCTTCAGCCCGACTTACTCGAATGGCTTGATGCAGAGCGGGCAAAACTGGATCCTGCGCCGTCACGGCCTGAAATGGTGCGCATCTATCTTGAAGAACGGCGTGGGCGAGTAATTGTCAGGGACTGACAGGATTTCATGTTAATAACTCAGCCCCTGCTGCTGATGGTGCGCCTGCGCTGTGCAAGGTGCGGGCGATTCGGACAATACAGGCGCGAACGATTTATCAAGATGGCAGGAACAGATATCGGCCCGTCCGCCCTCCTACCGTTTGCGCGAGCCGTTGGCTGCCCCGTGGCCATTTCGCAAAACGATCTGTCTTGGGGGGACAGGTGCGGCGTGGTGTATGATCGGGAGATTTGAATGACAGATGTTGTCCGCGGCATATTTTCCTATGATGGTTTAGTTGCGACACACCACAGACTGCCCGCCCGAGATCTTGGTGCGGCATTGGTGGGTCTCGATGCCATTGTTTCTTCCCTGATCAAAATGCTTGAAACAGGCTCAATCCAGCGCAAAAAGCCTCGAGAAACCACCCTCATACTCACTGTCGGAGAGCCTGCCGAGGGCAGCTTCGAACTTCCTTGGATCGCTCAAATTGCGGCCGGGCTATTGCCCCTTTTTCCTCAATTCGCGGAGGCTTTACGGTCCAATCTAGTAGAACACTTTGTGAACTATGCTATGCTATGGTTCGGTGGCAGGAGGCCAGAGGCAGAAGCTCACATGGATAAAATGTTGGACATTCTTGCTGCTGGTCAGAAACTTAGCTACGAGGATCGGGAACGTGAACGGGCGGCTGTTTATGACGACAGGCAGCAAGAACGAGAACACACGCGTGCTCTCTTGCACGGGCAGGCAGTAGCCCTCCACGGTGCCGCTAAACTCGCTGTTTATCCCGTTGGGCGCTCGGCATCATCGTTCTCAACAGGCCCCCGGCAGCCATTGGGGCATGTATTGGTGGATGAAGCGACCGCTGATGCAATACGTGCGAAAGAAGAGCTTTCTGTGAGCGAAGTGATGACGATGGATGTACGCATCGAAGGAATTCGCGATGCTCGCAAAACTATGTTCGTTTACGATCCGGAGGACTCTGCTCAATCGAGGCTTTTCCCCGTGGTTATCGCTGATCCGGCATTTGCCCACCCGAGCAACGTGTACAAGCATTGTTACGCTGGTGGCATGGTAATCAAGTTGACGGGAAAAATGACGCGATATGCAGATGGGCTCATCAAGACGTTTCACGCCATAGAGGCAACTGCTACGGAGCAGTAAAGTCCATATCTTGAAAAGCCGCTTCAACCCGCCAGTCCGGCGGGTTTCTCATGCGATAGTTCCTGACGTGCCGCGGTAATACAGGCCTCCTTAAATTTCAGGGCACCCCTTTACCCACCCGTAAGGGCATCGAACAGCCCGGCCGACAGAGGCGTGTTCGACACCAACGGCGCCGCGGTCGAACCTCCCGCCATCTTCCTCGCGGCGTTCTGCATCCAGGTATCATCGAGTGCCATGACGATCGCGGCGTGATGCGGGGGCAGCGGCCGGCGCATCATCTGCGACCAGGCGGCCATCGCCTCCCAAGTGATCGGGTTGGGCCCACTGGCGTGATAGGTGCGGGCGCGGGACAGATCCATGAAAGCATCAAGGATCTCGCCACCAGCCTCCGGCATCCGGGGCCGCTTGCCCTCCAGCACCGCCTCAAGGGTGCGGCAGAGGACGTTCTGCAAGTGACGCACTATGCTTCTCTCCTCCGCCAGTCCTGCTGGGCTTTCACAACCCGCTGGTTGAAGTCGCGGTTGTATTCACGAATGCCCTGAGACACGCCGCCGCGAACACGCTGATCCACGAACGTGGTCAGGTTGCCGGACTTCTCGTCCACTCCCACCGTCACGTGCACATCGACCTCCTGGGTTGCGCCCCTCTGCATCGAGGGTGCCGACATTCCCACCGGCCCGCCGCTGGCATAGCCGCGCAGGGCGCTCTTGTGCATGGCGTCAAGGTTGCCCACCCCGAGACGCTGGACCGCCTGCGCGCTCATCACGTATTCGCCGCGGTGAACGATGCCCGCCGGATCATGCTTGCCGCCCATGCCGGTGAACCCGCCGGCTGCAAAACCCAGCAACCCACCCAGCACCCCACTTGTCGCCCCCATGCCGGGCAGTGCCATCAGTCCCTTCATCATCTGGGCCTTGGCGATCTCGGCCAGCAGCTGCATCACCGCGTCCTTGGCAGACATCGAGCCGTCGATGATCGAACCGAACATGCCTTCCAACGCGCTCTTGCCCCGCTCGGATTGCTCTTGGATCTGCTCCATCTTCTTCGCTGCGGCCTCAGCCTCCAGCCCCGCTGTGACGTAGCCCTGGGCCAGCTGATCAATCTCTGCGGTCAGTTCCGGGGTGATAGCCTTCCCGGCCTCCTGGGCCGCGTGCAGCAGCTCTGCGCGGGTGCGGGCGTACTCCAAGGCATCGCCGTAATCCGTGCCGCTCTCAGCGACTACGACAAGGGACGCAGCCTCTGCCTCCAGGGCCAGAGTGCGGTCGCGGATGGCCTCGGCCTCGCGCTGGTACTCGTCCAGTTTCTCACGGCCGCCAGACTTGGCGCCGCCGCCTTTCGCACCACCACCGCCACGGCCAGCGCGCCCCGCTTCCCGGCGGGCATCCTCGGCTGCCAATGATGCGCTGGCGAAGTCGGTGGCCTGCTGTTCGGTCAGGCTTGCGCCGCTTTCACCCGCCCGGTTGCGAACCGCCTCGATCTCGCGCTGCAGCCGTAGCTGTTCGGCGCTGGCGCTGTTGCGGGCCGTCTCTGCCTGCGTGAAGCCTTCCGTTGCCGCGCGCTGTGCCTCCAGGCTGTCCAGGCTTGCCGCCTCGGCCGCATGACGGTCGCGCAGGGCCTGCCCCGCCTTCTGGTCCGGTGACACCCCTGCAGCGCGCGCTAGGGCCGCCCCCATGCTTCCCGCGAGGCTGATGATGCCGCCGATCACCCCACCAAGCCTTTCCAGCTGGCTGATGACCCCGGAGAACTGCACCCGGTCGCTGGCGTCCAGCTGATCGAAGGCGGCGCCTGCTGCGTCCTCGATGTCGCCCAGCTTGGCCGTGAAGTCCTCGCCTGACACTTCCCCCTGGCGGAACGCTTCGACCAGCGCCTGCATCTCGCTGTAGGCCGCGCGCAGCCCGTCCGCGGCATCCTCATAGCCCATGCTGTCCAGTCTGCTGATCGCATCGATCAGGGCGATGCCCGAACGATCCGCCTCCTCGGCCAGCGCCATGTATTGCTGGTTCAGGATGCCAAGGCTTTCGGCGTTCTCGTCCACCATGTCACGGTTCTGGTCGAGGCTATCGTAAAGCTCATCACCCAGGATCGCGCGGCCCTGATCCTCACTGGCAAACAACCCGTCGAGACGGTCGCGCAGGTCGGACAATTCAATGCCGGCGGCCACGACCTCGACCACGACGCGCTTGGCAAAGTTTCCGACCGTGCCGGTCAGCTGCGCGAACTTGCGGTCGATCTCCTCGGCCTTCTGGATCAGCTCATCATCAAGAACGGCGCCGGTTTCATGCGCGCGGTCGATGGTGGCCTGCAGCGCACCCTCGCCCTGGCCCAGCATCTGGATGAACTGTTCGCCCCCGGTGCCGCCGAATATCTCGTCTGCGATCCGGATCTGCGCCGCCTTGTCGAGGCCCTCCAGCCTGCCCATGATCTCCAGCATCAGGGCGGACGGGTCTTTCAGCTTCTGCGACAGCGTCTCTGCACTGAGGCCAAGGCGGGTGAACGCTTCCGCCGACGACCCCTTGCCGGTGGTGATGAACTCATCCGCACGCAGAGACAGCTCCTTGAAGCCATCCACCAGCGCATCGACCCCGACCCGGTTCTGGTCGGCCACGTATTTCCATTCTTGGAAAGACTGCGCAGACAGGCCCGCGCGCTTGGCCTCATCGCCCAGCTCGGCCATGCTGCGGATCGTCGTGGCGATGCTGCCGCTTACGCCTGCGAACATGCCCACCGCGGCGCCTGCGACCACCCCGCCTGCGAAGGATGCAGCAAGCGATCCAATGCGGCCTGTGGTCGAGGCAATGGCGCGATTGATAGAGCCGGTGGACCGGATCATGTCCGCTTCCATCTGGCGCGTTGCCGACTGCGAGTTCCGCCGCAGGCCCTGATAAGTCTGCGTGCCCCGCCGTTCGGCCTGCTGCATCCGACGCTCGAACTCGGTCACCCGAGCCTCCAGCATCACCACTAGGCGCTCATCTGCCCCCACCGTCGCATTCATGTCAGGCTCCTCATGCGGTCCACATGTCTTCGGTGAACCATGTCTGATTGGTGGTCAGGCCGCCCTCGTTCGCGGCCGCGCGGGACACGGCCATTGCCGCTGCCACCGCGCCGTCGATCGACAGCCACTGCTTGGGTTTTGTGAACTTGACGACGTGCCCGTGATCGTTGCGCTTCACGACGACATTGGCGAAGCAATGCCGCAGGACCGGGTTGCCGCCGTGGAAAAACTCGCCCCCTAGCAGGGCGCGCTCCAGCTCCATCGCGGCGGGCATCATCAGGGATGGCACTTGGCGGAAGTCCACAGCCGGCAACCCAGCTTCAAGGATCTTGGGTTGCACCTGTCGGGCGTTGTACGGGTCGAAGGCGATTTCCTGCACGTTGAACTGTTCGCACAGCTCGATGATCTTGCTTTCAATCTCAGCGTAATCGATCACGTTGCCGACCGTTGCCGTGATCAGGCCATCCTCCATCCACTGCTGATAGGGGGCGCCGGACTGATCGGCGCGCTTGGAAACACCGTCCTCAGCGTCCAGCAACCCGCCGTCGCCCTTGCCATCAATCGTTGTCTGAGGGCAGAAAAACCACGCTTTGACTGCGTACCCTTCCGCAACCCGCCAGCAACCCACGATCACGGAAAGATCGGTTGTCGAGGAAAGGTCAACCGCCAGCCAGCACGGCTCATTCTCCAGGGCGTCGAGGTCATAATCCTTCGCGCCCTGGTCGTAGATTTCCATGTCCACCAGCGGCTCTGTCGAGGCATCCAGCCAGATGTTGAGCTTGAGCTGCTTGAAGCTCTGCCGATCGCCCACGCTGCGCTGTGAGCGCTTGGCATGGCGCCGGAACCCGGCAAGGCTCGGATAGCCGTGCTGCAGGCCGGGGTTCACCTTGTGCCACAGGCCCTCATCCTGCCAGTCATCGCGCCGGTCTGCCTCGAACAGGATCGGCAGGATCGAGGGGTCATCGACCTTGCCACCGGCCACGTTGCGGGCGTCTTCGAAGAAGTCCCAGGCAAGCGTGTCCTGCCCCCGGCCGGCGGTGCTGGCGACGACCAGCAGGCTGTCATCGATCTTCTCAAGGCCGGTGGTCAGGGCTTCCCACAGGTCGCGACCCTTCCAGATGTGGATCTCGTCGGCCAGCACAAAGGCCGGGGTGCGGCCATGCTGCGGTCCGCCATCGCCGGAGATGACCTCCAGATAGGATGCGTCCTTGCGGTACAGCAGCTTCTTGGGGGCGTTGTGGGCGTCGTAGATGGTCACGGCAGAGCTTAGACGCTTGTCCTCGCGGATGATGCCCGCTGCCTCCTTGAAACCGATGCCAGCCTGCTTGCGATCCGCCGCGGCGAAGATGGCTTCAGCACCGGGCCGCTTTTCAGGACCGATGGTGTGGAGCAGCGCCAATGAAGCAGCCAGCGAGGTCTTGCGGTTGCCCCGAGGCAGCATCAGGCGACCGTGTTCGTGATCCGGGTGCCGTCCTCGTGGCGCGGGCCATAGATGCGGCGCACGATCCGCTCCTGCCACGGGTCCAGCTGGAAAGCCCTGTTCGGAAGGATCGACTTGGGATGCCGCAAGGCGCGCAGGAAGGTTACCGCCCGCTCTCCATGTCCATACGGGTCGGGGATCTCGGACCGTCATAGATCCATTCGGGGAAGGTGGAGGGCGCTACAGCCAAGCTACACCTCCAACGGGTTTGCAGTGCCGTCCTGGTCGCCATCCTCGCGGATTGCAGGACGGGACCGGCTCACGGGCGTCAGGCCCATCTCAGCGGCCAGCTGGCGGGCTGAGGCCATCGCCTTGTCCTGCACCCGGATCAGCTTCAGCATCATCTCGGGTTCGGCCTCGATCTGGATCGCCGCCTCCATCTGCCGGACCCGCCCGATGCAGATGCAGTAGCTTTCGAGACTGCCAAGATCGGCCTCGGTCAGGATCTTCCGATCGGTCAGGACCGGCATGACGCGGGCCCATTCGGCACGGGCGTCCTCGGCCAGCCACTCAGGCGCCACGGTCTCAGTGGCGGCGATGGCCTCAGGCGCTTCAATCAGCTGCGGCTTGGTGCCCTTCATGTCGGCAGCCTCGTGCAGCGCAGGTCGAGACCCTTGCGGCGGCCGATGGGCGTCACCTGTCGGATGTTGAACGCCTCGCCATGCCAGAGAACCCGGTCAGCGTTGGTCACCCCGTCGAGGTGCCGGATGCGGAACACCAGGGCCTCCTCGTCGGTGGCGCCGCCGGCCCGCATGAACTCCTCGGTGGTTTGGTCGATCCGTTCGGCCCTGACGCTGGCGAAGGGGCGCCAGACGGTTTCCGGGGTGCCGTAATCGTTTACGCTGTCCGTGGCGTGTTCGATCTGGATCGTGTCGATCAGCTTGCCGGACTTCATGGCCGGGCCTCCGCAATCAAGATTTCAAGTGTGACCACCCCGTGCGAATGCTCGCCGTCCGGGTCGCGCAGGTAGCGTTGGCTTGCCACCAGCAGATCGGCACAGTGCAGCCCCTCAGGCAGCGCCAGGCGGCCATTCATCAGCGCGGTGCGCACGGCACCCCCGATTGCCTTTGCCCGCTCCAGCGACGGCTCACGCACCCAGATGTGCAGCGTGTGATAGATGCGGGTGTGCGATCGGCGCAGGCTTGTGCCTTCATCGACGGCTTGGCTTTCGCCCAGGATGATCGAGGGACGCGGCGCGGGGCGCTGATTGGTGTCGAGAATGTTCGCCGCGGGAACAAGGGGAGTGACTAACTGCTGACTAACCAGGCGGGCGCGCAGGGCCTTTTGAACCTCCAGCTCCATCACTTGGCCTCCCGAATAGCTTTGCCCACGGCACGCTTGATCCGGTTGAGGGCGCGCTTGCGGCCAAGGCGGAAGCCCGGCCAGAAGAACGGTTGCGCGGGATGATTGGTAGTGCCGTATTCCTGCAGGTGCGGGTAACGGACATCGGTGCTGCCCACAGTGATCGCGGCCATGTTTTCAGGCACGACCATCGCGCCACCCGGCTGAGAATAAGGCGGGGTACGCTGGCCGGGGCCGGTGACTTGAATGCTGTCGATCAGGTCGCCCTCGTCGCGGGGGGCAAGGCCGCGCTGGATTGCAGCGATCTCCTCGGCGCCTTTGACCAGCGCGGGCTGGACAGCGGCACGGGCAGCAACGGGGACTGCCGCCATCCGCTTCTGGAACTTGGACAGGCCGCCGTCATCCGCCATCAGAAAGTCCAATCGCGGTTTGCGTCGATGATCTCGGCCACGCCAAAGGGCAGCGGGGCGCCGCGCTCCATGACGGCCTCGCGGTTCTCGTACCACCATGCGGCCAGCTGCAGGACCGCCTCGCGTAGATCGGCTGGCACTGCGTCCTCTGTCTCGAACTGCGTCACCAGGCCGTAGCCCAGCATTCGCTCGATCAGGGTCTGTGCGGCGTCCAGCTTAGCCTGCAGCAGGGCGTCATCCTCGCTGTTGTCATCAGTCAGCGACAGGTGCGCCTTCAGATCGGGCAGGCTCATGACAGGTTCAAACGGCATGGGTCAGGCTCCTGTCATGATGATTTGGGAGGTGGGAAGGATGTCGGCCTGCAGCCGCATCACGTTGTTGGCTGCGTCAAAGACTTCACTCATCGACGTGACAAGCCCCGGCCATTGACGCGCATTGACGCCATCCGGAAAGACGAGGCGGAACTGAAAATCCCTGGTCGAATAGTGGGCCTTCCAGAGAAGCAGCTGCCCTGGGTCGGTCGGGTCGTTGCCCATGACAATCTGCATGGGTAGCCTGCGGATTGACTGTTTGGCCTGGATGATTTCCCCGCCTGCATCACCGCTGTTCAGGTGCGCGATGTCGGCTTCTGCCATGGTCCATTCGGAACCTAAAAATCCGACCGCCTCCGTTTCTGCGATCTCGACCCATGCCTCCGCCGGCACCGGGAGGCCCTCCCGATCTGCGATGAACAAACGCGTGCCGGCGGTCGCGAACAGCATCAGGCAGCGTCGATCTTGACGATGTTGCTGTTGATCCAGAGCGAGGCATTCAGCTTCATCACGCTGTTGGCGGTGTCATACTGCTCAGCGGCACTAGCCACCTGGGCCACGAACATGCGCTCAGAGGGCGTGCCATCGGCAGGCGCATCGGCCAGCACAACGCGAAAGGCGAAGTCGTTCTTGCTTCGCTCTGCCGCAATCAGCGCGATCTGGCCCGGATCGGCGGGGTCGAGGCCGCAAACCACATCCATGCTGCCCGCGTTCTTGGTGCCCTTCAGGCGGCGCGTGCGGCCCGAATTGATGCCGTCGAACGTGACCTCGGCAGAGGTGTCACCCGCAGAGCCCAGGCCCTCGGTTTCATCGATCTCGACCCACAAGGACGACTGCCCTGCAAAGTCGGCTTCCGTGAAGTCGCTGGATTTGGCCGCCAGGGGGCCGCCGATGTAGAGGCGGGTGCCTGCGGTGGTGTAGATCGTCATGGCGTTGGTGTCCTATGCTGGTGGCGCTCCAGTCTCTGCTTGGCGCCGGAATGACAGGGGGTGCACAGCGACTGCCACCGGGACTTGTCCCAGAAGATGGCCTGATCGCCGCGATGGGGGGTCTTGTGATCGACCACGTTTGCAAGAGAACCGCAGGCGACGCAGTAGGGATGCTGGCGCAGATAAAGCGCGCGGGCTTTCCTCCAGTCCCGGTTGTAGCCACGCTGGCTGCTGTTGGGCCGGGTCTTGTCGAAGCGCGCTTTGCGGGCCGCGGCGCCCCGGATCTGGCAAGGGCACTGGGCACCCGAAGGCACCAGCTTTCCGCAAGAACAGATCCGGGGCGCACGCGCAGGCATCAGACAGCCGGGCGGGTCAGCGGCACGAAGATGGCCGTTGCACCAGCGGCTATGCTGGTGCCGCCTGCGCGGGTCAGGGACAGGCGCACGTACCGCTTCCAGCCGCGATAGCCCAAGCGATAGGCGCTGTCGGCCGCCAGGGTGGCGGGGGCGTTGCTGTCGATCTGGCCAGCTGCCACGACGGTCCAGCCGCTGGTGCCGGTGTCGCTTTCCTGCAGGGTCACCCCAAAGTCGCCTGCACCGGCAATAGCGCCCGTGTTGACGACGAAGGCCACACCGCCCTTGGCGTTCAGATCGACCGCAGCGCCTTGGGCGGCAGCGGTTTGGACTGCAGGCGCCAGGGCCGGAACAGTCGCAAGGTTGGCATAAAGGTCACGCATTGGTCATGCTCCTCAGCTGGTGGACATACGAAGTTTGCGGAAGCGGGCGGGCTGCAGCACGGCACCGCCGACGCGCCGGGTGGCGTGAATGCGGGTGATGCGCTCGCGGGCGCGGCTGTAAGGATCGACCAGGATCGACATGCTCAGGCGATCCACGATCCGGTAGGCCGAAAAGTCGCCGTAGACGATCGGGTGCTGGTTGGCCGCGATGTCCTCCAGGTCCACCATCTCGATGACGGGGCGGCCCAGGATCGTCTCGGGCTGACCGGCCTGCAGCGAGGTCTGCCAGATGTACTGGCCCTGCGTGTCCTTCAGCGTGCGCAGGATGCCCAGGGTGGTGCCGTTCATGGCCCATGCACCGCGCGACCGGTAAGCCTGCGGCAGCGAGTACATCAGCCGGATCAGGGCATCGGTGGACAGGTTGGCGGCGTGGCCGTTGGCAACCTCGGGGATGGCAGTGTTGACCATCACGCCCTCGGGCATCTTGACGCCCGTGCCCCACAGGAACGCCTCGGCCTCTTTCTTGCCGAAGTCCTCGGCCAGCGCGGTGCGGACCTCGGTTTCTGCGATCGGCGCGTCCTGCAGCAGGCGGTTGGAGATGTCCACGAAGGTCGCCAGCTCATGCACCTCGACCTCTTTCTGGCCGAACGTGATGGTGCTTTCGTTGTGCGGCTCCATTTCACCGACCCATTGGGCGTTGGTGATGTCGCCGCGGGTCGGGAAGATCACGCTGTCAGCGCCGGTATTGCGCACGCTCGCATAGCTGCGGATCGGGCTGTATTCGATCAGGTCACGAATGACCTCGGTGGACATCTCCGGGGGTGCCAGGAAACCGCCCTGCGTGTCGCTGGTGACGTTGAGGGCCTTGCGATCCTCCTCGGCCATCTTGTCGCCATGGCGCAGGTAGGCGGCGAAGGCTTTGCGCTCCTCGGTCGGCTCGGCCTTGCCCTCGGTCGTGCCCTGGTGGCGGTTGGCTTTCGCCTCCAGCTTGTCCAGGCGCGCGACCAGTGCCGACGTATCGGCTTTCTGTTCCATGGCGGTCATCTTGGCTTCGAGGGCCGCGATGTCCGGGGTTTCGTTAGTGTCCGTCATGTCGTGTTCCTTTACGGAGGTGATGCGCGCGCCGGGGTGTGCGCCCACGGCCACCACGCTGATTTCCAGAAGATCGAGGGCAGAGATGGTGCGGCCGCGGGTGCCGCGGCGGGGCATTGCCTTGGTCGATGCAAAGCCGATGGATAGACCCGACAAGGCCCGTTCCCGGATCAGGGCATGGACCTCGCGTGCGCGGGGCAAATCCGCGATCAGCAGGCGACCTTTGACCTGCAGGCCGGCGTCGGTTTCGATGATCTCATCCCACACGCCCACGGCTTCGCGCTGCTCGTGAAAGGCCAGCATTGGGATAGGGGCCTTCGCGGTGGCGAAAGCGCCCTTCTCGATCATGTCGCCCACGCGGTCGGGGCTGCCGAACGGCCATGCAAGGCCCTCGATGTGGCCCGCCTCGTCCACGGTGAAATTGGCTTTGACCTCGATCTTGCTCATGCCGGGTTCCCCCGGAAGGCAGCGCGGTTGGCTGCGAAGCTGTCCACCTGCTGCTGGACCCACATGGAGCTGGTCAGCAAGCGCAGGGCGTTGGTGTGATTGAACGGGACCGGGTGCCCGTCCTCCACGATGTGCCAGCCCAGGATGCAGCGGGCGAGGCTGTTGAGCCGGGCTTTCTCACGGGCCACAGCGGGCACGCGCCCGTTCTCGTCCATGGCCTCGGCCATCTCGTCCGTCAGCGCCAGGCGTGCGCGGTGCTGAGTTGCGCTGTCCGGACCTGCGATGCGCAGCGTAATGCCGATCAGCTCGCCAGTGACAGGATCGGCCAGCTCGAAATCGCGGCCGCGGTCCTGATCCTGCGCGTCGGCCAGGATGTCATTCAGCTGCATGGATCACCTGCACGGCGGTGCCCGAGTCCACGAAGATCACCGGAATGCCGGGGAAGGCCGTTTCGACTTGGCTGCGCACTGCCTGTGCCGGCCAATTGTGGGCAAAGGGGGTCATATGAACCACCACGGCCAGCGGCTTGCCCTGCGATGCGATCGGTTCAAAGGATGCGTTCTCGGTGCTCATGCTTGGGTCTCTCCGCCTGTCGGGGCCGTGGTGATGTTGGGATTCAGGAACTGGTCGCCACCTGCGCGCGGCGGCAGGCCAAGCCATGCCCGGCCCTCGTTCGGGTTCAGGGTCTGGCTGGCGATCAGGGAATTGATGACGGTGGCACGGGTCGCCAGATCGGCGCGGGTCAGGTCGTCACGATCGAAGCGGACCACGTAGCGGCCTCGCTCCTCATCGGTGAAAAGGGCCCGGTTCAGCGCGCCTTCTAAAGCTCTCAGCCACGGCTCTAAGCAGTAGGACAGGAACTCCCGGCCTTTCTGTTCGCTGTTGGACCAGGTGGCGCGGCTCAAGTCACCGATCATCGGGGCGGGGATGTTGAACGCGCGCGCGATTTCCTCGATCTGGAAACGGCGGTTCTCAAGGAACTGGCTGTCGGTGCTGGTCATCGCCAGGGGCGTGAAGGTGGCGCCGTCATAGAGGATGGCGGTCTGGCCGCCGGTATCCTCGCCCTCATGGGTCTGGCGCCACGCGGCACGGGCCTTGCTGACTGCATCCTGGGCCATGCCCTTGGCAAAGCTCAGGACGCCTGAGGGGCGTCCGCCACGGGTGAACAGCCGGGCTGCGTGGCGATCCATGGCGACAGCGATAGCGATGGCCTCACGGGCTAGGTTGAGGGGCGACCGATAAAGCGGCGGCATCAGGTGGATCACGTCACGGGCGGGGATGCGTCGATCGCCCAAACGGTAGACCCGCTCCAGCGTGTCGTTGTCCGCGTCAAAGGTCAGCACGCCCTGGCGGTAGCTGATGACCTCGATCAGCCTGCCATCGACACGGTTCACATGGGCCATTCCGCCGGCATCGGACACCAGCGCGTCGATCATGATCTGGCGGATCAGCTCAAAGCCTGACGTCCAGTCGTTGGCATCACCACGCAGCAGGGTCAGCGCCGGATGATCGGTCACCTCGACCTCTGTCCCGCCGTCGATGTATTTCACATGCACGTCGAGCGTCGCGACAGCCTCAGAGATCAGCTGGATCGCATTGGCGACCGCGGGCACCTTCAGCGCCTCCAGGACGCTGATCGAGATGCCGCTGGCGGTCGGGGTGATGCCCAGAATTGCCTCAAGCGCCGGGTCGGGCGAGGCGAGGGACTTGCGAGAGAAGGGCCAAAGTTTCATGGCCCC
The DNA here is from genome assembly GCF_000787695.1 of Paracoccus sp. PAMC 22219. GTDB lineage: Bacteria > Pseudomonadota > Alphaproteobacteria > Rhodobacterales > Rhodobacteraceae > Paracoccus. The sequence continues at coordinate 15,821 of NZ_BBPH01000023.1, read as the reverse complement.
ACGATACAGGGGCGAAAGCTATCGCGTCAGATGGCAGAAGCTAGTAAAGCCTTGCAAGTAATGACTTAATCTTGACGCTTGGACCGTTGCCAGCTTCGCAGCTCGCTCTGGAAAGCGCAATAGCTCCGAGTGCCGGGCGGTTGATAAATTGGCACTTCAGGATGACGCGCCCACCGCCGCGCCGTGTCTTGGCTCACGCCCAGGAAGGCAGCGATGCTGGGCAGCCCCCACAGCTTGCCCTTCACAGGCGTCTCCAGCAGCGCATCGAGGCGCCAGCGGTCGATCGGCGGGGCGTCATGCAGCGGTTGTTCACTCATCCGAAAATCTCCAATTCGGTCATATCTTGCGCGAAGCCCCACACGCCGGTCTCCGCCTTAGGGGCAAAATTCTAGACCACCCCCCGGCCAATTCTGTGAGATACTCAAGCTGAGGCGTGATTCTTTTGGGGGTGATTTTATGGTTACTGATGCAGATGAATTAGCGGCTTCCCTCATGGGACTCAGCTTAGAAAGAACAGATTGGATCTCGGATTTCGTCGCTAACGCGAGCTTCGCCGAGGGAAAACTATTGGGGTTCGAAATGAAACCTCTCCACCAAAACCTTACCGTTGAGCAGTTCGAGCGCTTCTTGGAAGAAATTGAGAGAAGCGTCTCCCTCGGACCGGAAGGTGGCCCGATTATGTTACCCAACAAAACTATGGTGTTTGGTGTGTGCAGAGATAACACCGGAACTTACTGCACACCCTAGTTCACTCATCGGACACCTCACGGCCCGATAGCACTGCATAGGCCTCAGCAGCCTTGCGGGTGATCGCGCGCTTCATCACGGGGTCTTCGAACGTCACGCGAATATCGACGCTGCGATGCGTCTTGCCAGACGGGCCTTTGGCTTTCACCACACTGTCGGGGCCTTCGGTCAGCACGCAGCCGACGATCCTTATCCCGTTCATGAACAGGTCGAACGCTGCCAAGAGGCGATTGCCCTGCATGTTCACTGCGCCATCTATGACGGTCATCTTGCTGATGGTGATGTCTTGGTTGGTGGTCATTGGTGTCGGCCTCTCTTTGGGTTGGTGCCGCGCCCCAAGGGCGGCTTCCAACCTCAGGGGGTATGGGGGTTGGAAGGAACAGGGGTTGGAAGGGGGTTGGCACATGGTTGGCACGGGGATCGGAAGCGGTTGGAAATTGGGATTGGAAGGGGGTTGGAAGGTCATTCTGCCTCCACGAGATACGATCGCCGCTTAGACGCAGGGCCGTCCTCAACCACTCTGATTTTTCCTTCGCCCAGCAGTTTCTCCATTGCGGACCGGAAGGCGAACTTACTGATCCCCTCAGCATCTGGATGTGCCTTGAAAACAGATGGGGCATAGGTTTGGCCGCCTCCGGTATTCACCCTGCGCCCTTGTTCTGTCAGCATACGCAACAGCTTCAAAAACACGCGCTCAGCCTTGGCTGTGGAGGCCATGCGGTCGAGGCCCGTCTCCCTCCCGTCAGGGACGAACACGCCCTCTTTCCAGGTCATGGTGATCTCGCCACCTGTGCGGCCATAGTTGGCCTTCATGGTTCGCAGCACGCGGGCGTCAGGGTTGGCCTCGTAGGCGTCCTGCACTATCCGCTCCAGATACAGCCGCGACCGAACGCTGTTGTTCCAGCCAGTCGATCCGCTGGTGCCGCTGCCACTGCTCAGACCCGACAGTGACGGATGCGCCAGCAGGATCACTGCGCAGCTATGACGAATAGCCCAGCCCCGCAGCAGCCCGATGAACTGCCGCGCCTGCGCCCGATCGTTTTCGTTGCCAGGGAACAGATCTGCCAACGTGTCCAAGACGATCAGGGCCGGCTTGTCCGCGGCTATACGGGCCTCGATCTCGGCGTAGAGGGGCGTTGGCGTCAGCACGCCCGATGATCGATCCAGCACGGCTAGCAGTGCGTCCTCACCGGCCAAGCTGCGTAAGGTCAGCCGCTCCAGGTCGAGGAACCGCATGCCAGTAGCTCGCACGATGTCTGCAGTACGACGGTGTAGCTCGTCCTTGTCATCCTCGGCGCTGATGAACATGACAGAACCGCTCACGGTCTGGTAGCCTAGCCACCGACAGCCCGTCGCAATCGCAAATGCCAACTGAAGGGCCAGAAGCGACTTTCCTGTTCCACCATCGCCGCCCAGCAAAGTGACGGTTCCGCTCGGTACTAGATCCTGAACAGCCCATTCGCGAGACTTGATCGGCGCACCGTCCAAGCTAGAGGCTGCGAAGAACTGAGATTTGCGAGCCGGCACGTCATCGATGTATGGATTGCTGTGACGCGCCCGCTCCACATCCATTGCCTGGTAATAGTCGACTGCCGTCAGCATGCGTCTTCCCGCCGCCGGATATAGCACAAGAAGGCATCGCGATCGGCTTCACTGAGGCGGGCGTAGCTGGCAAGGCAGTATGCTTTGCGCTCGGCTCTGCTCGCCCTATCAGCCCAAAACGCAGCCTCCTCCATGATGCTCCCGAACAAGACGATCGGCATCCCGGCGCGCAGAAAGTCGTGCGCATCTTCCAAAACATCCAGTCGATCATCGGGCTCGAATTGCACGAGGGCATCGCTAAAACGCCTTGCCGTCGCAGGGTCTCTACGGATATACTCGTCGCAATCCAGCCCGGATTGCATATCGACCTCGGTAGCGCCTGACCGCGCTCCGGGGTCATTCCATGTCTGGTCATTCATGGTCACACCTCATGCAGCCACCGGCCGGGAATCCAACCAAGCGGCAATATCGGTTTCCTTCCACCCGACCGCTTTTTGCGTCAGGCGGATCGGACGCGGGAATTGCCCGGCGTCCATCATGCGGTAAATGGTGGACCGGCTAAGGCCGGTTAGATCCTCGACTTCGGTGCGGCGGATATATCGGCTTGCCATCGGGGTATCCCTGCGCTGTTTTGTGAACATGCAGGAAAGATGACTGCTTCAGGAACTAACGGGAATGGCACCAAAACTGCCTAAATCCTGAAAGCACTATTGTCTGCCATTCTGTCGCAATATTTAAGACTTTTGGCGCATTTTTCCTTGCAGCTGTCGCATTGCTCTCTGAACCGTCCGCACCGCGACAGTTTCGCCTATCTCGCCACTCACCCTTTCGGTGATCTCTTTCCAAGAGCAAGACTTCCCATCAGGATAGTGTTTTCGCAGTGCACTTTCGACACGAGGGATAAGAGGTGGCCGCCCCCTAGAACCTCCTCCAGCCTCAATCCCAAGGGCTGGAAGGCACTGCTCGGCAGAAAAACTCTCCTTCACGCACAATGCCCAGCCATCGAAGGGGAGGAGATATTTAGCGGTTTGTTTGACCCAGATGTCACCTTTACCCAACTGTTCTGCAGAAAATCCACGCAAGTCCGGAATATCAACCATCCAGTCATTACTATCAATGAAGGCATAGTGCCGGCCCCGCATGCGTTGAAACGTAAAAGCAATTATATCGTCTGCCGCACTTGTAATAAGTGGAATATTGTCTTTGCCATGGTGGACAGGATTTAAAGAAAATACGATCCAGCTAGGGACGATCACATTGCCAAGAGGGGAAGCTATCCGAATTGGCATCTTGAGTTCGTAGATACTGCTGATAACTCGTGCAGCTATTGCGAACTCCATTGATCCTCGCCAAACCCTTCTCAAAATATCCGCGTGCTGATATTTCCCTGCGCGTAGGAAAATTTCTTCTTCGCGATCATCTAGATGTTCAGCGCTTAGGTCTTCCACCTCATCGATAAGATCGTCGAAGTGACGGTATCCCTCAGGAGCAAACATTATTGGTTCCTCTTGTGGAGGCGCTCTCCTGCGCCAAATAAGCTGCCCAAGTCTCGCCCAGCTCCCGACGCTTCTCCATCAGCTCGGATCGTGCATAGGCTGCCTCGGCCTTGTCCTTGATAGTGTGCGCCAGCGCTGCCTCTGCCACCTCGCGCGGGAAGCTGGTCTTTTCCTGCGTCCAGGTGCGGAACGATGTCCGGAAGCCGTGAATGTCGACGTCGTAGCCGTTCTCTCGCACTAGCTTCAGCAGCGTCGCGTCCGAAAGGGGCTTGCCAGTCACCGTGCCGGGGAAGATCAGCGCATCGGGATCCTCGCAGTCGGATACCTCCTGCGCCGCATGCAGGATCGATACCGCGGCCGCTGACAGTGGCACGCTGTGGGCTTTCTTCGCTTTCATCACAGATGCCGGCCTGGTCCAAATGGGCCCACCCTCGGCCTTCCAGTCGATCTGGCTCCATCGGGCTAGTCTGACCTCTCCAGACCTGCTGGCGGTCAGCACAAGCAGCCGGAAGGCCAGCTTGGTTGACACCCCTGCCCCGCTCTGGTCGATCGCCGCTATACAGTCGGCCACGTCGGAATAGGCCAAGGCCTTTCGATGGGCCTTCGCCTGCTTGTCTTTCGGTAGCGCCTGGGCGATCGCCACAGATGGGTCGTCCTGCCGCCACCCCTTCGCCACGGCCCACTTCATGACCATGCCGATACGCTGCTTGACCCGCCGGGCCGTCTCGCGCTTCTCGTTCCAGATTGGCGCCAGCACCGCCAGCACGTCGCTGGTCGAGACATCCCCGACCTCGTCGTGCCGATCCTCGGGAACGCGTAGCTCTCCAAGGTGCTGATGAACTGCGCCGCGTGCTTCTCGTTGCGCCAAGTCGGCGTGTGCAGCTTGTGCACCGTCCGGGCGGCTTCCTCGAATGTCGGGACCGCCTCGGCCTCCTTGCGGGCCTGCAGTGGATCCACGCCATCCCGTACTAGTCGCTTGTTCTCCAGTGCCACCTCGCGGGCACGCGCCAGCGTCACCACTGGCGGGCTGCCAAGCCCAAGCTCTCGCCTGCGTCCATGCACGATGATACGCTGCATCCACGACCGCGCGCCGCTGGGCTTCACCAGCAGATAGAGCCCCAAGCCCCCGCCGTCGTGATACTTGCCCGGCGCCAGTGGCGCGCGGATCTGCACGGCGGTCAGCTTCACCAACTTCCGGGTTGTGGTTTCCTGCAATCGCCCCCCCAAACGTCCCCCCAGGACATTCGCGATGGTACGGGACATTGCGGGAACGCGCAAGAATGTAAATCCGCGCATCACCCTGCAATTGCTGGCTATTTAGGAAGGACTGAGAACCCTTGGGAAGTGTCTTTTGCGGACACCCTCTCCGCCATTTTCATCGGCCTGTTTCGACAGTCGATGCGGCGACCCCCCATAAGTCAATCTGCTACCACCATGCGCTGGAAACACGCCGTTTTGCTGTCATGGGTTGCGCATTGGTGGCCCGTGAGAGATTCGAACTCCCGACCGGCCCGGTGTAAACGGGACGCTCTACCACTGAGCTAACGGGCCACGCTCGCCGCGCATAAAACCCAAACGGGGGGTGGTTGGCAAGGGCGGATCAGAGGTCATCCGGGTGCCGCATCACGGTTTCCACGCCATTACGGATCACGTGCACGCCCCCCTGGTGTATCACCCCCTCCGACAGCAATGTTGCATCGCGGCCCAGGGTCAGGCGGCGCAGCATGCGCAGGGTGATGCCGTGGGTCACGACCAGTGTGGGGCCGGTTAGATCGGCAAGAAAGGCACGGCACCGGGCCTCCAGCGCGGCAAAGCCCTCGCCGCCCGGACAGCGGTCGTACCATTCCAGATCATCGCCTTGAAACAGTGCCGAATGGCGGTCGCGCAGGTCGCGTTCCAGATGACCGGCGAAATCGCCCACGCAGATCTCGGACAGGCGCGGATCGTGCCGAAACCCGGTGCCAAAAACCACCCGCGCGGTCTGGTCGGCCCGCCCAAGCGGGCTGGAGACACGCGCCCCGTCGATGCCCCGCGTCAGGTGCGCCAGCCAACCGGCCTGACGCAAGCCGCGTTCGGACAGCGGGGAATCGGCGCGGCCCTGCAGGCGGCCTTCGATATTCCACACCGTCTCGCCATGTCGCATCAGATACAGATCGGGGAATGGAGCGGGTGAAGGGAATCGAACCCTCGTCGTAAGCTTGGGAAGCTTCTGCTCTACCATTGAGCTACACCCGCATCGACCGTTCGGATAGCCGCTGACCGCAGCCTCGTCAAGCCTCAGCGCAGGCCCATGTCGGCCAGCGCGGCGGCGATGGCCGGTGGCAGGGCCTCCTCCAGCGCGCGTCCCGCGGGCAGGTCGGGGGGCGCGTCCGCAGCGGCCAGATAGCGCCAGCCCTGGAACGGTCGGCGCGGCACCGCGGCCACGCGGACCAGGTCGCGGTCCAGCACGATCCCGCAGCGCTGGATGCCGTCTGCGCCCTCGACCCGCTCCAGCGCCAAGATGCGCTGGCGAGCCATCATGACGCCCTTGAAGACCCAGAAGATCGACCCGCCTTCCAGCAGCTCGGCCTCGCGCTTGGGCCACATACGGGTCACGTGACGCGCCGGGCCGGACCCGAACCGGGTCTGCCACGCGGCCAGCTCGTCGGGGCCTTCGGCGCCCACGCACAGTTTCATCAGATGGAGGCTTGTCGTCATGGCGATCACCTAGTCTCGCCCGCCCCGTCCATCAAGCCCCGAACGCAAAAGGGCCGCATCCGAAGATGCGGCCCCCTGCCCGGTCAATCGACCGAAATCACAGCTCGTCCAGCGCCTCGACGGCCTTTTCCAGCTCTGCCTTGGTCACGGTCTTTTCCTCGACCTTGGCCTGCTCGGCGATCAGGTCGACGACCTTGTCCTCGAAGATCGGCGCGCGCAGCTGCTGCTGGGCGGCCTGGTTCGACTGGATGAACTCGAAGAACTGGCGTTCCTGGCCCGGATACTGACGGGCGGCGCGCAGAACGGCCTGGGTCATCTCCTGGTCGGTCACGGTCACCTCGGCCTTCTGGCCGATCTCGGCCAGCAGCAGGCCAAGACGCACGCGGCGCTCGGCCAGGGACTTGTGCTCTTCGGTCGGCTCGATGGCATCGTGATTGTGGCCCTGAACCTCGGGGTTCTCCTCGTGCCACAGCTGGTGAGCGATCTGGGCGGCCTCGGCCTCGACCAGCGACTTGGGCAGGTCGAACTTGACCACCGCATCCAGCTGATCCAGCAGCGAACGCTTCATGATCGCACGCGCGGCGCCGGCATACTCTGCCTCCAGCCGCTCGCTGATCTGCTTCTTCAGACCGTCCAGGTCGTCGGCGCCGAACTTCTTGGCCAGCTCGTCGTCGATCTCGGCCTCTTTCGGGGCTTTGACGGCCTTGATGGTGCATTCGAAGGTGGCGTCCTTGCCGGCAAGGTGGGGCGCGCCGTATTCCTCGGGGAACTTAACCTCGACCTTGACCTCTTCACCGGCCTTCACGCCGACCAGCTGATCCTCGAAACCGGGGATGAAGCTGTTCGAGCCCAGGACCAGCGGATAGTCCTCGGCCGCGCCGCCTTCAAACGCTTCGCCGTCCACGAAACCCTTGAAGTCGATGGTGACCTGGTCACCATCCTTGGCCTTGGTGCCCTTCTTGCGGTCCTCGAAGGACTGCGAAGACTTGGCCAGGTTCTCCAGCGCCTCGGTGACGGCGGCGTCCTCGGCGGGCACGGTCAGCTTTTCCAGCGACAGCGCGGTCAGGTCGACCTCGGGGATCGCGGGCAGCGTCTCGTAGGTCACGTTGACCACGACGTCGTTGCCCTCTTTCCAGGTCTCGCCATTCTCCATCTCGACCTTGGGCTGGGCGGCGGGGCGATCGCCCGACTGCTCCAGGTGTTCCTTCAGCGCGCCGTCGATGGCGTCCTGCATCGCCTCGCCCAGGATGCGGGGGCCGAACTGCTTCTTCAGCATCGCCATGGGCACCTTGCCCTTGCGAAAGCCCTTCATCTCGACTTCCGGCTGAGCTTCTTTCAGCTTGGCGTCGACGGCTTTGGCCAGGTCTGCTGCGGGCAGCGTGAACTGATACCCGCGCTGAAGACCGTCGTTCTGCGTTTCCTTGACCTGCATCATCGTCCTCATAGAAAGAAGGGCCACCGATCCGGCGGCCTGAAAATTTGAGCCGTTCTAGTCGTCGTGCCGCTGACCTGCAAGCAGATTGCAGTCACCGGGCGCTGGAACATCCCCGCGGCCGCGCTATGCTGCCCCCAACCGACAGGAGACCCCATGACCGCCACCGATATGCAAGAACCGCGCCTGACATCCCTGGCCCATGGCGGCGGCTGCGGCTGCAAGATCGCGCCGGGCGTCCTGTCGAGCCTGCTGCGCGGCAGCGCCGCCCTGCCCGTCCCGCCCGAACTGCTGGTGGGCATCGAAACCTCGGACGACGCCGCCGTCTATCGGCTGAACGACCGCCAGGCGCTGGTGGCGACGACCGACTTCTTCATGCCCGTGGTCGACGACCCGCATGATTTCGGCCGCATCGCCGCGACCAACGCGATCAGCGACGTCTATGCGATGGGGGCGACGCCCATCCTGGCGCTGGCGGTGGTGGGCATGCCCATCAACGCCATTTCCCACGCGACCATCGCGGCGATCCTGGATGGCGGCGCCTCCATCTGTCGCGAGGCGGGGATTCCCATCGCCGGCGGCCACACCATCGATTCGGTCGAACCGATCTATGGCCTTGTGGCGCTTGGCCTGATCGACCCGTCCCTGCTGAAACGCAACGCCGACGCGCAACCCGGCGATCTGCTGGTGCTGGGCAAGCCCCTTGGCGTGGGCGTCATGTCGGCCGCGCTGAAAAAGGGCCAGCTGGACGCCGACGGCTATGCCCGCATGATTGAGGTCACGACCAAGCTGAACCGCCCCGGACCCGACCTTGCCGCCATCGACGGCGTCCATGCGATGACCGATGTCACAGGCTTCGGTCTGGGCGGTCACGGGCTGGAGATGGCGCGCGGATCGGGCTGCGATCTGATGATCGACTGGTCGTCGGTGCCGCGTCTGCCCGGCATCGACGCTTTGATCGCCGCGGGCCACGTGACCGGCGCGTCGGGCCGCAACTGGACCAGCTATGGCGAGGGCGTGGCCCTGCCGCAGGGGTTCGGCGATTCCGACCGCGCCCTGCTGACCGATCCGCAGACCAGCGGCGGTCTGATGGTCGCCTGCGCGCCGGATGCGCTGGACGCGGTGCGTGCGGCCTTTGCGCGCCACGGTTTCGCGGATGCCGCCGTCATCGGCGAGGTCGCCCGCGGACCGCCGCCCCGCGCGTGGTGCTGCGCTAGAACCGCAGGCCGAAACTGATCGCGGCCCCTTCGGACCCGATCCCAAAGCTGGCCGCGCCAAAGCTGATCCCGATCAGCGCGCCGGCCAGCGCCTGTTCGGGCGTGTGTTCGCCCGCCTGCACCCGGCTGAAGGCCGTCAGCCCCGCCGCACCATAGGCCGCGGCGCCCAGGGCCGGTTCGTCCTCCCAGCATTTGCCGGCAAGGTCCGCGGCCCCAAAGCCTGCGGCGGCGGAATGCCCGGATGGAAAGCCCCGCCCCTCTCCGGTCGGACGGGTGCCCAGGGCCGATCCGTCGAACACCGCCTTGAGGCCCAACACCACCGCCGCCTGCAGCACGCCGCGCACGGCGAAATCCTCCAGCCGGTCCTGATCGGCGGCGCAGACGGCAGCGGCCAGCGGCAGCGCGTATTTCATCGTGGTCCCGAACCGTTCCAGCCCGTCCGCACCTGCAGGCACGGCCAGCACGCAGGCCAGCCCGACAATCGCCGCGCGCACGGCTTACTGCTGCAGGGTCTGAAGATAATCGGCCAAAGCCACCAGCCGCGCGGGCGTGGCGACGCGCTGACCGGACCCGTCGTCATACATGACCACCGGACCCTCGCGCAGGACGTCGAACACCGGCATGTGCGATTCGCTGCGACCCATGGTGTAGCCTACCAGCTGGCCCATGACGCGAGTCTTGGGGAACACCCCGCCATCCTGCGCGGCCAGCATCGTCAGGTCCGCGGGCGCGGGCATCATGCCCACCGCGGCGGGCCCGTTGCCGCGCCCGGCCGGCCCGTGACAGGCGGCGCAGTAATCGGCGTAATCGCGCGCCGCACCCGTGGGCTGCGCCTCTGGTGCGCAGGCTGCCACCAGCCCCGCCAGCGCCAGCCCCGTCACCCCTGCCATCATCACTGCCCGCATCGCCTGTGCCCCCGTTCTGTTGTCGTTGCGCACAGCATGCACCCCCGCGCGGGGCGGCGCAACGATCAGGCGGCGGTCAGGCGCACCACGCGGTCCATCCGCGCGGCCAAGGCATGGTTGTGCGTGGCGATCAGCGCCGACAGCCCGGTGTCGCGCACCAGCCCCATCAGCACGTCGAACACCCGGTCCGACGTCTCCGGGTCCAGGTTCCCCGTGGGTTCGTCCGCCAGCAGCAGCGCCGGCTGGTTCGCCAGCGCCCGGCAGAACGCGACCCGCTGCTGTTCGCCGCCCGACATCTGCGCGGGGCGGTGATCGGCGCGATGCGCCAGGCCCACGCGGTCCAGCAGGTCCGCCGCCCGCGCCTGCGCGTCGCGCGGCGTCACGCCATTGGCCAGCTGCGGCAGGACGATGTTCTCGGCCGCGCTGAATTCGGGCAGCAGGTGGTGGAACTGATAGACAAAGCCCAGCTCCTGCCGCCGCGCCTCGGTCCGCGCGCGGTCCGGCAGGCCGGTCATGTCCCGACCCGCCAACCACACCCGCCCGGTATCGGGCGTGTCCAGCAGCCCCGCGATGTGCAGCAGCGTCGATTTCCCGGCCCCCGAGGGGGCCACCAGCGCCACGACCTCTCCGCGCGCGACGCTCAGGTCCAGGCCGTCCAGCACCGTCACCGGCGCGGGGCCGTCCTTGGCATAGGTCTTGCCCACGCCCTCCAGCCGCAACACGTCACTCATAGCGCAGCGCCTCCACCGGGTTCATGCGCGCGGCGCGGCGCGCGGGGAAAATGGTTACGACAAAGGACAGCGTCAGCGACAGCGCCACCGCGCGGAAGATGTCCCAGGCCCGCAGATCGGCGGGCAGGCGATAGATGCCGCGCACCTCGGGCTGCCACGCGCCGCCCCCGGTCAGCGCGTTCAGCGCTGCCATGATGTTGTCGACGTTCAGCGCCAGCAATACGCCCAGCACCACCCCCGCGATCGTCCCGATGATCCCGGTGAACGCCCCGCACAGGAAGAAGACGCGCAGGATCGACCCCTCGGTCAGGCCCATCGTGCGCAGGATGCCGATGTCGCGGCCCTTGTTCTTGACCAGCATGATCAGGCCCGACGTGATGTTCATCGACGCGATCAGCACCAGCACCGACAGGATCACGAACATCACGTCATCCTCCATGTCCAGGGCCGACAGGAACGACCCCGAACTGTCGCGCCAGGACCAGGTCTGGGCGCCCTCTCCGGCGGCCTGCATCAGGGGCAGCGTCCATTCGTCCACGCGTTCGGGGTCGTCGACAAAGACCTCGATCTCGTCGGCGACGCCCTCGCGGTTGAAATAGGACTGCGCCTCGGCCAGGGGCATGTAGACGCGCGTGCGGTCGATGTCGTACCGCCCCGCGCTGAAGATATAGGTGACCTCATAAGCGTTCACCCGCGGCGTGGTGCCGATGGCGGTGCGCGCCCCTTCCGGGGCGATCAGGCGGATGCGGTCGCCCACGCCCACGCCCAGCTCCCGGGCGATGCCCGACCCGATGGCAATGCCCTGATCGAACCGCGCCAACTCGCCCTCGGACGTGGCGGGGTCGACGATGCGGGGCATCGCCTCCAGATCCGCCTGCGTCACGCCGAACACCTCGGCCACATTGGAGGAATCGTTGGCGCTGGCCATGACCTGGCCCTTGATGATCGCCGCGGTGCGGGTGACGCCCGGAACCTCGGCCAGCCGCGCGGCCATCGCCTCGTAATCGGTGATCCGCCCCGGCACGACATAGACGTCGTCGGTGAACTCGTTGGTGATCGTCTGGGGGCTGACATAGACCGTGGTATGCGCATTGGCGCCCAGGATCGTGTCCACGAACTCGGCCCGGAACCCCGCGCGCACGGCCAGCGTGGCGATCAGCGCCATCACGCCCAGGGCGATGCCGATCAGGCTGATCCAGGTCATGACGCTGACCCCGCCCTCGGCGCGCCGCGCCCGCAGGTATCGCCAGGCGATCATGAATTCGAAACGCGAAAAGCCTATCGCCATGGTCCAAGCCCCTGAATTTCCGCCCGGACCCTGCCCCCGCCACCCCCGGAATTCAAGCCGACAAAGGCGTGAATGCCTTGCATTCTCGCGAATACCCACCTTGCGACGCCCGTCCCTCGATGCGACATGGGGGCATGGCAAAAGCGACCACAGCCTTCACCTGCACCGCCTGCGGCGCCGCCCACAAGAAATGGGCCGGGCGCTGCGACGCCTGCGGCGCATGGAACACCATCATCGAGGAAGCGCCCCTGTCCCAGGGCCCCGGCCGCGGCCTGGGTGCCGCCAAGGGACAGGCCGTGCCCCTGTCGGGCCTGTCGACCAGCGAACCGCCGCCGCCGCGTTTCCTGTCGGGGATCGAGGAGCTGGACCGCGTGCTGGGCGGGGGCCTGGTGCCCGGTTCGGCGCTGCTGGTCGGCGGCGATCCGGGCATCGGCAAATCGACCATCCTGCTGCAGGCGGCGGCGGCCTTTTCGCGCGCCAACTATCAGGCGATCTATTTTTCCGGAGAGGAAGCCAGCGCCCAGGTCCGCATGCGTGCGGTCCGTCTGGGACTGGCCGACGCGCCGATGCGCCTTGGTGCGGAAACGAACCTTCGCAATATCCTGACCACGCTGGACGCCGAACGCCCCGACGTGGCGGTGATCGATTCGATCCAGACGCTGTGGTCCGACACGGTCGAGGCCGCGCCCGGCAGCGTGGCCCAGGTCCGCGCCGCCGCGCACGAGCTTGTGACCTTCGCCAAGAAACGCGGCGTCGCCGTGATCCTGGTGGGCCATGTCACCAAGGACGGTCAGATCGCCGGCCCCCGCGTGGTCGAGCACATGGTCGATTGCGTGCTGTATTTCGAAGGCGAACGCGGCCACCAGTTCCGCATCCTGCGCAGCGTCAAGAACCGCTTTGGCCCATCGGGCGAAATCGGCGTGTTCGAGATGACAGGCAGCGGCCTGGCCGAGGTCGCGAACCCCTCGGCCCTGTTCCTGTCGGAACGCGGACAGCCCATCGCCGGCAGCGCCGTGTTCGCGGGCATCGAGGGCACACGCCCCGTCCTGACGGAGGTTCAGGCCCTCGTCGCGCCATCGACGCTGGCCAGCCCCCGCCGCACGGTGGTGGGCCTGGACAGTGGTCGGGTCAGCACCATCCTGGCGGTCCTCGAGGCGCGCTGCGGCATCCCCTTTGCGGGGCTGGACGTGTTCCTCAATGTGGCGGGCGGCATGAAGGTTTCGGAACCGGCCGCCGACCTGGCCATCGCCGGCGCGCTTCTGTCGGCGCGCGAGGACAATCCCCTGCCCCCCGAGGCCGTGCTTTTCGGGGAAATCAGCCTGTCCGGCGCCCTGCGGCCCGTGTCGCAGACCGAAAACAGGTTGAAAGAGGCGCGGAAACTTGGTTTTTCACAGGCTATCCTGCCCGACGCCTCCAAGGTCGAGGGCCAGTCGGGAATGGCGCTTCGGCGCATCACCGATCTGACCGCATTTGTGGGCGAGGTCTTCGGCGCCGGCTGAACCGCCTGATACTGAACGACAACCGGCGCAAGGGGCGGTTTTATGGACGGATTTACGATCATTGATGCAGTGGTGGCGGCCGTCGTCATCCTGTCGGCCATTCTGGCATGGTCGCGCGGCTTCGTACGCGAATCGCTGGCGATCCTGGGCTGGATCGGGGCGGCCGTGCTGGCCTTCCTGTTCGCGCCGACGGTGCGGCCGATGGTGGCGCAGCTGCCGGTGCTGGACCGCTTCATGGGCGACAGCTGCGAACTGGCGACCATCGCGGCCTTTGCGGTCGTGTTTGCGCTGGCGCTGGTGATCTTCTCGATCATCACGCCGCTGTTCTCCTCGGTGGTGCAGCGCTCCGCCCTGGGCGGCGTGGATCAGGGCATGGGCTTCCTGTTCGGCGTGGCGCGCGGCATCCTGCTGGTGGCCATCGCCTTCATCGTCTACGACCGCGTGATGACCACCCAGGACGTCCCCATGGTCGAGAATTCGCGTTCGGCGCAGGTCTTCGAACGCATGCGCGGCCAGATGGACGACCAGATCCCCGCCGACGCGCCGGGCTGGATCGTGACCCGCTATGAGCAGATGGTCATGGGCTGCACCGCGACCGGCACCCCCGTGACGACCGAAGCGCCCGCCACGAACTGATCGTCCATGACAGGCAGATGACGAAAAAGCGCCCCCGCGGAACCGCGGGGGCGTGACTTTGTCGGCCACCGGCACTACATGTCCCCCACAGCACCACGACATATCGAGGCCCGCGCGATGCAACCTTTCATGGCCCATCCGTTCGATTCGGACCGTCTGCACGAAGAGTGCGGCATCTTCGGCGCGATCGGCGTGGTCGATGCCTCGAACTTCGTGGCCCTGGGGCTGCACGCGCTGCAGCACCGCGGACAGGAGGCGGGCGGGATCGTCGCCCACCATCCCGACTTCGGCTTCAACAGCGCCCACCGTTTCGGCTATGTCCGCGACAATTTCACCAAACCCGAACTGATGGCGACGCTGCCGGGCCAGCTGGCCATCGGCCATGTCCGCTATTCGACCGCCGGGACCAAGGCCAACACCGCGATCCGCGACGTGCAGCCCTTCTTCGGTGAATTCCACATGGGCGGCTGCGCGATCGCCCATAACGGCAACATCACGAACGCCGCCGCCCTGCGCCGCGAACTGATCGAGCGTGGATCGATCTTCCAGTCGTCGTCGGACAGCGAATGCATCATCCACCTGATGGCCCGGTCCATCCAGCGCAACATCCCGGAACGAATGAAGGACGCGCTGCGTCGGGTCGAGGGCGCGTTTTCGGTCATCGCCATGACCCGGACCAAGCTGATCGGCGTCCGCGACGCTCTGGGCGTGCGCCCGCTGGTGCTGGGCAAGGTGGGTGAGGACGGCTACGTCCTGGCCTCCGAGACCTGCGCGCTGGACATCATCGGCGCCGAGTTCCTGCGCGAGGTCGAGCCCGGAGAGATGGTCGTCATCTCCAAGGGCCAGATCGAATCGTCGCGCCCCTTTGGCCCGTCGACCGGTCGGTTCTGCATCTTCGAACACGTGTATTTCTCGCGCCCCGATTCGATCATCGGCGGGCGGTCCGTCTATGAGACCCGCCGCCAGATCGGCGTGGAACTGGCCCGCGAGGCGCCGGTTGAGGCCGACCTGGTCTGCCCGGTCCCGGACAGCGGAACGCCGGCCGCCATCGGCTATGCGCAGGAATCGGGCATTCCCTATGGAATGGGAATCATCCGCAACCAGTACATGGGCCGCACCTTCATCGAGCCGACCGACCAGATCCGGAACATGGGCGTCCGGCTGAAGCTGAACGTGAACCGCGCCCTGATCCGCGGCAAGCGGGTCGTGCTGGTCGACGACAGCGTGGTGCGTGGCACGACCAGCCGCAAGATCAAGGACATGATCATCGACGCGGGCGCGGCCGAGGTGCATTTCCGGATCGCCTCTCCGCCCACCGCCTGGCCGTGCTTCTATGGCGTCGACACGCCCGACCGCGACAAGTTGCTGGCGGCGAACATGTCGCCCGAACAGATGCGCGAATGGATCGGCGTGGACAGCCTGTCGTTCGTGTCGCTGGACGGGCTTTATCGGGCGGCGGGCGAGGCCGCGGGCCGCGACCCGCAGGCGCCACGCTATTGCGACGCCTGTTTTTCGGGCGACTATCCGGTGGCGCCCTTCGACCAGCTGGAGCGCGGCTTTCGCATGAAGGTCGGCTCTGAAACCGCGGTCAAGCAAGCCGCCGAGTGATTGCGTCCCGCGACGGCCGGGGG
>NZ_BBPH01000024.1 GCF_000787695.1 Paracoccus sp. PAMC 22219 | reverse complement strand
CGACCACGACCACGACCACGGCGACCATGCGGGGCATGACCATGTCCATACCGGCACCGATCCGCATGCCTGGCTGAATCCGGCCAACGCGGCCCCTTGGCTGGACGCCATCGCCGCGACGCTGTCCGAACAGGACCCCGACAATGCCGACACCTATCGTGCGAACGCGGACGCGGCGGCCGAACGCATCGCTGCCCTGGACGACCAGCTGCGCGAACGCCTGGCCCCGCATGCCCAGGACCGGTTTGTCGTGTTCCACGACGCCTACGGCCATTTCACCGACCATTTCGGCCTGCAGCCTGCAATCGCGGTGTCGCTTGGCGATGCCTCGACCCCGTCGGCGGCACGCATCGATCAGATCCGCACCCAGATCGCGGACACCGGGGCGGTCTGCGCCTTTCCGGAATACGCCCATGACGCCGGCCTGATCGACACCGTGACCGAAGGCAGCGACATCCGCACCGGCGGCGAGTTGAGCCCCGAAGGCGGCATGCTGCCCCCCGGCGCGGGTCAGTACGAGGTTCTGCTGACCCAGATGACCGACACCATCGTCGACTGTTTGGGCGCGGAATGATCCCTTCCCGGGTCGCCGAACCGGCGGCCCGGACCGACGTCTGGCACGCCAATGACCGGCCTTGCAGATTCCTGACTATTTTACTTTGACAAACCTGAATGAATTTGTCAGCATTGGGCATCATCACTGTCCCAGCATGAGGCTGACCATGACCGCAACGCGCCCCGCCGATTTCACCCGCCCCGGCACCGCCATCCTGGCCCGGATGCCGCAGCATGACGCCACCGCCCTGACCCAGGGCGGCAACCAGGCGCTGATCGTCCTGGACGAGCAGGTCTATCAGCTGCGTATCACCCGTGCGGGCAAGCTGATCCTGACGAAATAGACGCAAGGCCGTCGACAGCGGAAAGGGCCGCCCTTGCGGGCGGCCCTTTTGTCTTGCACCGGTCTGGTGTCAGCCGCGAGGCTTGCCGCCGGGACGGCCGCCACCCTGCGGGCGATCCCCACGGGGCGCGCCGGAAGGCTTGGCGCCAGCCGGACGCGGCTTGCCCTGGAACTTGCCGCCCGCCTCGCCGCGTGGGCCGCCTGCCGGTTTGCGGTCGCCATCGGCGCGCGGCTTGCCAAAAGGCTTGCCCTCGGGACGCGGACCGCCGAACGGCTTGCGCCCTTCGGCCCCCCTCACCGCGAGGTGCGCCATAGGGTTTGCGGTCGCCATCAGCGCGGGGCTTGCCGAAGGGCTTGCCTTCGGGGCGCGGACCGCCAAACGGCTTGCGGCCTTCGGCCCCCTCACCGCGCGGTGCGCCATAGGGTTTGCGCGCCTCTCCGGGCTTGCCGGAAAAGCGGGCGGGACGGGAATCGTCGCCGGGACCGGACGTGCGGCCGCCACCTTCGCCGGGGCCGGACTTCTTCCAGCGCGGCTTGTCACCTGCTGGCCGCGGGCGGTCGCCGAAACCGCCAGGCGCGTCAGCGCCCCGCGGGCGCGCGCCGTCGGTGCCGGCGGGCTTGGCGCCCCAGCTGCGGGCCGGGCGGTCGCCCTGTCCGTCGCGCGGGCGGTCGCCAAAACCGCGACCTTCGGGTTTGCCGCCGAAGCCGGGCTTGGGGCCGAAACGGCGCGGGCCGGCATCGCCACCCTCGGACCGGGCAGCGCGTTCGCCGGCGGCACCACGGGGGCGCATCTCGCGCGGCTTGTCCTCTACCTCTCCGGTCAGCAGGCCGCCCAGCTGGTCGCGCAGGACCTTGCGCTTGACCTCGGTCACCTGGTTCTTGTCCATGCCGGTCAGCTTGAAGGGACCGTAACCGATGCGGATCAGGCGGTTCACCTGCAGGCCCACATGGGCCATCGCGCGGCGGATCTCTCGGTTCTTGCCCTCGCGGATGCCGACGCTGATCCAGGCATTCGCGCCCTGCTGGCTGTCCAGCTTGATCTCCATGGGAGAGAAATCCTCGCCCTCGATGGTCACGCCGCGACGCAGCGGGTCGAAGGTCATGTCCGAGGGCGTGCCGTTCACCCGCACGCGATACCGCCGCAGCCAGCCCGTCGCGGGCAGCTCCAGCCGGCGCTTCAGCTCTCCGTCATTGGTCAGCAGCAGCAGACCTTCGGAGTTCAGGTCAAGGCGGCCGATGGTCATCACGCGGGGCATGTCGCGCGGCAGGGCGTCGAACACCGTCTGGCGGCCCAGCTCGTCGTTTTCCGACGTGATCAGGCCCAGGGGCTTGTAGTACAGCCACAGCCGCGTCTCCTGCGGCTCCTCCAGCTTCTTGCCGTCGACGGTGATGCGGTCGCCCGGCGCCACGTCCAGGGCGGGGCTGTCGATCTTCTTGCCGTTCACGCTGACGCGGCCCTCGACGATCATCCGCTCGGCCTCGCGCCTGCTGGCGACACCGGCGCGCGCCATCACCTTGGCGATGCGGTCGGCCTCGGTGCGCGGCGCGATCTGGGGGGCCTTGCGGTCGGGAATCTGTTCGTCGGTCATGCGCGTCTCCTTCGCATCTCTGCGGGGCAAAGAGGGGTGCATACGCCCAAGCGGGCCTTGTGGAAAGCGTTTCTTTCCCCGGCTTGCGCGCCGCGCGCGGGATTGCGACAAGACGGTCATGGTCCCCTTCACCACCCATATGGCGCTAGCCCTGTCCCAGGCCCGCGACGCCGCCCTGCGCGGAGAGGTGCCGGTGGGCGCCGTCGTGACCGACCCGCAGGGCCGCGTGGTGGCCGCCGCGGGCAACCGCACGCGCGAGTTGTCGGACCCCACCGCCCATGCGGAAATCCTGGCCATCCGCGCCGCCTGCGCGGCCCTGGGGTCCGAACGCCTGCCCGGCCACGACCTGTGGGTCACGCTGGAGCCCTGCCCGATGTGTGCTGCCGCCATTTCGGCCGCGCGGATCGCCCGGCTGTATTACGGCGCGTCGGACCCGCGCATGGGGGGCGTCGCGCATGGCGCGCAGGTATTCCGGCACGCGCAATGCCACCACCGCCCCGAAGTCTATGACGGTCTGGCCGCGCCGGAATCGCGCGACCTGCTGCGGCGGTTCTTTGCGCAACGACGGTGACGCGACCGCTTGAAACCGCCGCGCGGGCGGACTATACCGTTCCCCGCGCGGGTGTTGTGTAATGGTAAGACCCTAGCCTTCCAAGCTAGAGACACGGGTTCGATTCCCGTCACCCGCTCCAATCCTTCTCATCGCATCAGACGACCGGATGAAACCGCATCACGCGGCTGCCGTCCTGCGGATCGGTCAGCGTGCTTGCCCGCACGTGAAAGACCCGCGCCAGCAGGTCAGGCGTCAGAACCCGGTCGGGCGGGCCCAGGGCCACCAGCCGCCCGCCCTGCATCACAGCCAGCCTGTCGCAGCGCATCGCCTGGTTCAGGTCGTGCAGCGCGATCACCGTGGTCAGGCCCAGACCGCCGACCAGATCCAGGATCGACAGCTGGTGGCGGATGTCCAGGTGGTTCGTCGGCTCGTCCAGCAGCAGGATCTGCGGCGCCTGCGCCAACGCGCGGGCGATATGGGCGCGCTGTCGTTCGCCCCCGGACAGGGTGGACCAGTCGCGCCCCGCCAATGCGTCATGTCGACCCGCGCCAGCGCCTGCGCCACATGCGCCTCGTCCGCCGGGGACCAGGGACGCAAGGCGTCCAGCCACGGGGTGCGCCCCAGGGCCACGGCGTCGCGGACCGTGATCCGGTCCGACGTCTCGGCGCTTTGGGCGACCAGGGCGATGTGGCGGGCGATCTGGCGCGCAGGCATCGCCCGCAGCGGCTTGCCGTCCAGGGCGACATGGCCGCCGTCGGGCCGGACCAGCCCGGCCAGCATCCGCAGCAGCGTGGATTTGCCCGACCCGTTGGGCCCGATCAGGCCCAGCATCTCTCCGGGGCGGAGCTCCATGCTCACGCCCGCCACCAGGGCGCGACCGCGCATGCAGCGGGTCAGGTCGTGCGTCGCCAGCGTCATGATGCCGACCGTGCGCGGATCAGGATCACGGCAAAGGCCGGCGCGCCGATCAGCGCGGTCACCACGCCGATGGGCAGGGTCTGGCCCGGCACCAGCATGCGCGCGATCACGTCGGCGGCGATCAGGAACACCATCCCGATCAGCGCCGAGACCGGCACCAGCCGCGCGTGACGCGTGCCCACCAGGAACCGCGCCGCATGCGGAACGACCAGCCCGACAAAGCCGATCGCGCCGGTGATCGACACCATGACCGCCGTGGCCACCGCGGTCGCCAGGATCAGCACGGCCTGCACCCGCCGGACCGGCACGCCCAGAGACGCCGCCGATTCCGTGCCAAAGGCGAACGCGTCCAGCGCCCGGACATGCCACAGCGCCGCCCCCACCGCGATCAACGCGGCGGCCAGCGCCAGGCCGACATCGTCCCACCGGACGCCCGACAGGTTGCCCAGCAACCAGAACATGATGCCGCGCGCCTGTTCGGCATTGGCCGACCGCGCGATGATGAAGCTGGTCAGCGCATTGAACAGTTGCGACCCGGCGATGCCCGCCAGCACGATCTGCGCGGCCCCGCGTGCGCCCGGGCCGCCCCCGACAGGCGCGCCAGCCCCACCACCAGCCCAAAGGCCGCGACCGCGCCTAGCAGCGCGCCCGCCGACATCGGCACGAACCCCGCGCCGATCCCCGCCACCGCGACCGTCACCGCACCGGTCGATGCCCCGGCCGAGATGCCCAGCAGATAGGGATCGGCCAAGGCGTTCCGCAGCAGCGTCTGCAGGACCAGCCCCGATATCGCCAGCCCCGCCCCGCAGGCTCCCGCCACCAGCGCGCGCGGCAGGCGGTAAGCCCAGATGATGCCCTGATCGATCGGGTCCAGGGCGTATCCCGCGCCCAGCACCTGGTTGGCCAGCGCCTGCCAGACGGTGGCCAGGGGGATCGGCGTCTCTCCCATCGCGGTGCCGACCAGGGGGGCCGCCGCGATCAGCAGCGGCACCCACAGCCAGACCGGAACGGACGGGCGCCGGGCAACCGGCACCCCGATATCGGCGGTCATTCGGACAGCCCGTCCATGCCCGCGGCCAAGGCCTCCAGCCCGTCGATCATGCGGATGCCGGGGTGCATCGCCTCGGCGTCCAGGACCACGATGCGGTCCTGGCGCACGGCGGTCATGCGGCTGGTGACCGGGTCCGATTTCAGGAAACGCAGCTTTGCCTCGACATCGTCGGCGGGAAAGCGGCGGCGGTCCATGCGCGCGATCACCAAGACCGATGGATCGGCACGGGCGATCGTCTCCCACCCCACGGTGGGCCATTCCTCGTCAGAGGTCACGACGTTGCGCAGGCCTAGGCGGTCCAGCATCCAGGCCGGGATGCCCATGCCGCCCGCCATGTACGGGCCCATCCCCAGATCCGCCGAAGAGAACCACACCGCCGCCGAGGCGTCCCGCAGGTCCATCGCCCGGGCACGGGCCACGACCGCCGTCTCGCGCGTCTTCAGATCGGCGATCAGCGCCCGGCCTGCGTCCTGTGCGTCCATGACCTGCGCGATCTGGTCGATGCTGTCCCACAGGGTCGCGATGTCGAACGGCGCCAGGCGCGTGCCGTCAGCGCCAACGGTGTTGTCCTTGCCGTGGCAGTCCGTGGGCATGACATAGGCCGGGATGCCCAGGTCCGCGAACTGCGGGCGGGTGCCGACTGCGCCCTGTTCGCCGATCATCCATTCGAACATCGTCGGCACGAATCCGGGGCGCTTGTTCACCACCGCTTCAAAGCTGGGCATGTTGTCGATGACCCGTTCAACCGCCGCATCGTCAGTCGCGTATGCGGGCAGCACCGCGTTGAACCACAGCGCGGTCCCGGCCATCCGGTCCGCCTGGCCCAGCGCATACAGGATCTCGGTCGTCGATTGGCCGATCGATACCACGTTGTCGGGTCGCGCGGCGATGGTGACCGTGTGCCCGCAATTGTCGATCACCAGAGGATAGTCGGTCGGCGCGGCAAGGGCCGCGTGGCCCAGGCCCAGCGCCATCGCGGTCGTCAGGAAAAATCTGGTCGTCATGGTCGTCCTTCATGAAACGAAGGACGGGGTTGAGGAAGGCGCATCGGCGGTCGCCGGGTTCGCGAACCCGGTTCCGCCGCATCTGGCGGTCACGCTTTGACTGATGCCTTGGGTCGGCACATGCGGTCTTTCTCCGGGGCACCCCGCCCGGGTTGGTTCAGGTCATGATGGCAGGTCTCCTGACTTGCGGATCGCGGCCTTCCCCGCCTTCCCGGCGCACAAGGGGCGCCAGTGGCATCATGGGGTCGGCTACCGCTTACAGTTGCGGGGGCAGTCGCGGATTCGGCGCCTGATGGCTACACCTCACCGCGTTCCCTTTTCACCCTGCCGGGGCCTTGGCCGGCACGGGAACCATCGATCATCGGAATGCCGCCGGGCCCGCCCGAAGTCAACCGTGAAGGCGGTGGGAGAAGACCGGGGGCCGTCGCAGCGTATCGACCCGGTCGGTCCCGGGCATGCGGACGCTTGCCGCGATCAGGTCGGTTCGAAGGCAACGGCAAGACCAGGCAGGGTTACCTAGGCATGACCGACGACATGCGTCGTCACGGCAGCGTACAGAAACCCGCTGGCCACGATCACGAACAGATGCCAGATCGTCCGGTGGAACGGCAGGCGCGTCATCATGAAGAACGCAAACCCTGCGGTGTACAACAGTCCCCCGCTGACAATCAGCCCGAAGACCTGCGCGGACATGCCGCCGAACAGCGCGCCGCCCGCCACGGCCCCCGACCAGCCCATGATCAGATAGAGGCTGATGGCCGCACCCTGAAATCTGTCGGACGCGATGCTTCGCAGCCCCACGCCCAGCGCGGCACAGCCCCAGATCCATGCAAGGAACCAGCCCGTCTCATTGGGCGACAAAAGCGCGAACACCGTGTATGTGCCGGCGATCTTCAAATAGATCGCGGAATGATCCATCCGGCGCAGGACAGGCGTCCAGGCCTCGGGGTGGGTCATGTTGTACAGCGCCGAACACAGGATCATCGCCACCAGCGTGGCACCATAAAGCGACACCCCGACCACCGCCTGCGCGTGCATGTCGATGGACAGCGCCTGCGATATCAGGATCGGCACCGCCAACAGGGCAGCCGCCAGACCGACGGCGTGGACGATCAGGTCGGTCAGCGTCTCGGAACGGCTGTAGCCGATGCGTTGCGGAAGGCGGGAGAGCATTCCTGATCCTTGTGCGATGAGTGAGCGGGCTGTGCAGGTCTTGTGCGCTGAGGGTATCAGAGCCTGATGACCAACGCCGTCGAAATGGGATTGATCCACACAACCGTGATGGTTTCGCCAACGGACGGCATTTTTGATGCCGTGCGCCGGGCAAAGCTTGAGCATCCCGTTTGATTTCAGCGTCCGGTCCCTGACCCGTGCACACGGATCGATCAGATCGTCACGCCGCCCATCCATGACGATGCTGCATAGCAGCATTGGCCAAGCCGCCGGTTGTGAAACCGCCCCGATAGCGCCATCTTCAACTCAACGAAACGCCGGGCCAATCCGGGAACGGCGCAGACGAGATGAACCGAAAGGATACGACCATGGCTGTTATCGCCCAAGCACACAACGCCACCGCCGACGCCGGCCTGCGTGGCCGCCTGCTGAGCGCGATCCAGCGGATGCAGGAAAACCGCGCCCGCCGCGCGGTCTACCGCCAGACCGTGCGTGAACTGAACGCCCTGACCACCCGCGACCTTGACGATTTGGGCATCAACCGCTCGATGATCACCCGCCTGGCGCACGAAGCGGCATGGGGCTCGGCCCAGTAAGCCTGGGACACCAGGAATTCGCATTCCCGGCCCTTTCCTCCTCCCTGGGTCCGGGACTGGCGGCATCCTCCTCTCCTCCTCCCGGGGGGATGCCGCCCAAAGACCCCTCCTCTCCGGGTCCATGGCCCAAGACATGACCGATCAGGCCAGCAACGGCCCGGCCTGATCCAGATAGGCGGCGTCGAACCCGGCATAGGCCACAAGCGCCGCGAAATTCACGAAGGTGACGCGCCCGTCGCGAAACACGACAAGGTCACGCTCGCGCAGCTGTCTCAGGATGCGATTGACGTGGACGGCGCTGAGGCCAAGCGCGTCGGCCAGGTGATATTGCGTCAGCGGACAGTCATAGCCCGCCGTGTCGCCCCGCCCGACCAGGGCCAGCCGCGTTCCCAGTTCCAGCAGGAAATGCGCCACGCGGACATCCGCGGCGCGACGGCCGATGCCGACCAGGTGTTCGACCACCATCGCCTCGTCCCGCGATGCCGCCCACAGGATCGCGGCCGCCAGGCGGGGCGCGCGACCGAATGCATCGATCAGGTCGGGGGCCAGCACCTCTGCCACGCGGATGTCGGTCAACGGCTCGAAGCTGTGATCCGATGTGCGCAGCAGCACGCTGCGCAGCCCCAGGAAATCGCCCGAGATCTGGATGTCGACGATCTGCCGCGACCCGTCCGGCTGGATCTTGTAGGAACACACCCATCCCGACATCAGGATATAGGCCGCATGACGGGACTGGCCCTGATGGACCAGGTCGCGCCCGGCCTCGACGACGCTGATGCGCCCGTGCAGGTCCGCAAGCACCGCCAGTTCGGCCGCAGACAGCACGGCAAAGGCCGAAAGCTTGCGCGACAGCGGGCTGTCCAGGGGGCTGTGTACCATTCTCTCCTGCCGAAATCGCGAAAATCGGATGCGGGACTGCTTTCGATCAGTCCGCACCCGGCAGGATCCTGACAAGGTCCACCCACGCGTCGGCGCCACCCTAGCGCGCCCGACAGGCCGAAGGAAAGGACGCACGCCATGGATTCCGCCGGGCTGGCCGCCTTGACCCTGTTCGAGGCCTTGATCCTGGCGCTGCATGACCGCGACGTGCTGCCCCGGTCCGAAATCCTGGGCCTGCTGCAGGACGCGGCGACCACGCGCCACAATGCCGCCCGCCTGACCGGCGGGCCCGATCATGCGGGTGCCGCACGGCTGATCGACGACATCATCGCCAGGGCCGAGCTGCTGCCTCGGGACTGAGCCACGCAAGAACTGGATGACCGCATGTTCCCCAAGGCCCTTGGCCCGCGCCCGCCATGGTCGGACACGGCACCCGTCCGCGCCGAACTGTTCGGACTGGAGCGGCTGGAACAGCACGCCCGGTCGCTGGCCGCCGATCAGACCGTGACCGCCCGCCCCCCGCGCGCGGCCCCGCTGCACAGGCGCCTGGCCGACACGCCCGCGCCCTGCGCGCGGCCTATCGCGACAACGCAGCCGAAGCCGCCGCCGGTCGCCCGACCGTGCCCGCCGCCGACTGGTTGCTGGACAACTATCACCTGGTCGAGGCGCAGATCCGCGAAATTCGCGTCGATCTGCCGCCCGGCTATTACCGGCTGCTGC